>CAZPTD010000156.1:0-9758 GCA_964588915.1 uncultured Neomegalonema sp. | reverse complement strand
CGACGAGCGCGTCGAGCTCGCCGCGGCCCGGCGGCGCGGCGAGCGCGCGTTCGGACGCGCCGCCGGCGTCGATCCGGCACACCGCCGCCAGGGCGAGCGGGCCCGCGCCGTCGCAGGCGACCCAGAGCCCGACCGACCGTCCTTCGCGGCGCGCGGCCGAGGCGAGGATGCGCGCGGTCTGCGCCGCCTCCGGGCCGCCGGCGAAGCCGATCGCGGCCGACGCCCGTCCCGGACCGAATTCCGTCTTGGGCGCCGGCGGCGGCGGCGGAACCCGCATCGGCCGGCGCCGCGCGTCCGCAGCGCCGATAAAGGCCGGGCAGGAGCCCGGAATGCGCGCGGCGTCGACGCCGGCGGACGCGAAATCGAGGCGGCGCGCGTCGCCCGTCTCGGTCGCGATCTTGCGCAGGACCGCCCGCGGCCCGGTCCCGCCCGCGCCGGCCCGGTCGCAATCGCCGCAGCCGTCGCAGATCGCCGGATTGATCGCCGAGACCGTCGCCTCGCGCCCGATCACGAAGCGCCGGAGCGCCTCGGGACCGTCATAGGCTCTGAGATCGAGGATGGCGGCGACGCCTTCCTCGGCGGCGAGTTCGGCCTCGAGCCGGTCGAGATCGCCCTCGCGCTCGATCTTGGCGGCGGACGGCAGCACGCGCCGGTCGATCGGGCGGTCCGGATCGGCGAGGACGCCGAGACGATCGACGCCGGTCGCCAAGAGCCGCGCCGCGAGGCGCGAGGGCGCGAACGGATCCTCGGACGCGGCGCTCTCTTCGAGCGCGTCCTCTTCGGGCCGCGGCGGCTGCATCCAGAGCGGCGCTGCTCGCCAGGCGACGAGAAAGCTCGCCGGCGCGCCCGCCCGCGCCGCGGCGCGGATCGCCTCGAGCCCGCCCGTCTCGAGATCGCAGCCGTCGAGACGGATCATGCGCCGACCTTCGGCCGAATAGCGGGCCGCGCCGATCCATTCCGCCGTTTCCGACCCGGCGCGCGGGAGTATGGCCGCGGCGCCCGTCAGGGCCGCCCGGCGGCGGTGCGCGAGGGCGTCGGCCTCGGCGAGGAGCGCCGCGGCGCGGTCCTCGTCGATCTCCGGCTGCGCGGCGAGGCGGCGCGCCAGCGCCGCGGCCAACGCCTCGGCGGCGAGCGGCTCGCCCTCGGGGCCGTCTTGCGCGGCGAGACGCTCGATCTCGGGCGCCGCGGCCTGTCCGTAGAGCGCCGCCCGCGCGGCGTCGACGAGGCCGGAGGCCGGCTCGACGACGAGAAGCGTCTCGAGCCCGTCGGCGTAGCGCCGGAGGGCGGCGGCGTCGATCGGCTCGGTGCGCATCACCCGATAGGCGGAGAGGCCGACCGCCGCCGCGCCCGCCGCGTCGAGACCGATGAGCGCCAGCGCGCGGTCGAGCGCCGCCCAGCCGCCGCCGAGCGCGACGACGCCGATCCGGGCCGAGCCGTCGCCATAGACGCGCCGGTCCTGCGGCCAGGCGGCGGCGGCCCGCGCGAGCGCGGCGCCGGCGTCGGCGTGATGCGCCGTCGCCTCCGCGACCGCGAGCGGCAGCGCGACCGACGCCCAATCGCCGGCTGCGCGCGCGCCCTCGAGCCCGGCGAGACAGGCGGCCGCCGCCTCGACCGGCGTCGACGGATGCAGGCTCGGCGCGCCGACGAGCCTGAGCGCCTCGATCGCGCCGCCGGCGCCCGAACCGGCGTCGTCGACCGCCACCGCGAGCGCGCCGCCCGGCGCCCCGGATCGGCGCGCCTTGCGCAGCGCCGTCGCGCCGCCGCGCATCAAGCCCGAGGCCGAGCCGTAGAAGACGCTGAAGACGCCGCGCCCCGCTTTGTGCGCGCCGACATGAACGGCGGCCGCGACCTCGGCGTCGAGGACCGGCTCGAAGCCGACGCCGGCGCGCTCGAGCCCCGCGCTCGCCCCGAAGGCGGCGGCGGCCAGCCGACCGAAGGCGCCGTCGCCGACGCCGGAGATCAGCCCCTCGGCCGAGCGCGCCTTTTCGTCGCGGCGCAGCCTCTCGGCGAAGAGCGCCGCCGCCCAGAGCGGCGCGGCCGCGCCCGAGATCAGTCCGATCTCGCCGAGGTCGTCGGTCGCGCCGCCGACCGGCGCGGTCGATCCCGGCTCGCCCGACCCGGCGTCTCGCGGATGAGATGCGTCCATCTCGCTCTCCAGACCTGTTTCCTAGCCGACGCGCGCCGAAGCGGCGGCGTCAACGCTTACTTTCCCCGGCAAGGCCAATCCTGCGAGGGTTACCCAGCAAAGTTTACGCCGCAATCTTGCAAGCGTCCCTAATGCCGTCGACGCAGCTTGAAGAAATCAGAGGCGCGCGCAATTTTTCGGCTAGGCCCGCGCGAACTCGATCCGGCGACGCGACGCCAATGCAAGACTTAGCGTGTAAATAAGGCTGATAAATGAACACGATCGACGACCAAACGTCGCCCGAGCAGGCGTCGGCGCCCAGCGGCCGCGCCGCCCGCTACGAGGCGCGCTATCCGCCGATCGGCGTTTTCGAGACGGCGTCGATCGACGGCGCCGAGCGCCGCGCGCATCTTCTCGACTGCGGACCGGCGGAGTCCGAGGCGATCGTGCTCATCCACGGCGCGAGCGGCAATCTGCGCGATTTCGCCTTCCGCTTCATCGATCAGCTCGCGGCGCATCCCGCCGGCGCCGGCCGCCGGATCATCGCCATCGACCGGCCGGGCTTCGGCTATTCCGATCGCGGCCCGGGCGCCGCCTACCGGCCGGACGCGCAGGCGCGGATCATGCGCGCCGCCCTCGCCCGCCGCGGCGTGACGCGCGTCGTGCTCGTCGGCCAGTCGCTCGGCGCGGCGAGCGCGCTCGCCTGGACGCTCGACGCGCCGGAGATGGTGCGCGGCGTCCTCGACGTCGCCGGCGCGACCCATCCCTGGAAGGGCACCGCCGGGTTCAACTACGACGTGCTGTCGCTGCCGGTCGTCGGACGGTTGGCGGCGGAGGCGGCGGAGGCGCTCGTCTCCGAGGAGAAGGCGATGAGCGGGCTCGAGGCGATCTTCGCGCCCGAGAGCGCGCCCGCCGGCTACGCCGAGTATGTCGGCGTCGGCCTCGCGCTCCGGGCGGCGACCGTCCGCGCCAACGGCCTCGATGTCGGCAAGCTGAAGCCGCTCCTGCGCGCGCAGTCCGCGCGCTACGGCGAGATCCGCGCGCCGATCGAGATCGTCCATGGCGACGCGGACACGATCGTTCCGCCCGACGTGCATTCCGAGCCGCTCCTGCGCGCGGCGCCGACGGCGCGCCTGACGATGCTCGCAGGTGTGGGCCATATGCCGCACCATACCGCGCCGCAAGCGATCTTCGAGGCGCTCGGCCGCGTTCTCGCCCGGAGTCCGGCCTGAATTTCGCCATTTTCCGGCCCTCTCGCCGCACATCCGCCGCAATTCGGTTTGCGCTGAGCGCCGTTCCGCCTCGCGCTGGCGGCTCTATTGCGCCGCAGCAGAACGGCCCATGTTTGCGGACCGGCCGCGGCGGCCGCCGGCGCCTCCTCGGCGTCGCGCCGCTCGCGGCGCCGGCGCGCGCGTCTCTTCGGCGGCGCGCCCTGCGAAAGGGTTCGAGAGTGACAGCCGCCAACCGCGCACTTGCCGACGCCGGGCGCGCCGCCGCGCCGGCCCGCTGGCCGACTGTGAGAACGCGCGCGCCGGAGCGGCGCGCCGCTCCGCTCGTCCGCCGCCTCGAGACGACCGTCGAAGGCCTCCGCATCCACGCGCTCGAGCGCGCGGCGCGCCCGCGGCGATCGAAGGCGGTCGCGCCGACCGTCATCCTCATCCACGGCGCCGGCCTCGACCATCGCGATTGGACCTTCGACTTCCTGTCGCGACTCGATCCCTATCGCCGCGTCCTCGCCTTCGACCGGCCCGGCTTCGGCCGCTCAGGGCGGCCGCACGGGCCGAGCGCGGCGCTGCCGAGCGTCCAGGCGCGGCTCCTGCGCAGGGCCGCGGTTCAGCTCGGCGTCGACCGAGCGGTCGTCGTCGGCCACAGCTGGGGCGGCGCCGTCGCCATGGCCTGGGGAGCCGACGCGCCCGAGGCGACCGACGGCGTCGTCAGCCTCGCCGGCGCGGTCGCGCCCTGGAGCTTCGCGCGGACGCTGGTGAACGGCGCGCGGATCCGCGAACGCGCGCTCACCGCGCTGCGCGCCGGCGGCAAGGAGCGGGCGCTGAGGCAAACCTTCGAGACCGCCTTCGCGCCGGCGTCGACGCCGCGCGGCTATCTCGAGCATATCGCGCCGGCGGCCTCCGGTTGCGCCTTGGCGGCGACGCTGTCGGATCTCGGCGTGATCAACGGCGCGCTCGCGCTCTTGACGCCGCGCTACCGCCGCTTCGCGCCGCCGGTCGAGCTCGTCTACGGCGACCAGGACGAGATTCTCTGCGCCGAAGAACAAGGCGTCGCGGCGGCGCGGCTCCTGCCCTCGGCCCGCCTCTCGATCCTCGAAGGACGCGGTCATATGCTCCATCACAGCGATCCGGCCGTCTGCGTCGCCGCCATCGACCGCGTCGCCGCCGCCTGCGTCTGAGCGGCCGCGCCCTCGGCGACCGCGCGCCGCCGAGCGCTCGACGACATTGTCCGCCGCCGACGGCTGCGATAACGTCGCTCCGCGGCCACCGCCGCAGGGGCGGCGCGAGTCGGCGTCGGGCGGTTCCGCAAGCGAGGCGATGTCGGGTGTCGATGCACGCAACAGATTCGAGCAGCGCGCTGTCCGAAAATGGGACGGCGCAGGGGACGAGAAGGCGGCGCGCGGCGCTCATCGGCGCGACCTTGTTGCTTTGGGCGTGCGCCACGGCCTTTTCCGCCGGCCTCTCCGCGCCGATCGGCGCGGCGCATGCGCAGGAGAGCGGCGCGGAGGGCGACCTGCTCACCCGCGGCCGCATGGCGCTCGAGGAAGACCGCGCCGGCGAGGCGCTGGTCTATTTCGAGGCCGTCCTCGCGGACGCGCCCGACAACCGCCAAGCGGTGCTCGGGCGCGCGCAAGCGCTCGACGAGCTCGGCCGCATGCCGGAAGCCATCGCGGTCTACGATTCTCTGCTGGCGGACAACCCGTCCGATCCGTCGGCGCTCTTCTATCGCGCCATCGCCCGCTACCATCTCGGCGAGCTCGACGCCGCCGAGGCCGACATCCTAGCGGCGATCGACGCCGGCCTCACGCTCTCGGTGGTCTATCAGCGCCTCGGCGACGCCCGCTACGCCCGCGGCGACCTTCTCGGCGCGCTCGCGGCGTATCAATCGGCCCTCGAAGCGCCGAGCCCCGATCCGTCCGTCTATCGCGCCATCGGCAACGCGGCCTACGGGCTGCGCGACTACGCCGCTGCGGAGCGCGCCTACGGCCTCGCGCTCGAGAAGAACCCGCAGGACGGCTACGCCGCCTATTACCGCGGCTGGACGCGCGAGAAGCTCGGGCGGACCCTCGACGCGCTTCAGGACTACAATCGCGCCTTCGAGATCATCGGCGGCCGCGAGCCGCGCGTCGCCATCGATCGCGGCGCGATGCTGCTCGAGAACGGCGCGGCGGCGGCGGCGCTCGAGGACTTCTTGACCGCGCTCGCTCTCCAGCCCGACAACACCGCAGCGCTCTACGGCGCGGCGGTCGCGCTCCTGGACCAAGGCCAGAGCGCCGAAGCCGAGCCGCTTCTCGACCGGCTGATCGCGATCGTCGGCGACAACCGGACGCTCGGCGCGGCGGCGCTCTTCCAGCGCGGCCGCGCGCGACTCTTGGGCGCGAATTTCGACGGCGCCCGCGCCGATTTCGACCTCGCGATCAGCCTCGCGCCCGGCGACGCCGACGCCTATTACAACCGCGCGCTCGCGCGTCTGCGGCTCGACGACGTCGCCGGCGCGCTCGAAGATCTGGAGACGGCGGCGGAGCTGGCGCCGAACGACGCCGAGATCCATTACGGGCTGGCGCGCGCGTCGGTCATCGCCGGCTTGCCGGACGCGGCGCTCGCGGCGGCGAGTCGCGCCGAAGCGCTGGCGCAAGGCGATCCGGCCGCTTCCCGCGCTCGCGCCGCGACCCTGCTCGCCCTCGACCGACCGCTCGACGCGCTGCGCGAGCTCGACGCGCATCTCGACGCCGCGCCCCGCGACGCCGAGGCGATGCGCTTCGCCGGCGCGGCGCTCATCCGCCTCAGGCGCTATGACGACGCGCTCGCCCTGGCGCAGCGGCTCGGCGCCCGCGCGCCGCGGAGCCCCGCGGGACCGCTTCTCGAGGCGGAGGCGCATATCGGACGCGGCGAGACCGAGCCCGCGCGCGCGGCGCTCAACCGCGCCAACCGGCTCGGCGCGCCGGCGCCGGTGGTCACTCGGCTCGCGAGCGAACGCTGGATCACCGTCGCGCGCACCGGCGGCGACGGAGACGCCGCGCTCTTCGAGCCGGGCGACGCGCTCGCCCAGGCCGAGGTCGCGCTCGACCGATCGATCGAACTTTCCGGCGATTTCGAAAGCATCGTCGACCGCGCCGCCGTGCGGATCATGCGCGGCGACCTCGACGCGGCGCGCGAGGATCTCGACCGCGCCATCCAGGAGCGGCCGCAGGACGCCCGGCTCCGCTTCGCCCGCGCCGACGTCCTCCGGCGCCTCGGCCAATGCGAGGCGGCGATCCGCGACTACGACGCCGGGCTCTCGCTCGATCCGCGCAATTCGGACGCGCGCTCCGCGCGCGCGTCGTGCAAGCTCTCCGAAGGGCGCTATCTCGGCGCCGCCAGCGACATCATCGTCAGCTGGTTCTGAACCGGCGTCGCCGTCGACGGCCGGCCCGACGTCGCGCGACGCCGAACGGTTGAAGAGCGGCGTCCGCGAGCGCCACTCTCGCGAATTTTTCCGCCTCCTTCGCGGCGCGCATCTGGCGAAGGCGGCGCCGACGCCTCATATTGCAGCGCAACATTGGACGAAGACGGCGCTGCGGCGCCGGCGCGCCGGCGGCGATCGCCGAGAAAGGAGCGCCGAGATGGACTGGGACAAGCTGCGCATTTTTCACATCGTCGCCGACGCGGGCAGCCTGACGCAGGCCGGCGAGGTGCTGCGCCTCAGCCAGTCGGCGGTGAGCCGTCAGATCCGCGCGCTCGAGGAGGATCTCGAGGCGCCGCTCTTTCACCGGCATCCGCGCGGCCTCATCCTCACGGCCGAGGGCGAGCATCTCTACGCCGCGACCAAGCAGATGAACGGCCAGGTCACGGCGGCGCTGGCGCGGATGCGCGATTCGCGCGACGAGATGGCCGGCGAGCTCAAGATCACCACGACGGTCGGCTTCGGCACGCTTTGGCTGGCGCCGCGCCTGAACCGCTTCCTCGAAAGCGCGCTGGACCTCAATGTCGACCTCATTCTCGACGACTCGGTCTTGGACCTGCCGATGCGCGAGGCCGACATCGCGATTCGCATGCGCGAGCCGAACCAGGCCGAGGTGATCCGGCGGCCGTTGCTCGACGTGTGCATCCGGCTCTATGCGAGCGCCGGCTATATCGAGAAGCACGGCGCGCCGCAGACCCTGGCGGAGCTCGACGCGCATCGACTGATCACCTACAGCCCCGAAGCGCCGCAGCCGGTCACCGAGATGGAGTGGATCTACGCGCGGCTGCCGCGGCGCCGCGCGCATATCACGGTCAACAATTACTACGGCGTGCTGCAGGCGGCGCGCAACGATCTCGGCGTCGCCGCGCTGCCGACCTACATGGTTCACGAGACCGGCGGGCTCGTCCATGTCGTGCGCGATCTCGAGAGCCCGCATTACACGGTCTATCTCGTCTATCCGGAGGAGCTGCGCGGCTCGAAGCGGATCGCGCTGTTCCGCGAGTTCATGCTGGAGCAGATCGCGATCTTTCAGGCGTCGACTCCGCCGTCGGCCTGACGCCGCAATTGCCGCGGCGATACGATTGATATCGATAGCATTTTTCGCGGCGCCGGCGCTTCTGCAGCCGCCGCCGTCGCAATGGCGCCTAAATTCACAGCATTACGCTAGGGAAGCCTCATTGACATGCAGATTGCGCATAGCAGCCATGCGCAAGACGGGCGGCGCAGCGAAATCGAGACGGCCGGGTCTCATAACTTACTGATTCTTAACGAGTCACCATGCAGACCAAACGGCAACGCATCGCTAAATTGAACTTTCGCATCGCAAAAAAAGCATTGTGCATTCGCGGCGCCCTGTGCACTAATGTTCTGGACATCGGCGCTGTTCCGCCATCTTGGCGATCTAGGCCCGTTGTCATTTCCTCCCTGTCTGACTTGCCGGGCCTCGCGCCCGGCATTTTTTTCACCTGCGCAGCGTTTGGGCGCCGGGCGAAAGGCGAAGACGAAAAAGCCCGAAACGCCTCGTCGGCGTCTCGGGCCTGCAGCGCGAATCGATCGTCGCGGACGCTTAGCGCCAGAGCCAGACGCCGAGCTCGTCCTCGAGACCGGCGTAGAGATGCGCGACCTGCTCGCCATAGCCGTTGTAGAGCTGCGTCGGCACGCGCTCGCCCGTGCCGAGCACTTCCTCCGACGCTTGGCTCCAACGCGGATGCGGCACTTCCGGGTTCACATTCGCCCAGAAGCCGTATTCGCTCGACTGCGCCTCTTCCCAGAAACTGACCGGCCGCTCTTCGGTGAAGCTGACGCGCACGATCGACTTGATCGACTTGAAGCCGAACTTCCACGGCAGATGGATCCGGATCGGCGCGCCGAACGGCCGCGGCAGCACCTTGCCGTAGGCGCCGACGACGGCGAAGGTGAGCTCGTTCGCCGCCTCCTCCATCGTCAGACCCTCGATATAGGGCCAGCTGTAATAGGGCTCGCGTTGCCCGGGCGCGACCTCGGGATCGTAGAAGGTCTCGAACCGCACGTACTTGGCCGAGCCGAGCGGCGCCGCCATCCGCATGATCTCGGAGAACTGAAAGCCGATCCAGGGCGCGACCATCGACCAGGCCTCGACGCAGCGATGGCGCACGACGCGCTCTTCGAGAGAGACGCGCGCGAGAAGATCCTCCATCCCGATCTCGAACGGGTTCTCGCAAAGGCCGTCGACGGCGATCTTCCAGCCGGTCGTGTCGAGCCGCTCGGCGAGGCGGTAGATGCGCTTATGGGCGGCGAACTCGAAGAAGTTGTTGAAGGTCGAGTTCACGCCTTCGTCCGTTACGGCGCGGCCGGCGTCGGCGTAGGCCGGATTCACGGCCGGTCGCGGCTCGAAGGCGGCGCCGGGCTCGAGGCCGCCCGCGCTCTGCGCCGCGGCGCGGAAGGGCGTCGCGGCGGCCGCGCCCGCGAGGCCGACGGCGCCGGTCAGAAAAGCGCGCCGGTTCCAAAAAACATGCTCCGGCGTCGCCGCGCTGTCCGGCAACCGCCAGCTTGGCCGTCTATGATAATGCATTCGAAAGTCCTCAGATCCTGTCTCGTCCCGCGCGAGAGTACTCCGGAATGGACCGAGAGCGACCTGGCTTCCCGAAAATGTGTAACCCGCGCTACCGACGGCCGAGCGTCATTCAGCCGCGAAGTCTTCGGCGCGCACGCCCTGCAGATGCAGGAGCGCGGTCAGATCGGAGCGGTCGAGCCGCGCGTCGGCCGCGTCGGCGAGCACCGGCTTGGCGCGATAGGCGACCCCGAGCCCGGCGGCGCGGACCATGGCGAGATCGTTGGCGCCGTCGCCGACGACGATCGCCTCCGCCGGCGAGACGCCGAGCTCCGCCGCGGAGGCCTCGAGCGCCGCGCGCTTGGCGGCGCGGCCGAGGATCGGCTCGCGCACGCGGCCCGTCAGCCGTCCCGACGCCGCCTCGAGCCGGTTGGC
>CAZPTD010000155.1:0-9792 GCA_964588915.1 uncultured Neomegalonema sp. | reverse complement strand
CGCCCTGGCCGAGATCGGCGGTGAAGGTCACGACTTCGCAGCCGCGCTCGACCTGCAGCCATTTGAGGATGATCGAGGTGTCGAGACCGCCGGAATAGGCGAGCACGACCTTCTTGGGCGCGTGAGACGACATCTGAAAACCTTCCGAGTTGGATCCGGAGGTCTCTTTGGCGCGGGCGGCGGCGCTTGTCGAGACGCGGCGGCGCGCCGGCTCGTCTCGCGCGCGCGTCGAGCGGCCTTGCCCTTCCGGCGCGAAGACGCGATGAGAAGCGCTTAACGCAGCCGCCCGCTCGGAACGGCGCGGCCGCGACGACCGATCACGAAAGACCGCTCATGAACGACCGTCCTTCGCCCGACCGCCTGCCCCATGAAAAGGGCTTTCACGTCTCCTGGGACCAGCTCCATCGCGACAGCCGCGCGCTCGCTTGGCGGCTCGACCATCAGGGGCCGGAGCCCGACGGCGGCTGGCGCGCCGTCATCGCGGTGACGCGCGGCGGCATGCCGCCGGCCTGCATCGTCGCGCGCGAGCTCAACATCCGCATGGTCGACTGCATCGCCATCAAATCCTACGACCACCAGTCCCAGACCGAGGCGCAGGTGCTGAAGGCGCCCGATCCCGAGCTGATGGGCGACGGCGCGGGCGTGATCGTCGTCGACGATCTCGTCGACACCGGCCGCACGCTCGAGGTGGTGCGCGGCCTCTATCCGAAGGCGCATTTCGCGACCGTCTACGCCAAACCCAAGGGCCGGCACGTCGTCGACACCTACATCACCGAGGTCAGCCAGGACACCTGGATCTTCTTCCCTTGGGACATGGCGCTCCAATATGTGGAGCCCTATCGGGGCTAGACGGCGGCGACCGCCGCGTTCGCGCGCGCGCGCCGGCGGGCGGGCGCCAGACCGATGAGCGCGCTCGCCGTGAGATAGAGCACCAGCGCGTTCAGCAGATGCCACAGGAAATGCGTGCCGATCGGCACGCCGCTGACCGTGAACGCGCCGCAAAGCGGCTCGTCGATCGTTCTGAGCGCAAGCGACGCGGCGAAGACGCCGCTCGCCGCGAGAAGCCGGCGGCCCGCCTCCCGGCGCTCGCCGTCGGCGAATCCGAGCATGACGATCGCGGAGACGGCGAGCACGATCAGCGCCGGCCCGTAGCCGAAGACGCCGCCGAGCGCGTCCTGCCACGCCGTCTGCAGCTGGCCTTCCGCCGGCGCGAGAACCACGTTGCCGAGCGCCGAGCTGCCGAAACGCAGCCCGATGAACCCGAAAACCGCCGCCCACGCCGCCCAGAGCGGCCATTGCATGCACCGCCGGCCGATCGCGAAGACGCCCGCGAGCATGAAGAGCGCGATCGGAATGACGTCGGCCAACAAGGACCAGCGCACGGCGAGCGTGTGAAAGAGAAAGCTGCCGATCCCGATGGCGACGATCAGCGCGACGAGGATCCAGGACAGCGGATCACGCGGTCGAGCGCCCTTGTCGGCGTCGCGCAGGAGCAGCGAGACGAGCCACGCGCCGGCGACGACGAAGCCGCCGTTCGAGATCGCGTTGATCGGCTCGGCCCAGAAACTCGGATCGCCCTGGCGCTCGCAATAGCCGGCGTAGACCTTCTCCCACATCGTCCGTCTCCGTCAGCCAGGGATCGCGCCATGGTAGAAATAGGTCCCGAGCCCGATGGTAAAGACGAGCTGGCCGCTGATCGCATGCAGCGTCCAGGCGAGCGGGAACGAGCGTTTCTCGACATAGGCGTAGGCGATCAGGAAATTGCCGATAAAGGTGAGGACCACAGCCGGCCAGTTCCAGTAGAAAAGATGCGCCAGCCCGAACAGCAGGCTGTTGACGAAAATCGCGACCCATTTGTTGCCGAACAAATGGCCGTAGCGATTAAAGAACAGCGCCCGAAACACCAGCTCCTGCGGCGTCACCAGAAAGATCGGATAGGCGACCATCACGAAGAGCCAGATATTCGTGTTGTTCTGCGGAAAGTCGAAGAAGGCCCAAGGCCGTTCAATCCACACCGTTCCGCCGATGAAGACGCAGCAGCCGACGAAAAAGACCAGAATGATCGGCCAATGCGCCAGCACCTTGCCTTCGAAGAGGCTGCGCCAGCGAAACTCGCGCGTCAGCGCTAGCAGCGAGATTCCGACGACGGCGATCGCGAGCAGCGCCGTGCGGAAGTCGCCGGGATCCATGAGATAGGCCATCGCCAAGGGCGCGCCGACGAAGAGGAGGATCAGCTCCGCCCAGCGCAGAAGCCGGTCGCCCGGCCGCCGCCCGGCGTCGAGCTCCACTTCTGTCTCGGTCATGCCGCCGCTCCTTCCGACTGCGCGCTCGCGGTCGCCGTCTCGGGCCCGCGGCCGACAGATGAGGCCGATCGGCCCGCGCGGCAAGCGCGCGCGCGCCGATTTGTCGAAGAGAAGGGCGGGCTGTCGGCGCGGCGTCGAACTCGGGCGCCGTCGCGCGTCCCGTCGGTCGTTCCGCACGGCCCCGGCGCCACGTTCGCCACGCTCGGATCGCGCGGCGGGACATGTTCGGCGCGGATTTTGCTGGAGAACTCGGCGCAAGCGACATCGCGAAACGGGAGCATCCAATGGCGAGCGAAAACGACGCGCTGCTCGGCCGCAGACTGCGGCGGCGGCGCTGGATGTTGGGAATGACCCAGACCCAGGTGGCCGAGAAGGTCGGGATCAAGTTCCAGCAGATACAGAAATACGAGTCGGGCCAGAACCGCATCAGCGCCAGTCGGCTCTGGGATCTCGCGGTCGCGCTCGACGCGCCGGTGTCCTATTTCTACGAGGATATCGCCGGCGGCCCCGAGTCCGAGGAGGACGAGCGTCTGCAGGACGAGATGAACGCCCGCGAATCCGCGGAGCTCCTGCGCGCCTATTACGCCGTGCCCGCCGAGACGCGTCGGCGGATCTTCGAGCTCGTCCGCACGCTCGGCGCGCAGCCGAGGCCGGCGGACGAGCCGAACGCGACGGCCGGCGCCGCCCGGCGCGCGCGTCCGCAGGTCGTCGGCGGCTGACGCTCCGGCGCCCGGGCCGGCGGGGGGCCCTGGTCCTCGCGCCGAGGGCGCCGTAAGCTCCTGACGTCGGACGGATGAGCGCCGGCGACGGGCGGAGCGGCATGACGACGGATCCCTTTCCGAGCGACGACGACGTCGCTCTTCTCAATCGGCTCGCCGACGCCGCGCGCGCCGCCACCCTCCCATATTCCCGCGGCGCCCCCGGGGCCGACAACCCGGCGGCGGCGGGCGGCTCCGACCCGGCCCCCGCGGCCCGCGCCGCCGCCGAGGCGGCGATCCGAGAGATCCTCGCCGAGGCGCGGCCCGAGGACGGCGTCCTCGGCGAGGAGTTCGACGACAAGCCGGCTTCGTCCGGCCGGACCTGGGTGGTCGATCCGATCGACGGCACGCGCGGCTTTATGGCCGGGCTCGTCAATTGGGGCGTGCTCATCGCGCTCAATATCGGCGGACGGGCGGCGCTCGGCGCGCTCGATCAGCCCTATATCGGCGAGCGGTTCATCGGCCGGTTCGGGCCGGAGCCGGATGCGCGTCTTTTGCGCGGCGCCGAGACGCGGCGGCTGAGGACGCGGGCTTGCGCCGATCTCGCGCAGGCGACCTTGCTCACCACGGCGCCGGAGCTCTTCGCGCCGGGGGCGGAGGCCGAAGCCTATGGCCGCGTCGCCGAGAAGGTGCGGCTGAAGCGCTACGGCACCGATTGCTACGGCTACGCGATGGTCGCCGTCGGGTCGGCCGACCTCGTCGTCGAGGCCGGGCTTCGGCCGTTCGACATCCAGGCGCTCGTTCCGATCGTCGAGGCGGCCGGCGGCGTCGTCACGTCTTGGGACGGCGGCCGTCCCGAAGCGGGCGGCCGGATCGTCGCGTCCGGCGACAAGGCGCTTCACGCCCAGGCGCTGGAGCGCCTTCGCGGCGCCCCCGAGAGCGAACGGCCGCAGCGCCTCAGCGTCTAACGCCGGGAACTTCGAGCAGCTCGAGGATCGCGGCGAAGCCGGCGCCGCCCGTCGCCTCTTCGACCGCGGCCTCGGACGAAGCGAGCTCGAGCGCGCGCGCAAGGACCTCCGGGCGGCGCAGCGCCGAGCCGAGATCTCTGGCGGAGACATAGGTCGGCGTCGGATCGTCCTCATAGCTGAGGAGCCAGCCGATCCTGTCCTCGATCGCGGCGGCGTCCGAGGCGGCGCGTCCGTCATAGAAGCCCTGCGGCGTCCAGACGACATAGGAGCCGTCCCGCCGCGGCGCGATCGTGAGAACGAGCTCGTAGGTGTCGAGGCTCCATATCTTGATCGTCTGGTCGGAGCTCGCGCTCGCCAGGAGCCGGCCGTTCGGCGACGGCGCGACCGAGTTGATCGCGCCGGTATGCCCGACGAACCGCCCGACCTCGCGTCCGTCGAGGCCATAGGCGATCAGATGGCCGTTGAGCCCGCCCGAGACGATGCGCCCGCCCGGCGCCAGCGCGACGGCGACATGAGCGTAGCCGTCCCGCTCCGTCCGCACGATGCGCGCGACGTCCATCTCCGCGCCGCCGCCGCCGGCGGTGCGGCTCACCACGAGGACGCCGTCTTCGCGGTCGAGCGGCCCGCCGCGCGCGCGGCGCAGGCGAACGCCGTCGGCTTCGATGCGCGAACGGATGAAACCGGAGTCGTCGTCGATCCGCAGCGCGGCGCCGAAGGCGGGGTTCGCGCCGTCCGGCAGATCGATGGCGAACCCGATCGGATTGCGCCGGCCTTCGACGTGGCGCGACGGGCGCGGGCCCCAGCCGAGCCGCGTTCCGTCCGACGAAAACCCGACCGCCCAGATCGCATATCCTTCGCCCGCAAGGCGCCCAGGCGGGACCGCGCCGCCCGTCTCGCCGTCCCAGAGCAAGATCTCGAGCCCCTCGAGGCCCGCGGTCGCGACGACGCCGTCCGCGGCCCATGCGGCGGCGAGCACGCTGTCGCCATGGTTGGCCTGGCGCGCCACGACCTCTCCGCTCGCGACGTCGAAGACGCGCTGCTCGAAGCCGCACGCCGCTTCGCCGCAGGTCGCGAGGAGCCGGCTTCCGTCGGGCGAGAAGCGAAGAACGCCGATCTTGCCGCCGATGCTCGGGAGCTCGCCGACGCCGGCGCGCTCGGCGGCGTTCCAGAGTTGGATCCCTCCCGCGGCGTCGCCCGAGGCGACGAGGTCGCCCGACGCGGCGAGGCTCGTCATCGCGGCGCCGCTCGGGCTCGCGCCCTCGGCGAGAAAAGCGCCTCCGAAAGCGTCCCATAGGCGGATCGCGCCGTCCGAACCGGCGGTGGCGACGACCCGCCCTTCGGCCGCGAAGGCGATCGACGTCGCCGGCCCGTCATGTCCGGGCTGGCCCCAGAGCGTGGCCCTGCCGTCGAGGTCGTAGACGACGACGTATCCGTTGGCGTCGGCCGCGGCGAGCAGGCCGCCATCGGGCAGGAAGGCGACGTCGAGCACCGTGCTCAGATGGCCCGGCAGCTTGAAGAGCGTCTCGCCGGTCTCGAGATCGATGAGCGCAATCGCGATCGCGCTCGACCGGTCGCCCGAGCCGCGCAAGGTTCCGGCCGCGGCGAGGAGGCGCCCGTCGGGCGAGAGCGCCAGCGCCGAGATCTTGCCGTCGGAGCCGGATCCCGGAATGCGAATGATCCGCTCCGTCGCGCCCGTCCGCCAGCGCCAGACGCGGATGGTCCGGTCGGCGCCGCCGCTGATCAGCCGCTCGCCGTCGGGATGAAAGAGAAGCTCGCGCACGATGTCGGCGTGGCCGCCGCTGTCGACGAAGAGCGTCGGGGCCTCGGCGAGAACGCGGTCCGGCCAGGCGACGAGCGGCGTGTCGATCCGGAGCCGTTCGCCGTCGCGCAGCACCGAGAGGCGGATGACGTCGCCGACGTCATGCGAGCGCACGACGGCCGTGAAGGTCTCGGCCGTCGGCGTCGGCGCCTCGTTGACGGCGAGGATAACGTCGCCCACCTCGACGCCCGAGCGGAAGGCGGAGCCTTGAACGAAGAGGCTCGCGACGCGGACGCCGTCCTCGCCTTCCGTCGTGTCGATCCGAACGCCGAGCATCGGCCGCGGCCGCGCCTCGATCGGATCGGCGATGCGGATCGCGACCGTGTCGCCCTCGCCGCCGCGCAGGATCGCGGCGGTCAAGCTCGCGCCCGGCCGCGCGCCGGCGACGGCGTCGGCGAAGGCGCGCGCGGTCGTCGGCGCTCCGTCGAGCAGCAGGATCTGGTCGCCGGCGGCGAAAGGCGGCGCCGCCTCGGCGCCGTCCGCCGGCGCGGCGTCGAGAACGATGACGCCGTAGGGCGCGACGCCGCGTTCGGCGGCGAGCGCCTCCGAGACGTCCTCGAGCGTCAGCCCGAGCCGCGGAACCTCCGCCGTCTCCGCCGCCGCGCCGCCGACCGCGCTCAATAGCGTGGCCAAAACCACGCCGGGCGCCGCCCAGGCGCGCGTCCGCTCCGTCAGGATCCGCCGCATCGTCGACCTCGAATCGGTTGTTTCAGCGCATCGAGCGTCGGCGGCGAAATCGGCCAAGATTGGGCGCGCCGACGCGCGGCGCGCGAGCGGGCGCTACGCGCCGACCTCGTCGAGAAATCCGGCGACGCCGCGCCAGAGCCGGTCGAGATGCGCCGGCGCCTCGAGATAAGGCTCGTGGCGCGCGCCCTGAAGCTCGATCGTCCGGCCTTTCGGCGTCGCCTGCGCGTAGGCGCGCGCAGCCGCGTTGTCGACCACCTGGTCCGCCTCGCCGAGCGCCGCCATCGTCGGCGTCGCGCTCGGCCGGAGCCGCCGCATCTCGCTGAGCGCGGCGCCGAGCCAGTCCCAGGTCGGGCCGCCGATCGCCAATCCGGGATGCGCCGAGACGAGCCCGGCGTAGACGTCGAAATGGCGCCGATCGCTCGTCAGGACGTTGTCCTCGAAGCCGGTCTCCGCGATCGTCTCGGGCCCGGCGCCGGCGACATAGGCCGCGCCGCGCCCGGCGAGCCGGTTGAGCCGCGTCACGATCCGCATGCCGAAGCGCCGCGCGCCGCCGCCGGCGAGTTGCAGCATCGGCGCCGTGAACATCGCCGCGGCGAAGCGCGCGCCGCCCGCCGCCTGGCGCATGAGCGCCCGCGCGCCGATCGCGCCGCCCATGCTGTGGGCGAACATCAGCCGCGCCGCCTGCTCGGGCGGCGGCGCTCCTTCCTCGACGATCGCGGCCAGCAACGCGTCGAGATCTCTCTGATAGGCGTTGAAATCGTCGACATGGCCCTTGCGCGGATCGTCGAGCAGCCGGTCCGAGAGCCCCTGGCCGCGCCAGTCGAGCGCGGCGACGTCGTAGCCGAGATCGAGGAACCGCGCGACGACGCCGTAGTATTTCTCGATGAACTCGGTGCGCCCCTGCAGGATCGCGACGACCCCGCGTCCGCGGCCGGACCAATAGGCCCCGCGCAAACGCGGCGCGGTCGCGCCGTTCGCGCCGGCCGGACGAAAGAAGAAGCCGCGGCCTCCTGGCGGCGGCGCCCAGCCGTCGATCGCCAGAAGCGGCGCCCCCTCCGTCATCGGTCAGGCGAGCATCTGCGCCAGCTTCATCGCCAGGCCCATATCGCCGTCGATCTTGAGCTTGCCGCTCATATAGGCCGAGGTCGGGTCGATGTCGCCGTTCATGAGATCGCTCAGCACGTCCACGTCGGCGCTGATGGTGACGTCGGCGTCGCCGTCGCCGGCCGAGATCGAGGGCGGCGTCGTCGATCCGTCGACGAAGACCGCGCCATGGCCTTCGATCGCGAATTTCGCGGTTCCGCCGAGATCGGCCGCGCCGAGTTTTTCGGTGAGGGCGGCGATGGCTTTCTCTATCACGTCACTCATGTCGTCCTCCTCTGAACACGCCGATCGGCTCCGGCGGCGTCCCTGCGCCAGCGCGCGCGGTGATGCTTCGACGTTCGCCGCCAGCTTGTCCATGGCGAATTCCGATTCGCGGTCGCAAATTCGGCGCGCGCCCCTCGGGCGTGAACAGAGGAGTTCAGCGGCGTCGGCGCTCGAAAGGCGGTTTCTTGGCTGAGAAGCGGTCGCGGAGCGGGGCCGTTGCTCTGTTCGCGCGGTTCTCGGAACCGTCGCCGCGCAAGAGGGCGAGGCCGCCGAACCAAGACAAGAGCCGCCTTTCGAGCTCGACTCCGAGGCTGGCGGCGCCCGTCAGCGACGCTCGACGGCGGATCGGCGCCGCCTTCACGCCGCTTCGCGCTCGGCGAACCTCGGAACCGAGCCGACAACAGCTGGATTCCTGAGCTCGCACCCTATTTTGAACATGATCGACGGCTTATCTTCCCGCGCGTCTCGCGAGCCGCAGATCGAATGACGGACCGAACCAGGAGCGATTGATGACCGCTCGCGCAATGCTCGCCCTCGTCTTTGCCGCCCTATTGCTCGCCGCAGCCGCCGCGCCGCCGGCCTCGGCGCAAGAAGCGGCGTCCGGCGCCGAGGCGGATGCGACCGAGGATCCGCTCGCGGAAGCCTTCCTGCGGCTCGCCTCGGAGGATCCGGCGGTCTCGGCGCGCGCGCGCCGCGAGATCGCCGAGGCGTGGCGCGAGTCCGGCTCGGCGAGCATCGACCTTCTGGTGCTGCGCGGCGAGCGCGCCATCGCCCGCGAGGACTGGAAGACCGCCGAGCGGCACCTGACGCAGGTCGTCAATCTCGAGCCCGAGTTCGCGATGGGCTGGGTTCTGCGCGCCGGCGTCCGCTTCCGCGCCGACGAGATCGGCCTCGCGCTCGGCGACGCCGCCGAGGCCCTGGCGATCGAGCCGCGGCAATACGAGGCGCTCTTGCTGACGGCGCTCATCTACGTGCAGCTCGACGAGAAGGAGGAGGCCCTCGCCGCGGCGCGGGAGGCGCTCGAGATCAATCCGCATCTCGAGGAGGCGCGGCAGATCATTCTCCGGCTCGAGCCCGAGGTCGAAGGCGTCGAAGCCTGAGGCGCAGCGCTCGACGGCGAATTTCGGCCGCCTCGCCGATCCTGCTTGATCTTCGGCGTCGGTTGGTGTTTTCCCACGGTATCCGCGAACCGTCTCAATATCTCGCTGTTGAGCGACCGTGGACGTCTAGGAGTGGCGTGAGAGCCGCGGCTCGACGCGCCGCCAAATACGGAGGCCGCCCAATGAAGCCTTCCGCCTTTCGCCATCGGCCCGCGCCCGTCGGCCGGCCCGTTCTGAGCGGCGCATGTCTCTGAGCGGCGCGTTCGACTCGATGGAGCCCGCCCGCCCCGCCGTGGATCGCGGCCGCGGGATCACCGCGCTGCTCGGCCCGACCAACACCGGCAAGCCCCACACCGCGATCGAGCGGATGCTGCAGCACCGAAGCGGCGTGATCGGTTTCCCGCTGCGGCTGCTCGCGCGCGAGGTCTACGACAAGATCGTGCGTCTGCGCGGCCCGAGGGAGGTCGCGCTCGTCACCGGCGAGGAGAAGATCGTGCCGCCGGATGCGCGCTTCTGCGTCGGGACGGTGGAGGCGATGCCGCTCGATTGGGGCGCCGAGTTCCTCGCGGTCGACGAGATCCAGCTCTGCGGCGACCTCGAGCGCGGCCACGTCTTCACCCACCGGCTCCTCGAGGCGCGCGGCCGGACGACGACGATGTTCCTCGGCTCGCTGGCGATGCGCGAGAAGATCGCCGCGCTCTTTCCGGAAGCGCGATTCGAGACGCGCGAGCGCCTGTCCGAGCTCGTCTACGCCGGCTCGCGCAAGCTCTCGCGCATGCCGCCGCGCACGGCGATCGTCGCCTTCTCGGCCGAGAACGTCTACGCGCTCGCCGAGCTGCTGCGCCGGCA
>CAZPTD010000154.1:0-9859 GCA_964588915.1 uncultured Neomegalonema sp. | reverse complement strand
GCTCCAGAGCATCAGCGACGCCGCGATGAGCGCAGTCGCCCTCCGACGCGCCGCTCGCCAAGGATCAATCTGCATCATGGCGTTTTCCCCTGTCCGTAGACCCGACCATTCTCGGCTCGGCCCGTTGATACCCAAGCTACGCCCGCCGCACAAACAACGCCAACGCGTCGTCAATCTTCTTCGACGATGATCCGCCCATGACGACTCGCATTTCGCCTCTCCGCCTGGTCCGCGCCGCGGCCGCGCTTCTGGTCCTGACGGTCGCCGCCGCCTGCGCTTCCGGCGGCCCGCCGCCGCGTCAGGACGACGTCTGCGCCGTCTTCGCGCGCCATCCCGAATGGCGCGAGGCCGTGCGCGCCTCCGAAGCCCGTTGGGGCGCGCCGGCCTACGTGCAGATGGCGATCATCTGGAAGGAGTCGAGCTTCCGGCATGACGCGCGGCCGCCGCGGCGCTATGTCGGCTTCGGCCTGATCCCTTGGGGCCGGGTCTCCTCGGCCTACGGCTACAGCCAGGCGCTCGACGGAACGTGGGACCGGTATCTCCGCGAGACCGGCCGCAGCTCGTGGCTCGCGAGCCGGACGGACTTCGCCGACGCCGCCGATTTCGTCGGCTGGTATATGGCGACGACCCTGCGCGAGAACAGCGTGCCGATGGGCGACGCTGTCACGCACTATCTCAACTACCATGAAGGCCACGCCGGCTATCGCCGCGGAACCTATCGCCAGAAGCGCTGGCTGATCGACGCCGCCCGCCGCGTCGGCGCCCAGTCCGAGCGCTATCGCCAGCAGATGCGGAGCTGCGGCTAGACCTCTCGCACGTCGCCCGGCCTCACTCCTCCGACATGCCGCGGAGCCGCTCCGAGCGCCGTCGCAAAAGCTCGACCGTCGTCAACAGCGCGATCGAGATCACGACGAGGATCGTCGCGACGGCGAGGATCTCCGGTTTGATCTGCTCGCGCAGCCCCTCGAACATCCGCCAAGGGATGGTGGCTTGCTGGATACTGCCGACGAACTTCACCACCACCACCTCGTCGAAGGAGGTGATGAAGGCGAAGAGCGCGCCCGAGATCACGCCCGGCAGAATGAGCGGCATCTGCACCTTGAAGAAGGTCCGGATCGGCCCGGCGCCGAGGCTCGCCGAGGCGCGCGTGAGGCTCCTGTCGAAGCCGGCCAAGGTCGCGGTCACCGTGATGATCACGAAGGGCGTGCCGAGCGCCGCATGGGCGAAAATCACGCCGAGATAGGTCGATTGCAGGCCGATATCCGAGTAGAAGAAGAACATGCCGGTGGCCGAGATCACGAGCGGCACGATCATCGGCGAGATCAGCACCGCGATGATCGCCGACTTGTAAGGAATGTCCGTCTGCGTCAGACCGATCGCCGCCAGCGTGCCGAGCGACGTCGCGAGCAGGGTGGCGAAGAGCGATATAATGAGCGAGTTCTCGACCGCCTTGCGCCAATTCGCGTCCTTGAATAATTCGGCGTAATGTTCGGTCGAATAGCCCTCCGGATCGAACGCCAACATTTCCGGCGTAAAGGTCAGAAACTCAGTCGCATTAAAGCTCAGCGGAATAATGACGAAGATCGGAAAGATCAGGAACAGGAAGATCAACGCGCAGATGACGCGAAAACCGTAGTGCCAGATCCTTTCCTTACGCGTCGCGTATGCTGGCAGAGCGGCCATGGCTTACCCCAACCGTACGTTCGAGACGCCGACAAGGCGATCATAGGTGTAGTAAAGGGCCAGCACCAGAATCAGCAGCAGCGTGCTCAGCGCCGCGGCGAGCGGCCAATTCAGCAGCGGATCAATGTAGTCGGCGATCTTGTTCGAGATGAAGACGCCGGTCGCGCCGCCGACGATCGCCGGCGTGATGTAGTAGCCGATCGCCAGAACGAAGACGAGCAGCACGCCCGCGCCGATGCCGGGCAGCGTGTTCGGGAAATACACCCGCCAAAACGCCGTCGAATTGCCGGCGCCGAGCGATTTGGCCGCCCGCACGATCGAGGGCGGGATGGTCTTCATCACCGAATAGATCGGCAAAACCATGAACGGCAGCAAGATATGCGTCATCGCGACGATGGTCGCGAATTGGTTCTTGTACATCGGCAGCCGCGCGTCCGGATAGAGGCCGGCTTCGCCCGCCGCGTGAATTTCGCGTCCGCGCGCCAGGGCGGCTGCGGCGCCGTCGCTTTCCATCACCCTCAAGACCTCAATGACGCAGGGCGAGAGCTGAGCGCTCTCGATCTCCGTCCGCGCCGCCAGCGTCTCCAAGAACGACTGTCCGCGCTGGACGAGCGCTCGCATGTCGTTCTGGCAGAGCGACGCGGGTTCGATGCCGAAGTCCAAGAACGACGCCGTGTGCAGCAGAACTAGGTTTAACCCTGACCAAACCAGGATGTCGTTCACGACGCCCTGATTTTGAAGCAACACCATCCAGGCGGATGTTCGAACGAGCAGCGAAGTCCAAAACGGCAGCAACACCAATATCAGCAGCAAGTTAGCATATTTAAGCTTTACATTCGCCATCAAATACGCCACCGGATACGCGAGCAGCAAGGCAAACACTGTAATCGCGACACTCATCACGATCGTGCGTATAAATATGTCAATATGTATTTGCTCTCTCTGCGGCTTTTCAACAATTGACCCGTCCGGCGCGAACTCCAGCCCGACAGCGTCCAAGTAATAACCGATCGTGTAAACACCACTAAAGTTCTTAATTGTCTGCCAAATTTCGATATTGCCCCAATCGTCATTGAAATCGATGAAGCGTTCGCGATAGGGCGGTCCGTCGATGCGCTGCAGCGCGCGGTTGGCGACGCGGAACAGACTGGTCATCCCGGCCATCTCGAAGGTGAGCCGGTTGCCGAGTCGGCCGCTGCTCCGCGTCGCGACCGCCTCCTCTAGGTCGAAATAGAGCGCCTCGAAGACCGGCTCGTCCGGCAGCGCGCCCGAATTCTGATCCCAGCTCTCGAGCGCCGCGACGGTGCGCGGCAAGGTTTCGGGCACGATCGCATTGTCGACGCTGCGCGCCAGCATCGAGAAGATCGGCGTGACGAAAGAGAGCAGAATGAACAGCAGCAGCGGCGCGACCAGCATCAGCGCGCGCAACCGCTGTCGGCGCTGGGACCTTCTCAACTTGGACTTCAGCGCCGCGCGTTCGCTCGGGCTCCATGAGGCGCTTGAAAGCTCGTCGGTCGTTCCGAAAGTCGCCATCGCTCGCTTTCAAACTCCTGTCGGCGACCGCCCGCGGACCCGGCGCGCCAAGCCTCGTCGCGCGTTCGGGACGCCCGGCGCGAGGCCGGACGTCCCTGGTCTATGTCGGTCGCGGCCGCCTCGCGCCGAGGCGGCCGGACGCCTTACCGCGAGATCCACGCCTGGAAGCGCGCGTCGAGCTCGTCGCGATTCTCCGCCCACCACTCGTAGTTGAAGAGGAAGGTGTTCTCCGCGTTGGCCGGATCGGTCGGCATGTACGGGCCCATCTCGATGCCGAGCTCCGCATGCGTGCTGACCAGCGGAGCCGAGGAGGCGCGCGCCGGGCCGTAGGAGATGTACTTCGCCTGATCGGCGAGGCGCTGGGTGTCCGTCGCGAAATAGATGTAATCGAGCGCCGCCTGCGTGCGCTCTTCCGACAGGCCGGCCGGAATGATCCAACCGTCGAGGTCGAACATCTGCCAGTCCCAGAGCGTCGCGATCGGCGCGCCCTGCTCGACCTCGGCGGCGAAGAGCCGGCCGTTATAGGTCGAACCGATCACCACTTCGCCGTCGGCGAGGAGCTGCGGCGTCTCGGCCCCGGCGGTCCACCAGACCACCTCCGACTTGATGGTGTCGAGCTTCGCGAAGGCGCGCTCGACGCCTTCCTCGGTCTCGAGCAGGTCGTAGACGTCCTCATACGCGACGCCGTCGCAGATCAGAGCCCACTCCAGATTCGCGATCGGACGGCGCTCGAGCGAGCGGCGGCCCGGGAACTTCTCGAGATCGAACACGTCGCAGACCGAGGTCGGCGGCTCGGGCACGAGGTCGGTCCGGTAGCCGAAGGTCGTCGAGTAGACGATCTGCGGAATGAAGCAATCCGAGACGATCAGCTCGCCGAAGTCCTCCGAGGCGGGCGTGCCGTCCGGCGCCGGCGCGAGCATCGCGTCGTGATCGATCTCCATCGCCAGGCCTTCGTCGCAAAGACGGATGGCGTCCGCCGCGACGACGTCGACGACGTCCCAAGTGACGTTGCCGGCCTCCGCCATCGCGCGAAGCTTCGAGACCGCCTCGGCCGAGCTCTCGTCATTGATGATGGTGACGTCCGGGTTCGCCGCCATGTAGGGGTCGTGATAGGCGTTCTGCTGCGACGCGGAGTACGCGCCGCCCCACGAGACGATCGTGAGTTCGGTCTGGGCGAGAGCTGGACCGCCGAGCAGCGCGACCCCGGCCGCTCCTGCGATAATGTGCTTGAGTTTCATGCGTTTCTCCCATTGTAGGCGCGCTTTCGCAGCGCCGTCGTTCGCCCCGCGCATGGCGGAGCGATCCCGTTGCGCGCGCCGGACGGCGCGCTCGCTCCTTCGGTCAGGCGCCCGGCGCGTCGAGCGCGCGGCAGTCCGCGGCGGCGAAGCCGATGGTGACGGTGTCGCCCTCCGCGAGCCGGCGAGCGCCGTGCCGGTTGCGCGTCTTGACCACGAACTCGTCGGTGTCGGCGACGCGCATCCGCGTTCTGATGTGGTCGCCGAGATAAATGACTTCCTGCACTTGCGCCGGCAGCTTGTTCTCAGCCGCCGGCCCTTGCGGATCGATCTCGATCCGCTCCGGCCGGATCGAAAGCTGCGTCTTCTCGCCGGCGCCGCCGACATTGACGGCGACCGCCCGCGCGGTCGCGCCGTCGCCGAGCCGCACGGTCGCGACCTCGCCCTCGACGCTCTCGACGACGCCGGCGAGCTTGTTGTTCTCGCCGATGAACTGCGCGACGAAGCTGTTGAGCGGCCGCTCATAGAGGTCCGAGGGCGGCGCGAGCTGCTGAATGACGCCGTGATTGAAGACGGCGACGCGGTCGGACATCGTCAGCGCCTCGGTCTGGTCATGCGTCACATAGACGACCGAGACGCCGAGCCGCTCGTGGATGTGCTTGATCTCGTACTGCATGTGCTCGCGCAGCTGCTTGTCGAGCGCGCCGAGCGGCTCGTCCATCAGCACGAGCTCGGGCTCGAACACCAGCGCCCGCGCCAGCGCCACGCGCTGCTGCTGCCCGCCGGAGAGCTGCGCCGGACGGCGTCCGTGAAAGCTCTTGTCGGCCATCTGCACCATGTCGAGGGCGCGGTTCACCTTCTCGGTGATCTCGGCCCTCGGCGTCTTTCGAACCTGCAGCGGGAAGGAGAGGTTCTCGATCACGCTCATATGCGGAAAGAGCGCGTAGTTCTGAAACACCATGCCGATGCCGCGCTTGTGCGGCGGGATGTTGTTGATCGGCGCGCCGCCGAGGCGAATGACGCCGTGCGTCACGCTCTCGAACCCGGCCAGCATCATCAGGGTCGTCGTCTTGCCCGAGCCGGACGGGCCGAGCATCGTTAAGAACTCGCCCTTCGGAATATCCAAATTCAACTCTTTGACGACCAGCGTTTCGCCGTCGTAAGTCTTCTGAACGCGGTCGAAAACGACGAAGCTCGCATCGGGCCGCACCCGCTTGTCGGCGCTCGCCTCTTGCGCCGCCGTCGCCTGTTTCGGCGCCAACGCGCTTTCCGCCGCGACTGTCATTCGTCGAACGCCCTCCTGGTTCTGTTCGAACGCCCCGAGCGCCGAATTGGTCGCCATTGCTGACGCATTAATGATCAAATCCGTCGCGGCGCCCATTTCTGCGTCGCGCATGACCTAAACATATGGAAAAACGAGCAGCAACGGGTCTCTCATGAATTTTTTCGGCGCCGCCGGCCGGCAAACGCCGAAGCTTCAAGGGTAAATTATCGGCGCGGGCGCCGGCAGGGTGGCGAAATGGATCGATTTGCTGAGATGGAAGCGTTTGTCCGCGTGGTGGAGGCGGGCGGATTCACCGAGGCGGCGCGCCGCGCCGGCGTCTCCAAATCGGCGATCTCGAAGCAAGTCTCCTCGCTCGAACATCGTCTCGGCGCGCGGTTGCTCGATCGCACGACCCGCCGCGTCAGCCCGAACGAGATCGGCCTCGCCTATTACGACCGCGCCTCGCGCGCGCTCGCCGAGGCCGAGGAGGCCGACGCCGCCGCGATCTCGATGCAGGACGCGCCGCAGGGCGAGCTGCGGCTCAGCGCGCCGCACACCTTCGGGTTGCGCGTGCTGTCGCCGATCGTCGCGGATTTTCTCGACGCCTATCCGAAAGTGCGCGTCAACATGGCGCTCGACGACCGTTTCGTCGAGCTGATCGCCGAGGGCTTCGACCTCGCCATTCGCGTCGGCGCGCTCGAGGACAGCGCGCTCAAGGCGCGACGCCTCGGCGAGACGAAATTGGCGCTGGTCGCCTCGCCCGGCTACCTGAAAAGCCGCGGCGCGCCGGAAAAGATCGAAGACCTGAACGACCACCAGCTCCTGCATTACAGCTATCGCGCCTCCGGACGCAGCTGGCGCCTCATCGGCCCGAGCGGCTCCGAGCGCACCATCCGCGCCGGCGGGCGGCTCGTCGTGAACAACGGCGAGGCCCTGCTCTCGGCCGCCGAACGCGGTCACGGCATCGCGATGCTGCCGGACTTCATCTGGGCCGACGCCTTCGCCGCCGGCCGCGTCGTCGAGGTTCTGCCGTCGGTCAAGATCGAAACGCTCGGCGTCTGGGCGGTGACGCCGCCCGGGCCGTTCACGCATCCGACGGTGCGCGCCTTCGTCGACTTCACCTCGGAGCGCCTGAAGCGCCTGCGGCGCGAGGCCGAGAGCTGACGCGGCGTCAACGCGTCAGCGTCGCCGCGATCTCGACATGGTCCGACCAGAGAAACTGGTCGATCGGCCGCACGCGGCCGAGCCGCCAGCCGGCCTCCGAGAGGATCCGCGCGTCGCGGGCGAAGCTCTTGGGATCGCAGGAGAGGCTGACGATGCGCTCCGCGACGAATGTCCGCCCGCCTCGGGCGATCTCGCGCATCTGCGCCTCGGCGCCGGCGCGCGGCGGATCGAGGACGACCGCCTCGACGGCGGCGAGCTCCTCCGCGCGCAGAGGCCGCCGGAAGAGGTCGCGCTGAAGCGCGACGACGCGCTTGAGGCCGTCCGCCCGACGCGCCGCGCGATCGAGCGCCGCCGTCAGAGCCGCGTCGCCTTCCACGGCGAGAACTTCAGCGTTTTCGGCGAGACGCAGCGCGAAAGTTCCGAGCCCGGCGAAGAGGTCGGCGATCCGCTCCGCACCGGCGGTCCCGTCGATCGCCGCGCGCGCCAGCGCCGCCTCGCCCTCCGCCGTCGCCTGCAGAAAGGCCGCCGGCGGCGGCTCGACGACCGCGCTTCCGACACTGAGAAGCGGCTTGCGGCGTTCGGCGATCGGCTCGCCGTTCCAGACGAGGCGGAGCGCGTCGGCCGTCTCCGCCCACGCCGCGGCCGCGGCGCGCAGATCGAGATCGAGCGCCTTCGCCGCGTCGACCGCGATGTCGAGCCCGTCCTCGAAGACCGTGACCCAAAGCCCGATCGGACGGCTTCTGGCGGCGGCGAGCCGCGTCAGCGCCTCGAGACGCGGCCGCGCCGCCAGGATCTCCGGCCTGAGCACGAGACACTCCTCGATCGGCGCGACCTCATGCGCGCCGGCGCGGCGAAAGCCGATCCGGACGCCTTTCTTGGTCCGGACCGCGGAGAGCCGCGCCCGGCGCCGGCTGCGCGTCGGCGAGACCTCCGTCGCCGCGATCTCCGCCTCGAGCCCCTGAGCCTCGAGCGCCGCTGCGATCCGGTCGCGCTTCCAGAGCGCGAGATCCTCCAAGCGTCGATCCTGACGCGCGCAGCCGCCGCAGACGCCGGCATGCGGACAGAGCGGCGCGATCCGTCCGAACGCGTCGAGCTTCGTCATCCGCGCGACGCCGCCAGCACGAACTCGCGGTTGCCGTCGCCGCCGAGGATCGGGCTCTCCACCGCGCCGATCGGCGACCAGCCTTCGGCCTCGAGAAAGCCGCGCACCGCGCCCACCGCCGCCGCCTGCGCCGCGCGGTCCCGGACGACGCCGCCCTTGCCGACAGCATCCCTGCCGACCTCGAATTGCGGCTTCACCAGAAGCGCGATCGTCGCCCTCGGCGCCAGGAGCGCGAGCGGCGCCGGCAGCGCCTTCAGGAGCGAGATGAAGGAGAGGTCGGCGGCGAGGAAGCTCGGCCGCTCCGGGATCGCGTCCGCGGTCAGATCCTTGGCGTTGACGCCCTCGATCGCGATCACGCGCGGATCGGCGCCGAGGCTCGGCGCGAGCTGACCGCGCCCGACATCGACGGCGTAGACGCGCGCCGCGCCGCGCGCGAGCAGAACCTCCGTGAAGCCGCCCGTCGAGGCGCCGAGATCGAGCGCGACGGCGCCCTCGGGCGACAGCCCGAAGACGTCGAGCGCATGGGCGAGCTTCAGCCCGCCGCGCGAGACGTAGGGCAGCGCGGCGGCGGCCCGCGCCGCGTCGAGCGTCACCGCCGCGCGCTCCGGGATCGGCGCCGACGGCTTCGCCACGGCCGCGCCGTCGCAGAGGACCGCGCCCGCCTTGATCAGCGCCTGCGCCCGGCTCCGGGTCTCGGCGAGCCCGAGCGCCACCAGTTTTTGATCGGCGCGCATCGGCGCGGTTCACCTCCCTCAGCGCTGCGGCGTCAGCGCGGCCTTCGCCTGCCGGATCGCCTGCGCCTTCAGCTCCGAGCGGGCGCCGCCGTCGCTCGCCTCGGCGACGCGGGTCATCATGCCCTCCAAATCGGCGACGAGCGCCGCGCGGTCGTGGACGGACGTCAACGCGACGAGCCGCCGCGTCAACCGGCGCAAGGCCTCGTGCGGGTTGGCGCTCTGCGCCGAGAGCCAACGGCCGAAGGCGGCCATCTCCGTCGCTTCCTCGGCGCTGCAGCGGAACGTCGCCCGGCACTCGAGCGTGATCGCCCGATGCGCCTCGGCCGGCGGATCGCCGTCGAGCCGCGCCAGGCTCGCCAGCATCGCCGCGGCGGCGACGCGCGTATCGTCGACCGCCTCGAACGGGTTCTTCGCCGCCCGCCGATAGCCGAAGCGCCGCATCGCCGAGCGGACGTCGTCGCCGATATCGGAAAGCTCGCTCACCGCCTGCGCCGCCGCCCGCGCCCGCATGATCCAGAAGATCACCGCCGCCACGACGGCCAACGCGCCCAAAAGAAAATGCACGGCCTGCCCTCCGCCTAGCTCCTTACGATCATGCCACGCGATTCGGGCGGCGGTTGGGCCCGGACCCTAGCCGAGCGCCTCCAGGACGGCGGCGACGATCGCGGCCGCGTCGAGCCCGGCCTCGGCGACCATCGCCGGCGGCGCGTCCTGATCGATGAACCGGTCGGGCAGGCAGAGCGGCCGGATCTTCGGCCCACGATCGAGCGCGCCCTTGGTCGCCAGAAGCTGCAGCACATGCGAGCCGAAGCCGCCGACCGCGCCCTCCTCGACCGTCACCAAGAGCTCGTGCATGCGCGCCAGCCGCAGGATCGCCGCCTCGTCGAGCGGCTTGGCGAAGCGCGCGTCGAAGAGCGTCGTCGAGACGCCGCGCGCCGCGAGCGCCTCGGCCGCCAGCGCGGCGTCGCCGAGGCGCGCGCCGTAGGAGAGGATCGCGACGCGCTCGCCCTCGCGGACCAGCCGCCCGCGGCCGATCTCGAGCGGCTCGAGGTCGTCCGGGATCGCGACGCCGACGCCCTCGCCGCGCGGAAAGCGGAAAGCCGACGGCCGATCGTCGATCGCCGCCGCCGTCGCGACCATGCGG
>CAZPTD010000153.1:0-9941 GCA_964588915.1 uncultured Neomegalonema sp. | reverse complement strand
GACGATAGCGTGGCGGCTTCGAGATTCGCCACAGTCGTCCGCAGGCGCCGGAGCGCATGTCGAAACCGAAACCACACGAACAACTTATTGATTCGAGTGCCCTTTAGGGATCTGAAATTCGCAACGCCCCCGGCCGCGATTATGAAGCGAATTTCAGATCCAGGAAACTAGCGCGCAGCGCGCTTCTCGATTGTGAAGCCGAGCGCCAGGGTCGCCTTGATGGCTTGGTCGACCATGGCCCGGTCGACGTCTTTGTCGTCCTCGGACAACTCGTCGTACGGCACGAGATTCGGGTGAAGCTTTCGATCGTCGTCGCGCCGCTCGCCCCAGCTCCAGCCTTGAGCGATCCGCGTCGCCGCCCAGACGTCATGCGCGTTTGCGGCCAGAGCTTCGATCAGCGCCGCCTGCTCTTCATTGACGGACACCTTGGAGGTGTCCAGCGGTTTCGGCTCGTATGTCGACATGGCGTGCCCTTCCTATTCGGCCCCTGCAATGCCGGCGGCCGGCCCGGTCGATCCCCCTTGTCTCTAATCGCCTTCTCCGGGCCGTCTCGCAAGCGCCGCGCGCGTGCAATCGCGACGCGCGCGATCGACGCTCAGGTCGTTTCGTCGCGCGCGCAAGCGAGCGGATTGGCGCTTCGAAGGGCGCGAATGAGCGATCGAAGCGTCTCGGCGCGACGCGCGCCGCCTTCGGTTGCAGAAGCGCCGCGCATTTTCGCTCAAGAAGAATTCAGCGATCCGCGCCTTGAAATGGCCGCGCCGCGACAGCGATGATGGGAGAGGGTCAGGAGGTTCGGTCGGCGAGATGCAACAGGACGAAGCGGCTCAGACGGAAGACGCGGAGGGCGGGACGCTCCGCGGCGGCGTGCCGCCGACCGACACGTCCGATCCGCAGTACTTCCACAAGGTCGTCGATTGCCAGTGGGCCTGCCCGGCCCACACGCCGGTGCCGGAATACATCCGCCTCATCGCTCAGGGCCGCTACGCCGACGCGTATATGCTCAACTGGGAAAGCAACGTCTTTCCGGGCGTTCTCGGCCGGGTCTGCGATCGGCCCTGCGAGCCGGCCTGCCGGCGCGGACGCATCGAGGACAAGCCGGTCGCGATCTGCCGCCTCAAGCGCGTCGCCGCCGACAACAAGGGCGACATCGCCGCGCGGCTGCCCGCGGCGCCGGCGGAGAAGAACGGCAAGCGGATCGCGCTTCTCGGCGCCGGTCCGGCCTCGCTCACGGTCGCGCGCGATCTCCTGCCGCTCGGCTACGACTGCGTCCTCTACGAGAAGGATCCGCAGGGCGGCGGGCTGATGCGGACCAACATTCCGGCGTTCCGGCTGCCGGCCGAGGTGATCGACGAGGAGCTGGGCGTCATCTACGGCCTCGGCGTCGAGACGCGCTTCGGCCGAGAGGTGACCAGCCTCGCTTCGGTGCTCGCCGAGGGCTACGACGCCGTCTTCGTCGGCACCGGCGCGCCCAAGGGCAAGGATCTCGCCGTCGCCGGCCGCGAGGAGGCGGACGCCGACATCCATATCGGCATCGACTTCTTGACGTCCGTCGCCTTCGGCCATCGCGAGAAGATCGGCCGCCGCGTGGTGGTGATCGGCGGCGGCAACACCGCCATGGACTGCTGCCGCACCGCGCTTCGGCTCGGCGCCGAGACGGTCAGCGTCACGGTGCGCTCGCCGAGGAAGGACATGAAAGCGTCCGACTGGGAGATCGAGGAGGCCGAGCATGAGGGCGTGCCCATCCTCGACAATCACAATCCGGTCGCGTTCCTGGTCGAGGACGGCCGGCTCGTCGGCGTGCGCTTCGAGAAGATGCGCGCGGAGTATTCGGGCGACGGCGAGCGGACGCTGATCGCGACCGGCGAGAGCGTCGTCATCGACTGCGACGACGTGCTGATGGCGATCGGCCAGGAGAACGCCTTTCCGTGGATCGAGCGCGATCTCGGGATCGCCTTCGACGGCCGCGGCATGCCCGTCGTCGACAAGACGACCTTCGCCTCGACGCGGGCGGGCGTCTTCTTCGGCGGCGACGCGGCGTGGGGCCCGGAAAACATCATCTGGGCGGTGGCGCACGGCCATCAGGCGGCGATCTCGATCGACAGGCGCTGCCAAGGGCTGCCGCTCGACGACCGGCCGGCGCCGGGCGCGAACCTCGTCAGCCAGAAGATGGGCATCCACGAGTGGTCCTACTCGAACGCCTATGACGCCGCGCGCCGCGCGCCGGTGCCGCATGCGGATCTCGCCGCCTCGCTCCGCGATCTCAAGGTCGAGGTCGAACTCGGCTTCGACGACGCGCTCGCCGCCAAGGAGGCCGAGCGCTGCCTCAATTGCGACGTCCAGACGGTGTTCGACCGCCCGCTCTGCATCGAGTGCGACGGATGCGTCGACATCTGCCCGGTCGACTGCATCACCTTCGCCGAGAACGCGCCCGAGCCGGAGCTCCGCGCGTCCTTGCGGGCGCCGGCCGAGAATCTCGAGCAGGCGCTCTATGTCTCGGACGCGCTGCCGACCGGGCGGGTGATGGTGAAGGACGAGGACGTGTGCCTGCATTGCGGCCTCTGCGCCGAGCGCTGTCCGACCGGCGCCTGGGACATGCAGAAGTTCATGTATGTCGAGCGCCAGGCGGCGCCGGCCTGTCAGCGTCATCTCGACGCCTATCTCGCCTGAGCGGAGATCGGAGATGTCCGGCGTCAACGACTTCGTCATCCGCTTCGCGACGGTGAACGGCTCCGGCTCGGCCAGCGCCAACGCGATCTTCGCGCGGACCGTCTTCCGCATGGGCGTCCCGGTGACGCCGAAGAACGTCTTTCCGTCGAACATCCAAGGGCTGCCGACCTGGTACGATGTCCGCGTCTCGGAGGCCGGTCGGCTCGGCCGCCGCGACGGCGTCGATCTGATGGTGGCGATGAACGCGCAGACCTATGACGAGGATCTCGCCTCGGTCGCGCCGGGCGGTTGGCTGCTCTACGATTCGAGCCTGCCGCGGGTCTGGACGCGCGACGACGTCACCACGCTCGGCGCGCCGATCGCCGAGATGTGCGCCAAGAGATGGCGCGATCCGCGCAAGCGCCAGCTCTTCAAGAACATGGTCTATGTCGGCGCGCTCGCAGCGCTGCTCGATCTCGACGTCGAGGCGCTCGCGGGCGTCGTGAGCGACCAGTTCCGCGGGAACAAGAAGCTCGTCGAGCCGAATATGGAGGCGGTCGAGCTCGGCCGCGCCTACGCCGCCGCGCATTTCGAGCGCCCGCTGCCGATCCGCGTTCGCCACGCCGAGGCCGCCAAGGGCAAAATCCTGGTCTCCGGCAACGACGCCGCCGGGCTCGGCGCGGTCTACGCCGGCGCCACCGTCTGCGCCTGGTATCCGATCACGCCCTCGACCTCGCTCGTCGAGGCTTTCGAGCGCTTCTGCGAGAAGCTGCGGACGACGGCGGGCGGCGAGAAGCTCTTCGGCGTCGTCCAGGCCGAGGACGAGCTCGCGGCGATCGGCGTCGCCCTCGGCGCCGGCTGGAGCGGCGCCCGCGCCTTCACCGCCACCTCCGGTCCGGGCGTCTCGTTGATGTCGGAGTTCCTCGGCCTCGGCTATTTCGCAGAGATCCCGATGGTGCTCTTCGACGTCGCCCGCGGCGGCCCGTCGACCGGCATGCCGACGCGCACCCAGCAATCGGACGTCCTGGCCTGCGCCTACGCCTCGCATGGCGACACCAAGCATGCGCTCCTCTTTCCGGCCGATCCGCATGAGTGCTTCACGATGAGCGTCGAGGCGTTCGACCTCGCCGAGCGCCTGCAAACGCCGGTGATCGTGGTCAGCGATCTCGACATCGGCATGAACAGCTGGATGGTCGATCCGTTCGAATGGGACGACGCGCGCGCATTCGACCGTGGCAAGGTCCTGGACGCTGAGGCGCTCGAGAAGCTCGAGAGCTTCGGCCGCTACCGCGACGTCGACGGCGACGGCGTGCCCTATCGCACCTTGCCCGGAACCCATCCGAGCAAAGGCGCCTTCTTCACCCGAGGCACCTCGCATGACGAAGGCGCGCGCTACACCGAGGACGGCGTCGTCCCCGTCCGGGGGCGCGACCGCATCGCGCGCAAGTCCGTCCCGCCGGCGCGCCTTACGCCTATGGCGTAGATCCTTCGCGCCGGCCCCGGCGCGGCCGACGGGCTGATCTGCTTCGGCTCCTCGCGCGCCGCGACGCTCGAAGCGCTCGATCTTCTCGCCGCCGACGGCGTCCGGCTCGACATGCTCCGCATCCGCGGCTTTCCCTTCGGCGACGAGGTCGCCGCGTTCTGCGCAGACCGTCGCCGCGTCTTCGTCGTCGAGCAGAACCGCGACGCGCAGATGCGCGCGCTCCTGATCCTCGAGGCGGGCGCGCCGGCGGAGAAGCTCGTTCCGGTCCTGAGCTATGACGGGCTGCCGCTCACCGCCGAGTTCGTGCGCAAGAGCGTCCTCGAGGCGTCGCGCAGCGCCGCCGCCGCCGAATAGCCGAAAGCGATCTCCGATGAGCTACATCGCCAAACCCGCCGCGCGCCATCCGAAGCTGAAGAAGAACGCGATCGGCCTCACCCATCGCGACTACGAAGGCGCGATGTCGACCCTCTGCGCCGGCTGCGGCCACGATTCGATCACCGCCGCGATCGTCGAGGCGGCGTGCGAGCTCGACCTGCCGCCGCACCGGATCGCCAAGATCTCCGGCATCGGCTGCTCCTCGAAGGCGCCGACCTATTTCATCCGCCAGGCGCACGGCTTCAACTCGGTCCATGGCCGCATGCCCTCGGTCGCCACCGGCGCCAATCTCGCCAATCGCGACCTCGTCTATATCGGCGTCTCCGGCGACGGCGACACCGCCTCGATCGGGCTCGGCCAGTTCGCGCATGCGGTGCGGCGCAAGCTGAACATCGTCTATATCGTGATGAACAACGGCTGTTACGGCCTGACCAAAGGTCAGTTCTCGGCCACCAACGACAAGAACTCGCCGTCGAAGAAGGGCGAGCCGAATCCGTTCGAGCCGATCGATCTCTGCCAGATGGCGATCACGCTCGGCGCGGGCTTCGTCGGCCGCTCCTTCTCCGGCGACAAGGCGCAGCTGAAGCCGCTGATCAAGGCGGCGATCCACTATAACGGCTTCGCGCTGCTCGATGTGATCAGCCCGTGCGTGACCTTCAACAACCATGCGGCGTCGACGAAGAGCTACGACTATGTGCGCGCCCATAACGAAGCGCTCGACGAGGTCGATCTCGTGCCCGAGCGCGACGCGATCAGCGCCGACTACGCCGAGGGCGAGTCGCTCGAGGTCGAGATGCATGACGGCTCGGTCCTGAGGCTCCACAAGCTCGACGCCGGCCACGATCCGCGCGACGCGGACTCCGCGCTCTCGGCGATCCGCATGCGGGCCAAGCGCGGCGAGGTGGCGACCGGGCTCCTCTATCTCGATCCCGCCGAGGAGGATCTCCACACCGCGCTCGGCACCGACGAGCGGCCGCTCAACGCGGTCCCGATCTCTGAGCTTTGCCCGGGCCGGGACGCGCTCGATCGGATCAACGCGCAGTATCGGTAAGGCGGACGCCGCGCCGTCCGCGCGACCGAACGACGCCGCCCTTCCGGACGCCGCGCCGGCGGCGATCCGGATGGCCGATGCTTTGCGCGCGGAGGCCGCAGCGGCGGCGTCGATCTTCAAGCGCGCGTCGCCTACAGCCCCGTCAGGATGCGATGGCCCGGCGCGAAGGAGATGCGCGTCGCCGTGATGCTCGCGTCGTCGCGCCAGGTGCTGCGCTCGAGGACGAGGACCGCGTCGCCTTCCGCGACGCCGAGATGCTCGGCCTCCATCGGAGAGGCCGGCTCGGCGAAAATGGCGATGTCGCCATGGGTGTAGGGCGCGTTCTGCACCAGCCACTCGTTCGGGCTCAGCTCGGCGAAGTCCTCGGTCGCCGCCTCGGGAACGGTCGTCAGGTTGATCCAGCGATCGTCGAGCGCGTAGGGGCGGCGCTCGGCCAAGTGAATCGTCGTGATCCGGAGCGCCCGGGCGTTCTCGGCGAGATCGAGCCGATGGCGCGCCACGCTCGGCGGAACGGCGACGCGGCGCTCCAGGATCGCATGGTCGTAGGCGAGGCCCTTGGCCTCGACCTCCTCGCGGATGACCGGGATGCGCAACGTCGCCCTTGCCGCCGGATTGACCGCGACGCGCGTGCCCGCCCGGCGCTTGCGCGTCACCAGCCCTTGATCCGCGAGGTCCCGGAGCGCGCGGTTCACGGTCGCCCTGGCGCAATCGAACTCCTCGGCGAGATCGGCCTCGTTCGGGATCGCCTCTCCGGGCCGCCAGATCCGCTGGTTGATGCGGCGCAGGATCTCGCTGCGGACGGCGCGCCAAGAGGCTGGCTGGGACGCCGGCGGGGCCGCGTCTTCGGAAACGCTCACAGTCGAGCTCCCAAGGATCGGATCGTTTCGGCATATCTGGCGCGGACGGCGTCGCGCGCAACATGGCGGCCGTCCTTCACGACATGGCGGCCGGCGGACCAGACATGGCGCACCGCGGGTTCGGCGCCGGCGAAGATCCACGCGTCGAGGGCCGCGTCGCCCGACTTGCCGAGAAGGTCGATCGCCTCGCCGCCGAGCGCCGTCAGCTCCGCGAGCGCGCCGACCTCGATGACGCCCGAGCCGCGCGAAGCGGCCTGAGCGCCGCCCTTGGCCGCGTCCTCGAGGAGCCGGTGACCGGTCGAGCGCGTCTCGGTCGCGAGCGCCGCCCGCGACCGGTCGCGGAGCCGCTGCGAATACTCGAGTTGCCGGAGCTCGCCGGCGAGATCGATGCGGATGTTGCTGTCAGAGCCGACGCCGAAGCGGCCGCCCGCCTCGAGATAGCGGACGCCGTCGAAGATCCCGTCGCCCAAGTTCGCCTCGGTGATCGGGCAGAGCCCGGCGACGGCGCCGGACCGCGCCAAGGCTTTGGTCTCCTCGGGCGTCATTTGGGTGGCGTGGATCAGGCACCAGCGCGCGTCGATGTCGAATATCTCGAGCAGCCATTGGACCGGCCGCGCGCCATGGGCGGCGCGCACCTCCTCGACCTCGGCGGTCTGCTCGGCGACGTGGATGTGGATCGGCCGATCGCCGGCGAGATCGGCCGCGGCGGTGAGAGCTTCCACCGAGACGGCGCGCAGAGAATGCGGCGCAACGCCGATCCGCCCGTCCTCGGGCAGGCGCGCGAGGGCGGCGGCGCTCTCCTCGAAGAGCCGCGCATACCGCTCGACGTCATTGCCGAAGCGCCGCTGCCCCGGCCCGAGCGGCCGCCCGTCGCAGCCGCCCTGCGCATAGAGCACCGGCAAGAGCGTGAGCCCGCAGCCCGTCGTCTCCGCCGCCGCGACGATCCGCTCGGCCGTCTCGCCGAGCCGCGCATAGGGCGCGCCGTCTGGCCGGTGATGGAGATAGTGGAATTCCGCCACCGCGCCGAAGCCGGCCTCGAGGCTCTCCATCTGCATGAACGCGGCGATCGCCTCGACGTCGTCCGGCGTCAGCGCGTCGAGGAACCGATACATGAGCGCGCGCCAGGTCCAGAAGCTGTCGCGGCCCTCCGGCCCGCGCTTCTCGGTCATGCCGGCCATCGCGCGCTGGAAGGCGTGGCTGTGCAGATTCGCCGGCGCCGGAACCAGAATGTCGACATCCGCGACCACGCCCGCCGCCAACGGTTCGATCGCCGCCACGCGGCCGTCGGCGCCGATCGTGAGGCGCTGATCCGACCGCCATCCGTCCACGGCGAGAAGCTGTCTGCAGGCGATCGTTTTCATCTCAGGCGACCCGTTGACTCGTTAATATGTGCATGCTTATCGTGAGTAAGCGCACTCAAACAAGGCTTCTCTCGCCATGCAAGACGCCGCGACGCCGATTGTCCTCCGCGCCCGCCGAGCCGCGACGATGGCCGCCGCGGCCGCCGACTACGGGATGATCGAGGACGCGGCCGTCGCGATCGAGGGCGAGCGGATCGCTTGGGTCGGACGTTCGGCGGAGCTTCCCGAGGGCTATCGCGGCGCGCCGAGCGAGGATCTCGGCGGGCGGCTGGTGACGCCGGCGCCGATCGACTGCCACACCCATGTCGTCTTCGGCGGCGACCGGGCGCGCGAGTTCGAGCTGCGCCTCAAGGGCGCGAGCTACGAGGAGCTGGCGCGGGCCGGCGGCGGCATCGTCTCGACGGTGACGGCGACGCGCGACGCGAGCGAGGAGGCGCTGCTCGCCTCGGCGCTCCGCCGGGTCGACGCGCTCATCGCCGAGGGCGTGACCACGATCGAGATCAAGTCGGGCTACGGGCTCGACCGGGAGACGGAGCTCCGGATGCTCCGCGTCGCGCGGCGCGTCGGCGAAGAGCGGCCTGTCGAGGCGCGCGCCACGTTTCTCGGCGCCCACGCGGTTCCGCCCGAGTTCAAGGGCGATCCGGACGGCTACATCGACCGCGTCTGCTTGCCGGCCCTGGAGGCGGCGCACGCCGAAGGCTTGGTCGACGCGGTCGACGGCTTTTGCGAGGGCGTCGCCTTCTCGCCGGCGCAGATCGAGCGCGTCTTCGCCAAGGCCGCCGCGCTCGGCTTGCCGGTCAAGCTCCACGCCGAGCAGCTCTCGAATTTGGGCGGCGCGGCGCTAGCGGCGCGACACAAAGCGCTCTCGGCCGATCATCTTGAGTATCTCGACCAGGCCGGCGTCGCCGCGATGGCCGACGCCGGAGCGGTCGCCGTGCTCTTGCCGGGCGCCTTCTACACGCTCCGCGAGACCCAGGCGCCGCCCGTTCAGGCGCTCCGCGACGCCGGCGTCCCGATCGCGCTCGCGACCGACTGCAATCCCGGCTCCTCGCCGCTCGCCTCGATCCTTCTCGCCATGAACATGGGCGCGACGCTCTTCCGGCTGACGCCCGAGGAGGCGCTCGCCGGCGTCACGCGCGAGGCGGCGCGGGCGCTCGGGCTCTCCGATCGCGGCGTGATCGCCGCCGGCCTTCGGGCCGATCTCGCCGTCTGGGACGTCGCGCATCCAGCCGAGCTCGCCTATCGCATCGGCTTCAACCCGCTCTGGCGGCGCGTCTTCGGCGGCGCCTCATGATCGCGATCACGGCGACGCCCGGCGCAGTCGATCTCGCGCAGCTGCGGCTCTTCCGCCGGGCGGCGCCGATCAAGACGTTCCTCGCGCCCGAGGCCAAGGACGCGATCGACCGCTCGGCCGAAGCGGTCGCAAGCGCCGCCAAAGGCGACGCGCCGATCTATGGCGTCAACACCGGCTTCGGGAAGCTGGCGAGCGTGCGGATCGCCGCCGAAGACGTCGCGACGCTGCAGCGCAACCTCGTGCTCTCGCATTGCTGCGGCGTCGGCGACGAGGCGCCGGCCGACGTGATCCGCCTCACGCTCTTTCTGAAGCTGCTCTCGCTCGGCCGAGGCGCCTCCGGCGTGCGCTGGGAAGTCGCTCAGATGCTGGAGCGGATGATCCACGAGGATCTCCTGCCGGCGACGCCGTCGCAGGGCTCGGTCGGCGCGTCGGGCGATCTCGCGCCGCTCGCCCATATCGCGGCGGCGATGATCGGCGAGGGCGAGGCGCGGCTCCTCGGCGAACGCATGCCGGCGCGCGCGGCGCTCGCCAAGGCCGGCCTCGAGCCGCTCACGCTCGGCGCGAAAGAAGGCCTCGCGCTCCTCAACGGCACGCAATTCTCGACCGCCTACGCGCTCGCCGGGCTCTTCGACGCCTGGGATCTCGCGGAGGCGACCTTGCTGACCGCGTCGCTCTCGACGGACGCGATCATGGGCTCGACCGCGCCGCTGACGCCGGAGATCCATGCGCTCCGCGTCCATCACAGCGGCGACATCAACAGCCATATCAGCAAGTGTGGCACGGCTGTCATGAGGGATGATGGTCTGCCCCGCGCCGCGAATATCCACAACCAGCAAACGATACCCCGCGGCAGGCAGTACCTGGCGCAAGGTGC
>CAZPTD010000152.1:0-9959 GCA_964588915.1 uncultured Neomegalonema sp. | reverse complement strand
GCGCCATCCGGACGCGCAGCGACTCCGCGTCCTCGGCCAGCGCGCGCAGCCGATCCGCGGCCGGCGCCGGCGGCGGCGCGGCGAGGCTCCTTCGCGCGTCTCGGAGCGCCGCCTCGGCCTGGGCCAGGCGTCCGCGCAGGCTCTCCGCGTCGGCGAGCGCCGCCAGGAGCTCCGCCGACGGCGCCGGCGGGCGAGTCTGCGCCGGCGGATCCTTCGCAACCGGTTGCTCCGCCGCGCGCGTCTCGGGCGTCGGGCGGTCGCTCGGCGGCGAGCGCCGCGCCGCGACCAAGCCCAGAACCCCGCCGACGACGAAGGCGCCGCCGCCGATCAGCCACTCCGTCGCGTCCACCATGCCCTGTCTCCGCCCTGCGTCCGATCCTGGAACCGGCTTTAGCATGTCGGCGCGCGCATGCGAGCCGTCTTCTCGGCCGAAAACGCCGCAGCTCGCGGCCGAGACGCGACGTCGAGAGGCTTTGTGATTTGGTTGTGCGCGTTCCGTTAGGCAGATATGGGCGTCGACGCGAATGCGAGCAGCGAAAGGGCGATGGCGGCGAGCATGCTCGAATTTCTCGAGATCTACCTGTGGATCGGCGGCGCTGTCGCGGCGCTGTTCTTGACGATCGGCGTCGGCCGGGTCGACGAACCCGCGCGCGGCGCCTATGCGTTCCGGCCGCTGCTCGCGCCGGGCGTGATCGGGCTCTGGCCGCTCGTTCTTTGGCGCTGGGCGGCGATCGAGCTCAAGCGCCTCGGGCAAGGAAGCGCGCCGAAATGAGACGGCCGCATCGCAAGGCGCACGGACTCGCCTGGCGCGTCCTCCTGGTCGCGCTGCCGGTCATCGTGCTGGCCGCGCTCATCCTGCGCCAGGATCCGTCGGACGCGCCGCCGAACGAGCGGATCGCGCCGCCCGCCGACGCCGGAGGCGAGGGATGAGCGTCCAGTACGATCCGGTGCTTTGGAACCGGCGGAAATATGTCTACGACGCGATTCTGATCGTTGCAGCTTTCGCCTATGTCTATGTTTTCATGGCGCTTTTTCGCGGTCAGCCCGAGGGCTTCGCCGCGACGCTGCAGGACCTCGCCTGGGGCGAGGGCGGCCGGCCGAATGTCGAGACGCCGATCCTGCGCATGCGGGCGACCGGCTCCTGCGCCTTTTTGATGCTGACCGTCATCCTCTGCATCGGTCCGCTCGCGCGTCTCGACCGGCGCTTTCTGCCGCTTCTCTACAATCGCCGGCATTTCGGCGTCCTCACCTTCGCGATGGCGCTCGCCCATGCCGGCTTCGTCATCGACTGGTACTATCAGTTTAGCGATACGCCGCCGCTCGAAGCGCTCCTCGGCTCCAATGACAGTTTCGGCCAGGCGCTCGGATTCCCGTTCGAGATCCTCGGGATTATCGCGCTGATCGCGCTCTTCCTCCTTGCGGCGACCAGCCATGACTTCTGGCTCTCTTTCCTGACGCCCCCGGTCTGGAAGGCGATCCATATGACGATCTATCCGGCCTACGCGCTGGTGGTCGCCCATATCGCTTTCGGCTATTTCCAGGACGCCGAGCATCCGGCGTTCGGCCTCGTCTTCGTCGGCGCCGCCGGAGCGGCGCTCGCGCTCCATCTCGTCGCCGCGCGGCGCGAGGCGCGGACGGACGGCGTCGAAGCCGAGGCGGCGCGCGGCGGCTGGGTCGCGGCCGGCCCGCCGGAGGAGATCCCCGAGAATCGGGCGAAGATCATCGTGCTGCCGGGCGGCGAGCGCGTGGCGGTGTTTCGCTACGACGGCAAGGTCTCGGCGGTGACCAATGTCTGCGCGCATCAGAACGGGCCGCTCGGCGAGGGCGAGGTGATCGCCGGCTGCGTCACCTGCCCGTGGCACGGGCATCAGTTCGATCCGGCGACGGGCCGCGCGCCGGAGCCGTTCACCGACAAGATCGCGACCTATCGCGTGCGGCTCGAGGGCGGCGTCGTCTTCGTCAATGAGCGCGCCGAGGCGCCGGGAACGCCGATCGAGCCGATCCGGCTGAGCGAGGAGGGCGCGCCGTGAGCGCAGAAGCGAAACGATCCAGCTGGGTTCTCCTGACGATTTGCGCGGTCGGGCTCGTGCTCGGGTTCGTCGCCGCCTCTTTCGCGATCGCGACGACGCAAAACGATCCGGGCCAGTTCGGCCGCCAGGGCAACGTCCAGCTGCGCGGCGTCGTCTATTCCGAGCCCTATCCGCATCTGCGCACCGCCCCGAGCGCCGATTTTCCGGAGGGGCGCACGATCGCGCTCGCCAGCGCCAACGGCAAACGCGGCGTCGTCGAGCAGGTCCGGCGGCTCGACGGCGAGGTCGTCGACGCGCGCGGCTTCATCGTCCGCCGCGGCGATGGCGAGATGCTGCAGATCAGCCGGTTGCGCGACCGGCAGAACAACCGCTGGCTCGCGCCCTTGGAGATGGTGAGCGACGACGCGTCGGTCGAGCTGACCGAGCCGGTCGATCTTGGAGCGTGGCGGCTCTCCGGCGAGATCTGCGACGGGCAATGCGTGCTCGGGATCATGCGGCCGGGCCGCGGCCTGGCGCATAAGGCGTGCGCCAATCTCTGCATTCAGGGCGGCGTGCCGCCGATGTTCGTCACGGAGGCGCCGGTCGAGGGATCGCAGTTCATGCTGCTCGCCGGCGCCGATGGCGGTCCTGTTCCGGAGGAGGCGATGTACGACCATACCGGCCTCTACATCACGGTCGAAGGGCGGCTCGAGCGGCGCGGGAACCTGCTCTTCTTCTTCGTCGATCTCGACACGGCGGAGACGCTCTGATGCCGATCGGGCGGCGTATCGCGCTTCGGGTCGTCGGCGTCGTCTACGCGCTCGTCCTGGTCTTCCTGCTCTACGCGCTCTGGGAGTTCTTCGCCGCCCTGCGCGGCAACGGATCGATCGCGTGGCGGCCGTTCTTCAATGCGCTCGAGTCCGCGCTCGGCATGGTCGGTCTCGGACTCGGCGAGATCGATATCAGCGAGGGCATGCGCGCGTTCCGCATGCCGCTGGCGAACGAGCTCTTCGAGCTGCGCACGCCGGTCACCGTGATCCTCGGCGTCGTCTTTCTCACGGCGGCGAACTGGCTTTGGCGCGTGACGCTCGGCCGGCTCGGCGCTTGAGCGGCGCTGCGGCGACGCCGCCGCGACATCTCGGCGTTCAGCGCGCCGGCGCCGCGGCGTTCGCGACCGAGCGCAGCGAGGCGTTCGGGTTGACGCCGTAATCGGCCGCCAGCGGCAGCGACGCCGCGCCGACAGCCCGCGCGATCGCGCCCCAACGGCCCGCGGAGACCGACGGCATGCGCACGCCCTGAAGATCCGCTCGCGCGAGTTCGTCCTCGAGCATCGCCACGAGCCGCGCTCGGATCTCCTCCGGGAACGCGCCGTCGATCACGACCGCGTCGAAATCGAGGATGGCGAGCGCCGAGACGGTCGCATGGGTCAGCCCGCGCGACGTCAGCTGGAGCCACTCGTCGACGAGACCGGCATGCGCCGTCCAGGCCTCGGGCCCGCGATAGATCGCGAAGGGATCGCCGCCCTGCGCCGCGATCATCCGCTCCAGAACCGCGAGCGAGGCGTGGTCGACGAGCCTGTCGCGGCCCGGCGCGCCGCCCGGGACGCGCATCGGCCCGAAGCCGGCGGCGTTGCCGGTCCGGCCGGTGAACACGCCGCCATTGAGGACGATGCCGCCGCCGATGAAGGCGCCGACGAAGAAATAGACGAAATCCTGCTTCTGTTCATGCGGTCCGAACATCAGCTCGGCGCTGCAGGCGGCGTTGCCGTCGTTCTCGAGCAGGATCTCGCGGCCGATCGCCTCGCCGAGCGCCGCGCGAAAGTCGACGCCGCGCCAGGCCTCCATCTCCCGCTTCGGCGCCCCGAACTCGCTGGTCCAGCTCCAGAGCTCGTAGGGCATGGCGACGCCGAAGCCCGAGACGCGGTCGTCGGTCAGGCCGGCCTGCGCGAGAAGGCGCGGCGCCGCTTTTTCGGCGAAGGCGATCGCGCGCTCCGGGACCGGATAGGCGTGCGCCTCGCTCGTCTCGGCCAGGATCTCGCCGAGAAAATTGATCAGGACGAGATCCTGGCTGCGGCGGCCGACCTTCAGGCCGAAATAGTAGGCGGCGTTCGGGTTGAGGCTGACGGGCACGGAAGGCTGGCCGATCCGGCCGCGGATCGGCTCTCCGCGAATAATCAGGCGTTCCTTTTCGAGCGCGCGGAAGATGACCGAAACGGCGTTGGCCGACAGGCCGGTCGCAGCCGCCGCCTCGACTTTGGTGAGGTTCGTGTTGGCCCGGACCAGCTTCAGGATCAGCCGCTCGTTGTAGTCGCGAATGGTGATCTGGTTCGAGCCGCGTTCGGCGCCGTAGACGCTGCGCGATGTCTTGGCGCGGTCATTCATCTATCACTTGGTCCAGATGCGAAGCGACACGCCATATTTTATCGGGGCCGCTGCAAGTTATTTTTCCCTGAACGCCGAAGACCGAAATAAGACTGCGGCCGATTACTGAGATAGAGTTGTCGCTCTATGCGTCGGCTTGCACCGTGCCAGATTTGGATGAGGCGGGCAACGGGCTAAGGCGCGCCAAGGCCGATTTTTTAATTCATGTGGAATTAATTATTGACCCGCCTGGCGCGGCGAGCTTAGGCTCCTGGTCGGCCGGGCTGACAAAAGGCGAACGCCAGGATCAGACGGCCGGGATCGGAGCGTCGATCCGCCCGCTCATGCGGTGTCGGCTCAGCTCGAGCGTCATCGGGAACGGGAGAGACGATCTAGAGAGTCGGACCGCGGCGTCGCTCTGGACGAGACGACGCAAATCGAAGGATACTCGGACCAAGCGCTCGTCGAAGAAGGAGCGCGCCGGTCCTTGGGAGGATAACATGAGATACGTCACGTTGGGCGCGGTCGCGCTCGCCGCAGCAACCGCTTTCGCCGGCGCCGCCTCGGCGCAGACCACGGCGTGCTTGATCACGAAGACCGACACCAATCCGTTCTTCGTCAAGATGCGCGAAGGCGCGACCGAGCGCGCCAACGAGCTCGGCATCGAGCTCCTGACCTTCGCCGGCGCCTATGACGGCGACAACGAGGCGCAGGTCTCCGCCATCGAGACCTGCGTCGCCGCCGGCGCGAGCGGCATCCTCATCACGCCGTCGGACACCGCCGGCGTCGTGCCGTCGGTGCTCGAGGCGCGCGAGGCCGGGCTGATCGTGATCGCGCTCGACACCAGCCTCGAGCCGATCGACGCGGCGGACGCGACCTTCGCCACCGACAACTATCAGGCCGGCGTTCTGATCGGCCAATGGGCCGCCGCGACGATGGGCGACGACGCCGCCAACGCGCGGATCGCCTTCCTCAATCTTTCCGAGGGCCAGCCGTCGGTCGACGTGCAGCGCAACCAGGGCTTCATGGAAGGCTTCGGGATCGATGTCGGCGATCCGAGCCGTTGGGGCGACGAGACCGATCCGCGCATCGCCGGCCAGGACATCACCGGAGGCGCCGAGCAGGGCGGCCTCGAGGCGATGGAGCGGCTGTTGATCGTCGATCCGGACATCAACGTCGTCTACACGATCAACGAGCCGGCCGCCGCCGGCGCCTATGAGGCGCTGGTCGCCGCGGGCAAGGAGGAGGACGTGCTCATCGTCTCGATCGACGGCGGCTGCCCGGGCGTGCGCGACATCGAGGACGGCGTCATCGGCGCGACGTCGCAGCAATATCCGCTGCTGATGGCGTCGCTCGGGATCGAGGCGATCGCGGCGTTCACTGAAACGGGCGCGGTGCCGCAGCCGAGCGAAGGCCTCGATTTCTTCAACACGGGCGTTGCGCTGATCGCCGCCGAGCCCGTGGACGGCGTCGAGTCGATCTCGGTCGAAGACGGTTTGGCGCTCTGCTGGGGCTGACCTGATCGACGATCGCCCGAGGCGCGCGTCGCCTCGGGCGATCGGCATCCCCATCCGAACGCATTCTGCAAGGCGGCGCCGTCATGGTCGACCAGAGCACTCAACCCGGCGACCCGATGGGCGATCGCGCCGAGACGGTCGCGGAGTTCTCGCGCGGCCAGGAGCCGCTCGTCAGACGGGTGGCGCTGTTTCTGCAGCACTATCCGTCGGTCGTGCCGCTCATCGTCCTCATGGTCTCCTTCGGCGTCTTCGCCGCGCTCGAGCCCGATCGCTTCCTGACGCCCGACTCGCTGTCGACGGTGCTGCGGCAGGTCTCGATCGTCGGCATCGTCGGCTGCGCGCAGGCGCTCGTGATCCTGACCGCCGGCATCGACCTCTCCGTCGGCGCGATCATGGTGCTGTCGTCGATGACGATGGGCCTCTTGTCGTCGCGCTACGGCTTGCCGACCGAGCTCGCTCTGCTTCTCGGTCTGCTCATCGGCGGCGTCATCGGCTTCATCAACGGCGTTCTGGTGGCGATCGTGCGGCTGCCGCCCTTCATCACCACGCTCGGCATGTGGCAGATCGTGCTGGCGACCAACTACATCTTCTCGCGCAACGAGACGATCGGACGGCGCGAGCTGCGCGTGACCGAAGAGAACCAGATCTTCGACTATGGCGAGGAGCCGCTTCTGCGCTTCTTCCGCTCCTTCGTCGAGATCCCGGGCGACGAAAGCGATCCGATCCGCATCGTTTCCTACGCCGTCGTCTTCATGATCGTGCTCACGCTCGCGCTCGCCTACGTCCTGCGGCAGACCGCCTGGGGCAGGCACGTCTACGCGGTCGGCGACGATCCGGAGGCGGCGGAGCTGTCCGGCGTCAAGGTCAAGCGCACGTTGATCTCGGTCTACACGATCGCCGGCTTGATCTGCGCCTTCGGCGGGTGGGTGGCCATCGGGCGCATCGGCTCCATCGCGCCGACCACGGCGGAGGACCTGAACATTCAGACCATCACCGCGGTGGTGATCGGCGGGATATCGCTCTTCGGCGGCAGGGGCGCCATCTTCGGCATGCTCTGGGGCGCGCTCATCGTCGGCGTGTTCGAGATCGGGCTGCCGCTTCTCGGGGCGCAGCCGCAGGCGAAGCTGCTCTTGATCGGCGCGCTCATCATTCTCGCGGTCACCGTCGACCAATGGATCAGGAAATTGTCGGCATGAGCGACGCTGTTCTCGAAGCCCGCGGGCTCTTCAAGCGCTATGGCCGCGTCGTCGCGATGGACGAGGCGGATTTCGAGCTCCGAAGCGGCGAGATCCTCGCGGTGATCGGCGACAACGGCGCCGGCAAGTCGACGCTGATCAAGGCGCTCTCCGGCGCGGTCGTTCCCGATCGCGGCGAGATCAGCCTCGACGGCGAGAAGGTGGCGTTTCACTCGCCGACCGACGCGCGCGAGCGCGGGATCGAGACCGTCTATCAGACCCTCGCCCTGTCGCCGGCGCTCTCGATCGTCGACAACATGTTCATGGGCCGCGAGATCAAGAAGTCCGGGCCGATGGGCAGGCTGCTCGGCCAGCTCGACAAGCGCCGGATGGCCGCCTTCGCCCGCGAGAAGCTCTCCGAGCTCGGGCTGATGACGATCCAGAACATCCATCAGGCGGTGGAGACGCTCTCGGGCGGCCAGCGCCAGGGCGTCGCGGTGGCGCGGGCGGCGGCCTTCGGCTCGCGGGTGATCATCCTCGACGAGCCGACCGCCGCGCGCGGCGTCAAGGAGTCGCGGCGCGTCCTCGATCTCATCCGCGACGTCAACAGCCGCGGCGTGCCGATCATCCTGATCTCGCACAACATGCCGCATGTCTTCGAGATCGCCGATCGGATCCACATCCACCGGCTCGGCAAGCGGCTCTGCGTCATCGATCCGGAGGACTACAGCATGTCCGACGCCGTCGCCTTCATGACGGGCGCGAAGGAGCCGCCGGAGATCCAGGAGGCGGCGTGAGATGACGCCGAGCGTCGCGAAGGGCGTGGCCGCGGCGCTCGATCTCGTCGCGGCGGCGCGGCGCGCGGGCGATCGGCGCGTGATCGTCGGGATCGCCGGGCCGCCGGCGTCCGGCAAGTCGACGCTGGCCGCCGCGCTCGTCGAAGCGCTCGGCGCCGAGGCCGAGAGCGGCGCCGCGCTCCTGCCGATGGACGGCTTTCATCTCGACAACGGCGTTCTCGAGGAGCGCGGGCTCCTCGCGCGCAAGGGCGCGCCCGAGACCTTCGACGCCGCCGGCTTCGTCGCGGCGCTCGCACGGCTGCGCGCGGCGGACGAGGACGTCGTCCATCCGATCTTCGACCGCGCGCGCGACATCGCGATCGCCGGCGCCGGCGTGATCCCGAGCGCCGCGCGCATGGTCGTGGTCGAGGGCAACTACCTGCTGCTCGAGGAGGCGCCTTGGTCGACGGCGCGCGCGGTCTTCGACGCGACGCTCTTTCTCGACCCGCCGCTGGCGGAGATCGAGCGGCGCCTCATTGAGCGGTGGCTTTCTTACGGGCATGATCGCGCGTCGGCGACGCGGCGCGCGCGCGGCTCCGATCTCGCCAACGCGCGGCTCGTGCGCGAGCGCAGCGCGCCGGCGACCGCGCGTCTCGGCGACGCCGTCGATGACGCGGCGTCGTCGCGGGCGGGCGATGGCGGCTGACCGGCGGGCGCGCCTAAGGAGAGCCGAATGAGAATCGTGACCGTAGGCAGCGCGATGATCGACTCGATCGCGATCATCGACGACGACCGCATCGAACGGATGTCGATGCGCAATTCCGACGTCTCCTATCTCCTGCTCGAGCAGGGGCGGAAGATCGAGGCCAAGGAGATCTCGCAGCATTTCGGCGGCGGCGGCGTCAACGCCGCGGTCTGCCTCGCGCGCCTCGGCTACGACGCCGCCTGCATCGCCAAGGTCGGCGACGACGATCGCGCCGGCAAGATCGTCGCGCATCTCCTCGGCGAACGCGTCGACGCGCGCGGCGTCAGCCGAGATCCGCGCGACGCCACCGGCGCCTCGATCCTGATCGGCGCCCATGACCGCGACATCTCGATCTTCACCTATCGCGGCGCCAACACGTTGCTGTCGGCCGCCGATTTCTCGGTCGATCTCCTGCGCGCCGATCTCGTCTATGTCGGCGCGCTCAGCAACGAGGCGGCGGACGCCTTTCCGCACATCGTCGCGCTGGCCAAAGAGGCCGGCGCCAAGATCGCGACCAATCCGGGCGTCCGTCAGCTCGGCCGGCGCGGCGGCGACTTCTTCGAAGCGCTCGACAAGATCGACATCCTGTCGATGAACAGGATCGAGGCGGCGACGCTGCTGCCGCGGATCGTCGACCGCTTCGGCGAGGGCGGCCCGGCGCTGCCCGTGCCGCTCGACGTCGAGGCGCCGCCGCTCGCGCGGACCGGCTTCAGCGCGAGCGGCTTCGACGTCTCGCTGGCGAAATACGTCGGCGCGATGCTGGAGATGGGCGTCGGCGCGCTTCTGATCACCGACGGCGCCCGCGGCGCCTATGCGGCGGGCGCCGGCAAGATCCGTTACCGTCCGGCGCAAACGGTCGAGGTGGTCGCGACCGTCGGCGCCGGCGACGCCTTCGCCGCGACCTTCTGCGCCTGGCTGACCGAGACCGGCGATATCGGCGCGGCGCTTGACGCGGCGGCGATCAACGCGGCATCCGTCGTCGGTCAGATCAACGCCCAGACGGGTCTGCTCGGCCGGGCCGAACTCGAGGCGCGGATGGCGGCGCTGGACGGCGATCGGGCCGACGCGCTCGAATGGAGCGTCGAGAAGTAAGGGCCGCGGCGCGCGGGAGCGCCGCGACGCGCAATGGAGGCGAGGGGCATGACGGAGGCGGGATCGACGGGCGGCATGGGCGCGTCCCACCAGGAGATGGCGAACGCGATCCGGGCGCTGGCGATGGACGCGGTCGAGGCGGCGAAGTCGGGCCATCCCGGCATGCCGATGGGCATGGCCGACGTCGCCACGGTGCTCTTCGACAAATTCGTCGGCGTCGATCCCGACGCGCCTGACTGGCCGGACCGCGACCGCTTCGCGCTCTCCGCCGGTCACGGCTCGATG
>CAZPTD010000151.1:0-10043 GCA_964588915.1 uncultured Neomegalonema sp. | reverse complement strand
CTCGCCCTTGTCATCCCGGCCAAGCGCGGAGCGCGCAGAGCCGGGATCCAGGGCCGAGGGGCCGAGCGTGCGGCGAACTGGCCCTGGATCCCGGATAAGCCTGCGGCTTTCCGGGATGACGGCGTCATCCCGGGATGACGGCGTCATCAGCGTTGCGTCCACCTAAACGGATCCTGCTCTGAATCACCCGGCGTCTCCAGCGCCCGCCGCATCCCAAAGAGACGACGCGACGAGTATGACAATGCATGCGCCCACTCGGTTGATGGCGGGCTGCGCGCTTGAATTATTCGAGGGCTCCGCCCATAGCGCCGTCGCGAGCCCCGATGAACCGCGCCACGAAGGGAGAAGCTCACCTTCTTACTGAGGGAGCCAAAGACCGCAGACCGGTTCATCAACTGTTCCCTCGACGAACGTGATCTCTTCGGAGAAGCTGATGTCGTGGGCCATACGCATTGCGCCAGGCAGGTTCTGATCGCGCGGATCGGCCGCGGCGATCTCCGGCGTGCGGGCGCGTGCGCCGAGCATATCAACCTCCCGCCCGCTACCGGCTCCTGCGATCGACACCCGCGAGCCGTTACTGGCTTCGCTCGCGATCAGAGCGGCGCCCAGCCGAGCCATGCCATCAAGCCCGGTAATCGAGCGCTGCACCTCCCGACACGTCATGCTCCGCTCAAGTCGACGCTGGTCGCAATCCAGCAAATCGCTTGACGCCCTGGACATTACTTCGTCAATCCCTCTCGGGCCAAAGCAGCTCTGACAGTCGGCCGATTCAAAATCTTATCAAAGTGCCGCTGCAACGCCGGCCAGGTCGCGATTGACTGGTCCTGATCTTCCAACCAGCGCAAAACAGCAAATAGATAGACATCCGCGAGCGAAAATTCGTCACCCGTCAAATACGTGTGTTGCTGGAGGTGGCGATCAACCATGTCCAGCCGTCGGCGCAAATGGTCTCGCCCCGGTTTCAGGAACGCGTGGGGCGTCGTGGGGCGGAAAAGCGGGCTAAAGCTCTTGTGGATCTCGGTTGCAGTGAAATTCAACCATTCGAGAGCCCTCAAACGCGCCATGCCGGATGCGGGCAACAGCTTGGCCCCCTGCGCCAGCGCATCCACAAGCTGCAGGATCACCGGAACTTCAGTCAGAAGTTCGCCATCGTCCATTTCCAATGCCGGCACGTAGCCTTTGGGGTTGATGTCGAAATAGTTGTCGTCGCCTGCAGTTTTTCGAGTTCCATAGTCCACCTCCACCAAAGTGATCGGCAAACCGGCTTCGCGCAGCGCGATATGGACCGCCAACGAACAGGCGCCCGGCATGAAATAGAGCTTCATCGCGCGCTCCGAACCAAGGCTTCTGGTTCGGTTGCGAGCATGACGAGCGCGAGATCGTAGGCCTCGCCGTTCACCTCTTCGATTTTGTGTCCCGCTCCGGTCAGATCAGCCGCGACGAACTGGTCTCCCGGCGACAGGAGGCGAACGTCGCCATCGCTCGACTTGATCTCGACCGCGCCGCGCAGGACGGTTCCGAGAACGACGGTCGGCGCGCAATGCCATTCATCCTCGTAGCCGGCGGGATGGCGCATCATGAGCACGCCATCGGCCGGCAACGTATCGGTGACGGAATAGCCGGCCGGCGATGGCGGCGTGAAATCGCCCTCCTGCATCGGCCAGGTCAGGTCGGTTAGATTGGACTCGCCATCTTCGCCCGCGCTGATCTTTACGAATTTCATTCGTCTTCACCGTTTCTGCGCCACCGCCGCCCGTAAGGGCGACCGGTTGCGCTTCACCATGATCAAGCCGCTTTGACTTTGTGCGTGACGCTTGCCGATCGCCGCCCGCGCTCAGTCGACGATTCCCGGTTCTGCAAATCCGACCGGATGGCCTCGGCGATTCGATCCGCCGCTATTCCGGCGGCATGGAAATAGCCCTGGAAGATCGCGCGGTAGCCGGTGAACCATAACCCCGGATTGTCGGCGTCCGGCTCGCCAGACGGACAGAGCGGCTGGCCCCGCTCATCGAGCACGCCGAGATGGTCGACGAGGTCTTCAAGCCCCGTGGCGTAGCCGGTCGCCGCGACGACGATATCGGGCTGGACGCGACGCCCGTCGCTGAAGACGACGCTGTCACGTTCGAAGCGCGCGATGTCGGCGTAGACGCGAAAGCGCCCGGATTTGATGGCCGCGACGAAGCCATCATCGATGGCGAACGCGACACCCTCCCGGACGAGTCTTGTGCCGCCGCCCATCGGGTGCGACGTCATCCCGTGGCGACGCAGATCGCCAAGGAACAATCGCTCGGTCAGGCGGAACGCCGGATCGACCAGCCAAAGCGGCAGGGCGGCGAACAGGTTGGCCGCGCGATGCAGCGGGAAGCCGAAAACGCGCGCCGGAACGATCGCCGGGCCGTGTCGAACTGAGATCGCGACCTGAGCGGGGCTTCGACGCGCCAAATGGTTCAAGACGTCCCCGCCGGAGTTGCCCGCGCCGACGACGAGAACCCGCTTGCCGTCAAAACGGGCGACGTCCCCAAGATGTGCGGCGTGAATGATCTCGCCTGCAAAGGTTTCACGACCGGGCCAGGCGGGGATCGTCGGCGCCCGATCACGGCCTGTCGCGAACACGAGGTGAGCGCAATGCAGAACGCCCTGCGTCGATTCGAGCCGCCAACCGCCCTCGCTAGGGTGGGCGCTGAGGACTTTGACGCCGTAGTCGATCTCTGCAGGCAGCGCAGCCGCGTAATCCTCCAGGTACCGCACCAGGGTGTCGCGTCGCACAAAGGGTCCATCCGTCTTCGGCATGACGCGGCCGGGCAGTTGCGCGAAACGCCGGTGGACATTGAGGCGAAGCTGCGGATGCCGCGCGCGCCACGGCGCGGCGACACGGTCTTCGGCCTCCAGAATGCGAACCGGGATATTGCGGCGGGCGAGAGCTTCGGCGCAGGCAAGCCCCGAGAGCCCGGCGCCGACGATAGCGACCGGCGCTGTGTCTTGGTGTTCCATTTGATACTCGCTTTCTGGCGATGAGCCCGGCCTGTCGTCAGACGCGGGCCACGAAATAGGCGTTGATCGGATCATGCGGCAGGCGATGGGTTTCGACGTCCGTAAAGCCGGCTTCGGCCAGGTATTCCTCGGCCGTCTCGACGCCCCACATCGCACCGAGCCCAGGGCCGCCCTGTCCGATCGAGATTGGCGTGCAGTGCATGCTCGAAATGGTGTAGAGCAGCGGCGCGAATGGATTGCCGATGTTCTTTTCGAGGTCGCGCGAGCCGCCGATTTCCTGCATCAAGTAAACGCCGTCGCGACGGAGCGACGTGCGGATCAGATTGAGCAGTCCTTTCGGGTCCTTCTGGTCGTGGACCGCGTCGAATGTCGTCGCGAAATCGAAGTCGCCGACCGACGTCTCCTGCGAAAGGTCTCGGGCTTCGAATTGCAGGTTTCCGAGGCCTTTTTCCCGCGCTTTCGCAACCGTCGGCGCGAACGCGTCGGCGCATAGGTCGAAACCGGTGAAGCTGCTGTTCGGGAATTCTTCCGCCAAGCGCAGCATAGCCTTGCCGGCGCCACAGCCGAAGTCGACGACATCGATTCCCGTCTCGAGCCGATCGATCAGCCCCGGCGCGATCGGCAGGATCGCTTCAGTGAGGCTGGCGACGACGCTTTGCGCGCTGTCCTCGGCCATCACCTCATGGAACCGGTCGAAGTGGCTGTAGCAGAGCCCGCCGCCAGTGCGAAAGCGATCGAGCATGTGCTCCTCGACGGAAGCAGCGACGCCAATGAACTGCGTCGTAACCGCCATGTTGTTGGGCTCGGCCGCCCGCGTCAGGACGGCGGCGTGCTCGGCCGGCAACGTGTAGGTCTTGGCCGCGGCGTCGTAGGCGACGACGCCGGACGTCACCATGACGCCGAGCCATTCGAGCAGGTAGCGTTCCGCAACGCCGGCTTTCTCCGCCAGCGCACCGCATGTCAGAGCTGGATTAGCGGCCATCGCGTCGAACAATTCGGCGCGATGGCCAAGCGACGTCATGATCGCGAGCGCCGCCTCGGACAACGCGCCAACGAAACGCTCGGCGAAGGCTTCGGCCTTCGCTTCGTCGAAAGATCTCGTCGGCGTGAGGACGTTCATGTCGATCTCCAATGATTGACGCCCGCCAACAGCGTGGCCGGCTGCGTTGGCGCTGGTGATGGACTGGTCGCTCATGTCGCGATAGAAGAGCATTCGCCGGAAACGGTGATTTTCCGCCATTTCACGCGACAGGAAGGCTCAGATGAGTATTGCGGCGGTGGTTATCGGCACAGCGTTCGCCGGAACATCGCCGATGTTCAGCGTTCTCGACGTGCTGGCCTCGGTCGGTCGCGACTGGGCGATGCTGCACGGCGACGAACCGTCTGAACCGGCTTTTTCGACCAGCCTGCGAACGATCGATGGCGCGCCCTACTCGGACATAAATGGCCGCAAGATCACACCGGACGCGGCGTTGTCGGAGAAGCCGGCTCCCGACCTGATCATAATCCCCGATCTGCACCTCGATCCTACAGGCGCGGCGCCGCATGAACTCGCGCCCTTGGCCGAATGGATCGTCGAGGCTCACGGCGATGGCGCGATCGTCGCCTCGTTTTGCTCCGGCTCGATACTTCTCGCCGCAACCGGGCTATTGGACGGCTGCCAGGCGACGACGCACTGGGGCTTCGCCGACATGCTCGGCCGGAACTTTCCGAAGGTCACCGTTCGCCGCGATCGCATCCTGGTTCCGGCAGGCGACGGTCATCGCGTCATCACGGCGGGCGGGGCCTCGGCCTGGGCAGACTTGCTGCTCTATCTGATTGCGCGGTTTGTCGGGCCGCAAGCTGCGCGCCAGACCGCCAAACTCTATTTGATCGAGCCGCACGCCGACGGGCAACTTTGTTTCGCCTCGCTCCTTGCCGGTCGACAGCATGACGACAAGGTCGTGTCCAACGCTCAGATCTGGGTTGGCGCACACTATCACCTTCCCAATCCGGTAGCCGAAATGGCGAAACGTAGCGGCCTCTCCGAGCGCAGTTTTCTGCGGCGCTTCCGCAGCGCAACCGGACAATCGCCAGCCGAGTACGTTCAGACCGTGCGTATCGAAGAAGCCAAGCAAATGCTGGAGGCGGAAGACACGCCGATCGAGCAAATCGCAGCGGAGGTCGGCTATACTGAGCCATCCAGCCTCAGGCATGCGTTTCGCAAGCAGGTCGGCATCACGGCGAGCGCCTATCGGAAGAAATGGCGAGGCGCTTTTCAAGTATGAACCATCGAACAATGCGACGTCGTGCAGGACGCGCCGAAAGGCCAGGACGCCTGCTTCTTCGACGTCGCGTCGTCAGTGCGATGCATCACCTCGACCTGCGGCCACGACCGCTCACGCCATGGCGCATCAATGACGCCGTCGGAGAACGCCGCGCCTGCTCGCGTCCGTAGCTGGCCCCGCCTCTGGCGAACCGCCGGGCGAATCGGCCTTCCGCTTTCAGCAGGTTGGCCGATGTTCGAGGTCGAGTGTCAGCGATCTCGGCAATTGATTCTGCTCGTGGATCGGGAATCGACATCGGCGCTTCGGCCGCCGACAGCAGGAGGCGCCCCAAGTCGGTCATACCGGCCGCGCCAAACCTTTTCTGGATGTAGACGGCTTACAACCGCTTGCGCGTCGAGAGCCGGGTTTTCGGCGCGTGCGGCTATGAGCTTGCGTCACGCCCTTCACGAGCTCCGCAGCGCGCGGTATGCGAGGGCGGGCGTGGGTTGCGGTTGGGTGGGGCGACGATGTCGAGGCTCTTCATTAGCCACGGGCCGCTCGAGGCGGATCTGACTGCTGCGCGGGCGTTGAAGGCGCGCATTGTCGCGGCCGGCGCGCCCGAGGACGCGATCGATCTCGAAGCCGACGGCGTCGCCGCGTTTCGGTCGGCCGCGGTCGTCGCCCTGCTCGCCACGCAGAGCGCGCTTGCGGACCCTGAGCGGCTCACGAGATTGCGTCTCGCGTCGGGCTACGGCCCCGTCCTTGTCGCGCTCGGCGACGGCGGGACCGCCGTTTCGCCCGGCGACCCTCGGCTGGTGGACATCGAGCACGAACCGCCGCGGACGGCCGACAGCGAGCTGCTCGCCAAACGCGCGGCGGAGGCGCTCGAGGGCGCGGATGATCGCGCGCCGCGTCTCTTTCTTTCCTACGCGCGCGCCGACGCCGCGCGGGTCGATCGGCTCGTTGGCGACCTGCGCGAGCGCGGATTGCGCGTCTTTGTCGATCGCGCGGTGCTGGATCCAGGCGCCGACTGGCTCGCGCGGCTGTTCGAGTATATCGACGCGGCCGACGCGGTGATCTTCGCCGTCAGTCCGGCGGCGCTGGCCTCTCGTGTGTGCGCGCTCGAGGTCGATCGGGCGATGGAGACCGCGACGCAGATCCTGCCTGTGGTTCTCGTGCGTCCGAGCGACGCGGAAATCGCCGCCGCGCCGGCGGCGTTGCGGACGGCGAACTTCGTCTTCGCGGATGAGGAGGCGCGGTGGCCGCGCGCGCTCGCGGAAATCACCGCTTGGACGCAGCGCGACGCCGACTGGCGCCGCGCCCATGCGCGTCTCGCTTCGCAAGCCTTCGCCTGGAGCTCTGCGGAAGCGGCGGCGCGCGCCGACGTTTTGTTGCGCGGCGGCGTTCTCGCGGCGGCGTTCAGCACCGTCCAGAACCGCCCGAAGCAGGCTCCGGCGACGCCTCGGACGGTGCTCGATTTCCTCGAGGCGAGCCGCGCGCACGAACAGGAGCAGCGCGACGCGCTGCGCCGCGCGGTTCAGCACGCTTTCGTCGAGCCGGTGCGGCGTCTGGCGAGCCCGGCGCCTGACGACGCGGCGGCGGCGCGGTCGGGCGTCGATCCCGCCGGCGCGCTGCGGCGTCTGGCTGCGGCGGCGCTGCTGTCGGACGATCCGGAGCTGACGACGGGAGACGGCGTCGCGGAGCCGCATAAAGCCGCCCTGTGGCGAGCCGGGGCGGCGGCTGTCCGCGATCGCGCTCTCGCGATCCTGCATGGTCATGCGCGCGCCGTGAAAATAGCCGCTTGGAGCCCCGACGGCGCGCGGATCCTGACGATCGACGGCGCCGACACGGCGCGCCTGTGGGACGGCGCTTCCGCGGCCGAGATCGCCGTCTTCCAAGCGCCGGAGCGCGGCGACGACTTCCGCGGAGAGATCACATCGGCGCATTGGAGCCCCGACGGATCACGCATATTGACCTGTTGGCGGCTTCACCCGCGCAGTTCCCGGAGATCTTACGACGAGGCGCGGGTTTGGGACGCCGAGACCGGCGCCGACCTCTTCGTCCACCACGAGGATCGAATTTCAGGCGTAAATTCCGCGACCTGGAGCCCGGACGGCGCGCGCATCCTGCTTGCGGTCAGTTGGGTTTCAGGACATGCGGCGCAGGCGTGGGACGTCGCCGCCGGCGTCGAGGCGTCTGAGCCGCTCGACCACGACGACGCCGTCGCATCCGCGGCGTGGAGCCCGGACGGCGCGCGGGTCGTGACCGCATGCGAAGACGGGACGGCGCGCATCTGGAATGTCGCGTCGAGCGGCTTCTGGTCGGCGGGCGCGGTCCTGCGCGGGCATGAGGACGGCGCGCCCGACGCGGCGTGGAGCCCGGACGGAACGCGCCTCCTCACCGCGTCAAGAGGGCTCGTCCGCGTCTGGGACGCCAATGACGGCGCCGAGCTTGCGGCTCTCGGGTCGCAGAAGGCCGGCGCGGAATCGGCGGCGTGGAGCCCGGACGGGACCCGCATCCTGGCCGTGTCGAACCGAGAGCGCGACGGCCGGACCGGCGAATCGGCCGCCGCGGATTTCACCGTGCGCGTTTGGGAACCGCGAAGCGGCGCCGAAATCGTCGTCTTGCGCGGACATGCCGACGACATTCGTTCGGCCGAATGGAGCCCCGACGGCGCCCGCATCCTGACCGGGTCCGAAGATCGCACAGCGCGGATTTGGGACGCGGCCACCGGGTCGGAAATCACTGGTTTGCGCGGGCATACTGGACCGGTGGAAGCGCGCTGGAGCCCGGACGGATTCCGCGTTCTGACCGCCTCGAGGGGTGACGCGACCGCCCGACTTTGGGACGCGGCGTCAGGGGCGACGCGCGTCGTCTTGGACAAACGCCAGGGAAAATTGACGGATGCGAGTTGGTCGCCGGACGGGACCCGGGTCCTTACCAGTTCTTTCGAGGGAGCGCCGCGGGTCTGGGACGCGGCGACCGGCGCCGAGATCGCCGTCCTGCGCGAGCACTCGTCTTGCCTTCATCCTGCGTCATGGAGCCCGGACGGCGCGCTCGTCCTCACCTACGGCGAATACCGCCGCGATGCTCGGATCCGGGTTTGGGACGCGTCGACCGGCTCGGAAGTCTCGGTTCTCGCGACACGATATGGCGGCGAAGTATGGTCGGCGGCATGGAGCCCGGACGGCGCGCGCATCGCCGCCGCCCATGACGTCGACGACGCGATGGCGCGCGTCTGGGACGTTGCTTCAGCGACGGTGATCGCCGAACTGCGCGGTCACGGCTCTGGTGTGCGCACGGTCGGATGGAGCCCCGACGGCGCTCGCCTGGTCACGATCGCAGACGACGACGCGGCGCGCATCTGGGACGCGACGTCATGGGCCGAGATCGCCGTCTTGAGCGGATCAGGAGCCCGTGCGCGGTCGGCGGCCTGGAGCCCCGACGGAACGCGCATCGCCACAATCTCGACCGACGCCGTGCGGGTTTGGGACCCGGTCTCCGGGGCGGAGATATCGGCTTTTCCCGGCGCCTCCTCCGTGCGGTGGAGCCCCGACGGCGCCCGATTGTATACCGCTTCGCCTCAGCGCGAGCCGACGCGGGTATGGGACGTCGAGTCCGGCGCGGAGATCGCCCAGTTGCCCGGTCCTGAATACGCGACGCCGTCCGCTTGGAGCCCGGATGGCGCGCTCGTCGCCGCGCCCGCCGGCGGCGACGTGCTGGTGAGGGAAGCGGCCTCCGGAGCGGTGATCGACGTTCTGCGCGGACGCGCGAAGAGTGGCGACTCGCTCGAGTGGAGCCCGGATGGACGCCGCATTCTCACGAGCGGCGAGAGCGCCATGGCGCGCGTCGAGAGCGCCGTGATCTGGGACGCCTCGCTCGGACGAGCGGCGGTCGACGGAGATGCTCACAGCGCGACGGGCGGCGCGACTGCCAACGTCAAAGATCGCGCCATCTTACTTTGCGCCGCGCTGAGTCACGGGATCGGTCGACGCCTGGACGCCGACGCGGAGGACCTCCTTCTCCAGTCCGCGCCGGAGGACCTGTTCGCCGCCTACAAAAAAGCGCTCGTCGCGCATCGCTGTCGCGATCTGCCGAGCCAAACGGCCAAGGACGCGCGCCGCGCGGCGATCGAAGCCGAGATCGCCGATGCAGCGCATCGGCTCAAGGGCTTGTCCTCGCCAGACGACGTGGAGCCGGAGCGCGGGACCCGGGTTCCGAGACGCGATCCACGCTGCTACCTGGCGCCGTCGCAGCGCGATCCGGCCGAGGCCGAGCGGGCTCGCGAGATCTATGAGAACGCTCTGGCGCGCCACGCCGCCGCGCCGCAGTCTGAAGTCGCCGCCGAGCGAAGCGACGAAACCGATCCGCCCGCGCCGACCGCGGACGAAGCTGGCGCGCTGCTCGAGGATGCGGCGGCGCCGGGCGCGAACGCCGCGTCCCATGAAGCCGCGTCGGCGCCGACCGAATTTGCGACCGAGACGCCTCCCTCCCCGGCGCCGCACGCAATGTCGCTTCTTGCGGCGGCGGCCCTGCTGCTGGCGGGCCTCGCGCTCGGGTTCGGGATCGCCTTCACGCTTGTCTCATAGCCGCAGCGCGAGTTTTCAAAGCTCACTCGCTGATTTCGGGAGGTCTTCGCACCGTCCGGCGTAGCGAGCGCCCATGGCCTGCGTTTCTGTCAAAACCCACAGTCCGTTCCTGGCCCGGAACCGAATCATCGCCCCAGGAATCACAGTGCCGTTCTCGGGATGGGGTAGTGTCTGGAACGTTCTGCAAAAAGGTATCATTGAGGGTCGGCCATGGCAG
>CAZPTD010000150.1:0-10047 GCA_964588915.1 uncultured Neomegalonema sp. | reverse complement strand
GGCGACCGGGCTGCCGACGCCGCGAGCGGCCGCCGAAGGCGCCGTCGCCGCCTGCCGCGCGCGGCTCGCCGCGGCGCCGCGCTTGAGCCTCGGCGACGGCGCGGAGTGCGGCTGCCGAATCGTCGCGCTCGGCGACGTCCTCATCACCGAGCGCGACGCCTTCACCCACGCGCGCGCCGTCTCGGCGCTGATCGTGGATCCCGCAAGCGGCGCGCGCATCCCGCTGACGACCGTGGCGCCGCGCTCGACGCCCGAGCTCGCCGACAGCGCAGCGGGCGACGCCGCGGCGCTCGAGGACGAGCTCGCCGGCGCCGAGACGATCATGCTGGCGACGGCGGCCGGACCGGCCGCCGAGCTCGTGATCGAGGCCGACGGCGCGGCGCGGCTGACGCTCCACGAGGCCGGCGCGCGCTATGACGGTCTCTGGCGAGTCGAGGGCCTGCGCCGCGGCCGTCGCGCCGGCGTCGCGGCGGTTCGACGCGAAGACGGCGCCGAGTTGATTCTGCTGCTCGGCTACGAGCCGACCGAGATCCGCGACCGCGGCGAAGCGCTGATCGAAGCGGCGCGAGGTCTCCTCTAAGTCGAGCGCCGTCGACAGCGTGTGATCATGCCGGAACGACCAAGTCGCTTCGACCCTTGCGACCGCCAACGATCGCCTTTCGCCGGCGTTAACCATAACTCGGGCTCTCCGGCATGTAATTTTCGCCCCTCGATCGCCGAATCTCCGCCGATCCGGGCGTGCGCGCCGGCAAGGTCGGAAGTTCCGCGCCGCCAATAGCAAGAAGCGCCGGATCGCTGGACCATGTCAATTCGACGACAGTTTCGCAACAAATGTGAAGACGTACAGTTCCCGCCGCTTTGACTGTCGAGAATCTGTCGACTGCGCCGCGAATCCGATCGCGCGGGACAGGCCCGAATGGACGGATCGCCGCACCCGCCGCGCGCCGCGCGACGAAGCGTCGATCGCGTCAGGCGCCCCATTTTTTATCATGTTTTTCAGCGGCTTATAAAATAGTTTGGCGCGAGGTCGACAAAGCCGTTGCGTCTTTCGCAGAGATCGCTAACTTCAATTTTGCCGACGACAGGCGGTCGTCGTGCTGGGGCTCAGCTCTGGCCGGCTGTCGCTATTGCCCGGAACGCGCGCGCCGGGGCGGCAAAAAGACGCGCTAATATCCCCAGCTTTTCACAACCGATAATTTGTGACCCGCGGCGGTATAGACGCGTCGCGTGTGGCCGTTCGCGGCGCCCTTCAGCCGTCTTCCGCAACGCCGCCCTCGTCGGAGCGGCCGCCGATCGAGAGCGGCGCGGCGTCGAGGCCCTGGTTCCGGCACCAATGGACGAGCGCCTCCTCGGCGCCATGCGTGACCCAGACGATTTCGGCCTCGGTCTCGCGGATGGTCGCGCAGACGCCGCCCCAATCGGCATGGTCCGAGATGATCAGCGGCAGCTCGACTCCGCGCTGCTTGGCGCGTTGGCGGACGGTCATCCAGCCGCTGGCGCCGCAGATCACCGGGTCGGGCAGGCGCCGAGCCCAGCGGTCGGAGAGCGCCGAGGCCGGCGCGAGCGCGATCGCGCCTTCGAGATCCTTCTTGCCGAGCTTCTCGGGCTCGCCCTTGGCGGTGGCGACCTCGGCGCGCGGGCCGAGCGCGACGCCGAAGCGCTCATAGAGATCGGTCAGCTTGACGAGCGCGCCGTGAAGCGCGATCGGCGCGTCCCAACCGGCCCGGCGCAGCTCCGCCATAAGGCGCTGGCATTTGCCGAGCGGATAGACGCCGACGCCGTGCGCGCGTTCCGGAAAGGCGCGCGTCGACGCGAGGAGCTTGCCGATCTCCGCCTCGATCGGCGGATGGCGGAAGACCGGCAGGCCGAAGGTCGCCTCGGTTACGAAGAGATCGCAGCGGACCGGCTCGAAAGACGCGCAGGTCGGGTCGGTCGCGCGCTTGTAGTCGCCGGAGACGACGGCGCGGGCGCCGCCGGCCTCGATCACGATCTGCGCCGAGCCGAGCACATGGCCGGCCGGCGCGAGCCGCACGGTCGCGTCGCCGATCTTGAGCGCCTCGCCGTAGCGCAGCGGCTGCGTCGCGCCGAATGCGTCCGGTCCGTAGCGCAGCTCGGCGATGGCGAGCGTCTCCGGCGTCGCCAGAAGCTTCGCGTGACCGGCTCGGCAATGGTCGGCATGGCCATGGGTGACGACGGCGCGGTCGACGGGCCTGAGCGGGTCGATGTGAAAGCGGCCGGGCGGGCAGTAGAGGCCGTTCTCGGTAAGGTTAAGGAGATCTTTAGGGTTGAGCGGCATTCAAGGCCCGACCGACGCGCGCAACCACGGACGCGCGCACGAAAAAAGCGAAAAGCAACCTCTTCTTAAACACAGTTGGTTGCGTTAGTATCCTCAGCCGGACTCGGATTTTCGAGCCGGTCTCGAAGGCCCTCAACGGTGAGCCCCAGCCGAGCGCGCGACGGAGTTGAGACGATGCAATTCTTTAAGTCGCGCCCGCCCGGGCCGCCGGAAATCTCCGCCGACGCGACAAGCAATCTGGGCGTGACCGAGCAGTCGCCCGGCCCGGACGTGTTGGCGGCGCTCGCCGCCTGCGGCGTCAAAGCGACGCGCGCGCTCCTCAAGAACCGGCCGAAGCTCGGTCGCCAGCGTCAGACGCGGTTGACCGCGTTGGGCCGGCGCGGGGTCGAGCAATCGCGGGCGGAAGATGGCGTGTCAATAGAAGATCTCGCGGACGCAGCGCGGCTTTTCGAAGATATCGACGGCGCTGCAACATCGGTTCGCCGCGCTGTTCCGCCGATACGCATGCATCTCGACGCGCAAACGCATGAATACGGCGCCGACCCGATGCTCTGGATGCGGACCTTGGCCGGATCGGCGTTCAAGCCGGTCGCGGCGGCCGAGAAGCGGCCGGCGCAGGGCCGCGGCTGGCTCATGAGCCTCTTTTTCTAGAGCGCGGCCCGAGAGCGGCCTATTTCCGAGAGCATGGCCGCTCGCACCGAGAATCCGTCCGACGCGTTGCCGGCGTTCGTCGCCGCGTGGTTCGCCGCGCGCGGATGGACGCCGCATCCGCATCAGCTCGAGCTTCTCGCCGGCGCGCGGCCCGGCGGCGCCGATCTCCTCATCGCGCCGACAGGCGGCGGCAAGACCTTGGCCGGCTTCCTGCCGAGCCTGGCGGAACTCGGCAAGGCGCCGCGTCGCGGGCTGCACACGCTCTATGTCTCGCCGCTCAAAGCGCTGGCGACCGACATAAGGCGCAATCTCGAGGCGCCGATCGCGGAGATGGGCCTCGATTTGCGCGTTGAGGACCGCACCGGCGACACCAAGCAAAGCGTCAAGGCGCGCCAGCGGACCGACCCGCCGCATATTCTGCTGACGACGCCCGAAAGCCTGGCGCTTCTCCTCGCGCAGCCGACCGCCGAGCGGACCTTCGCCGGCCTCTCCGCCGTGATCGTCGACGAGATCCACGCGCTGGCCGGCACGAAGCGCGGCGACCAGCTCAGCCTCTGCCTCGCGCGGCTCGACAGCCTCGCGCCCGCGCATCGGCGGATCGGCCTTTCGGCGACGACGGAAGATCCGGACGCGCTCGCAAGCTGGCTCGCGCCCGAGGATCGCCGGATCGTCTACGCCGGTCCCGGCCCGGAGCCCGACATCTCGATCCTGGAGCGCGCCGGCGATCCGCCCTGGGCCGGGATGGGCGGCCGCTACGCCGCGCGGGCGGTGCTCGACGAGATCGCGAAGGCGCGCACCGCGATCGTCTTCATCAACACGCGCGCGCAAGCGGAGCTTTTCTTCCAGGCGCTCTGGCGCGCGAACTCGGAGAATCTGCCGATCGGGCTGCATCACGGCAGTCTCGGACGCGAGGCCCGGCTCCGCGTCGAGCAGGCGATGGCCGAAGGGCGGCTGCGCGCCGTCGTCTCGACCTCCTCGCTCGATCTCGGCGTCGACTGGGCGGATGTCGATCTCGTCATCCAGGTCGGCGCGCCGAAGGGCGTGAAGCGGCTCATCCAGCGCATCGGCCGCGCCAATCACCGCTTCGACGCGCCGAGCCGCGCGATCCTGGCGCCGGCGAACCGGTTCGAGGTGCTCGAATGCCTCGCCGCGCTCGAGGCCGCGCGCGCCGGCCAGCTCGACGGCGAAGGGCTCGCGGGCGGCGCGCTCGACATGCTCTGCCAGCATATTCTGCTGACGGCCTGCGCCGGCCCGTTCGACGCCGACGCGCTCTTCGCCGAAACGGCGCGCGCCGGCGCCTATGCGTCGCTCACACGCGAGGAGTTCGACCGCTGCCTCGATTTCTGCGCGACGGGCGGCTATGCGCTGCGCGCCTACGACCAATGGCGACGGCTCATGCGCGGGCCGGACGGACTCTGGCGGCTCCGCGATCCGAGAAGCGCGCGGCGGATCCGGATGAATGTCGGCGGCATCGTCGAGGCGGAGACGGTCAAGGTCCGGCAGGGACGGCGCGGCGGCGGCAGGCCGCTCGGCGAGGTCGAGGAGGCCTTCGCCGCGACCTTGCGGCCGGGCGACGCCTTTCTCATCGGCGGCGAGACGGTGCGCTTCGAGGGCATGCGCGATCTCGTGGTGGAGGTGTCGCCGTCGACGGGCCGCGAGCCGCGCATTCCGGTCTTCGCCGGCGGCAAGCTGCCGATCTCGACCTTCCTCGCCCATCGCGTGCTCGAGATCCTGGAGACGCCGGCGCGTTGGACCGACCTGCCGCCGCCGATCGCCGAGTGGCTCGACATTCAGCGCGCGGTTTCGGGCCTGCCGGCCCGTGATCGGCTCCTGGTCGAGACGTTTCCGCGCGGCGACAAGCACTTCATGGCGTCCTACGGCTTCGCCGGGCGCAACGCGCATCAGACGCTCGGGCTGCTGCTCTCGAAGCGCCTCGAGGAGGCCGGGCTCGCGCCGCTCGGCTTCGTCGCCAGCGACTACGCGATCCTGCTCTGGTCCTTGGAGCCCATCGACGCGCCGGCGGCGTTGTTCGCGCAGGACGGCCTGCGCGACGGGCTCGAGGAGTGGCTCCGCGGCAGCTCGGTGATGAAGCGGACGTTCCGGCAAGCCGCGGTCGTCGCCGGCCTGGTCGAGCGTCGGTTTCCGGGCCTTCAGAAATCCGGCCGGCAGACGACGTTCAGCTCCGACATCCTCTACGACACGTTGGTCAAATACGATCCGGACCACCTCTTGCTCGAGGCGACGCGGCGTGAGGCGATGCGCGGCCTCGTCGACTTCGCCCGGATCGACGAGATGTTCGAGCGGATCGCCGGGGCGGACGGCGGCGAGATCAGGATCGAGCATCGTCGGCTGGCGCGGGTCACGCCGCTCGCGGCGCCCCTGATGCTGGAGATGGGCCGCGTCCCGATCCAGGGCGGATCGGCCGAAGAGCGGCTGCTCGAGGAGGAGGCGGCGCGGCTGCTCGAGGAGGCGAGCCGCATCGAGGCCGGCGCGCGCGCGTAGACGACGCGACGTCGCGGAGGCCCGTTCCAGCCGAGGGCCCGCTCCAACGCGAGGCCACGACGGATGCGTCACGTCGGCCCGGCGTCGACGGCGTGTCGGCCTTTGCAGGAAACGTCACAAAACCAGCCTCTCTACGCCCGGAATTGTGAGTTCGCCGACTTATCGACACGTAAGAGCAACCGCATTCTCTCATCGACGGTGCAAACAGAAGACGGATGAATATAGTCGGCGGTCGGACGACGAACGTCACGTGATTCGCCCGACGTCGGGCGCGGGACTGGCCGCGGAAGGGCGGCGCGCATCGCGGGACGAAGGCCAACGCCGAAGAGGGGCGGACGTCGGGCGTTGTCGGGCGATGCAATGTGCAGAGAATGTACAAAAACGAGACCAGGCTGTTGAAAACGAACGAGCGCAGGAAAGAAGAAATGGTCGAGAAGAATGAAAAGCGCCCAGGGCGAAGACCCGCCGAGACCGATCCGGCGGCGCTTACCCGCATCTATCGCGAACTCGACACCCTCCGCGACAGGCTGCGGCGCCTGGCGGCCATTGCGCCTTGCCCGATCGACCTCGATCGCCATCTGGCGCGGACGACCGAGCACCAGATGCTCGACCGCCAAGACGAGCTGCTGGCGCGCGCGTCCGAGCTGCCGTCCTCGAGCTCGGAAGATCTCAAGCTCAAGCTCGCGATCCTCGAATACGAGATCATGCACTCCGATTTGCGCAGGACGCCCTGCGTGTCGCTGATCCAGTCCGCGCGCAACGACCTCGAGCAGCTCTCCGATAGCGGATAGGTTCGTCGGCCGAGACGACGCGTCTGCGCGCGCAATCAGAATCCAGACCTTAGCCGACCAGCCGCGGAGCCCCTACTCCGCCGCGCCGAGAGCCTTCTCGAACCGTTTGCGGCCGCGAGCGCGCCGCGCAAGCGAACGCCCTGCCGGCCTTTGGGCCGGCTGGCGACCATGTCTGTTTCGGATGGGCGCTATCGGCTCCGCTGTTCTTTGGCGATGGTGCAGTTGAGATCGCGGAGCACCCCGTCCGCGAGGCCGTAGATCAGCCCGTGCACGGCGACCGTCGCGCCGCGCGCCCAGGCGCGGCGCAGGATCGGCGTCGCCGCGACGCCGCGCACGCCCTCGAGCACGTTGAGCTCGGCCAGCCGATCGCAGCGCGACTCCGCCTCGGCGAGACGGCCGAGCGCGTCGTTATGGTCCCGAGCGAGACGCCGGATCGGCTCCAGCCAATGGTCGGACAAGCTGTGCGGCAGCTCGTCGCGCGTCGCCGCCTTGACGCCGCCGCAGCCGTAATGGCCGCAGACGATGACATGGCGCACGCCCAAGACCTCGACCGCGTATTCGAGCGTGCTGAGCAGGTTCATGTCGGCCGAGTGGACGATGTTGGCGACGTTGCGATGGACGAAGACCTCGCCCGGATCGAGACCGGCGACGACATTGGCCGGCACGCGACTGTCGGAGCAGCCGATCCAGAAGTAGCGCGGCGTCTGCAGCTGCGCGAGGCGCGGAAAATACTCCGGATCCGTCTGGCGGATCCGCTCCGACCATTTGACGTTGCCCTTGAAGAGCTTCTCCACGGCCCGTCCTCCTTTCGCCGACAAACGCGGCGCCAGGGCGAAAAACTGTCAGATCTCGCCGCCGAAGGCGACTCGCAAACGCGCGGCCCTCAGCACTGAGCGCGCCGGTCGAGCACGTCGAGATGCGCGGAACGCTGGTCGAAGCGCTCGAGGACGGCGCGGGCGCGATCCGGCACATGCGCGACGGCGTCGTCCGCGCCCATGAAGTCGCGCACGGCGTCCAGGCTCTCGAACCACATGAGCGTGGTGAACTCGACCTCGTCCTCGAGCTCTCGTCGCAGAAGGTCGACTTGCAGGAATCCGGAAACGCGCCGCGCTTCGATCCCGGGGATGACCTCCGCGCGCACGATCGCCTCGTAGGCGTCGGCGTTCTTCGGCGTCGTCCATCCGCGCCACAATCTGCAGATCATCCCGTCTCCTTTCGGCCATGGGCGCTCGCCGAGGGCGCCCGAGCGTCAATCCAGACCCGCGCGCCTCAGCGCCTCGGCGGAGCGGCGGCGCAGCGCCTCGTCGCGGAAGGGAAAGGCGCGGAAATAATCGTCCTGCGTCAATGTCGGATTGCGCCGCTTCGCCGCCTCGACCCAGCGCCGCGCCTTCGCCTCGTCGCCGGCGATCCCATGGGCGACGGCGGCGATGATCATGACGAGCTCATGCGCGCCCGGAGACCGCGCCGACCGCTCGGCCCAGACGACGGACTCCTCGATCTGGTCGCGGCCGAGATGCGATATCGACCGCACGCCGAGCATCGCGTAGCGCAGCGGATCGAGCGGGCTCAGCGCCATCGCCTCGTCGGCCCCGGCCTGGCTTTGGGCGCCGCGGCCGAGGACGACGTCGACCCAGCCGCGCGAATAGATCGCCTGCGCGTGGCTCGGACAGAGCTCGATGGCGCGGTCGAGCCAGACGCGGCCGCCCTCGAGATCGCCGCCGAGATAGATCGCGCGGCCGAGGGCGAGATTGACGAAGGGATCGAGCGGGTCGAGCTCGCAACCGCGCTCGGCGCTTCTGCGCGCCGCGGCGCAGGCGGCGTCGACGTCGTCCTTGTAGCGCAGAAAGGAGTCCTGAAACTGGGCGAAGGAGAGGCCGGCATAGGCGCGCGCGAAGCTCGGATCCTCTGAAGAGGCGGCGGCGAAATGCGTGAGCGCCCGCGCGTTGTCTTCCTTGGTGAAGCGGAAAAGGTGATGCAGGCCGAGATGGTAGCGCGCCCAGACGTCGAGATTGTCCGGCGCCGAGAGCCGCGCGCGCTCGACCTCATGGGCGCTGATCCGCAGCTCGAGCGCCGAGACGATCTTCGCCGTCGTCTCGGCGCGGAGCTCGTGCACGCGCTCGACCGGCCCTTGAGCGCGCTCGGCCCAGACGACGCCGCCGTCGAGCGCGTCGGTCAGCTCCCAATGGACCGTCATCCTGCGGCCGAGGATCTCGACGCCGCCCGAGACGCAGTAGCGCGCGCCGAGCCGGGCGCCGATCTCGACGACGTCCTGCGCCGGATCGCGGAAGCGGAAGCTCGAGCCGCGGGCGATGACGAAGAGCCAGTGCAGGCGCGAGAGCTCGGCGGTGAGATCCTGCGGCAGCGCGTCGGCGATCGCGGCGTAGGCGCCGCCGTCGCCGATGACGCGGAAGGGCAGCACGGCGATCGACGGCCGGCCGGCGCCGATGCGGGTCGCCGTCGGCGCGAGGTCGACGCGCTCGGCCGGCGCGGCCGCCGGCTCGGCCGCGGCCGAAGGGGCGCGCTCTTGGGCCGAGCCGACGAAGCGGAAGCCGCGGCCATGGACCGTCTTGATGTAGCGCTGGGTCCTGCCGTCGTCGCCGAGCGCCTTGCGCGCGGCCTTGATCTGGCTCGCGATCGCGGCGTCCGAGACGATGCGGCCTGACCAGACGGTCTCGATCAGCTCGTCCTTGGAGACGACGCGGGCGCGCGCCTCGACGAGCAGGCGCAGCGTATCGAAGGCCTGCGGCTCGATCGGCACGACGTCGCCTCTCGCGCGAAGCTCGCGCCGCGCGACGTCCAACTCGTGCTCGTCGAACGCATAGACCGACATTAGACGAGAATAAGCGACGCGCCGGCGAAATCACAGAGCCGTCGACGCCGATCGGCGGCCGGCGGTCTCGTCACAAGCGCCGAGCTCTTCGTCCGATCGTCGACCTGGACAGCCGAAGGCTCATCCCCTTGCGCGTCAGCGGCTGCGCTGGAGCGGCGAGAACGGGATCCAGGGCCGTCGAGAACAGGCGCCGCTCGTGCGGCGCCGGATCCCGGCTCTCCGCGCTTTGCGGTTGGCCGGGATGACGCCGCGCCAAGACATCCGTTCACAGGGATCGATTTCGGCGCCGGCGCGCCGGAGTCGTTGACGGCGCCCGGCCGCCTCACATCTCGCCGCCCTTATGCGTGCGCTTCTTCCGCCGCTGGTTGCCGCCCCTTTGCCCGGCGCGGCCTGCGGTGGAGCGGCCGGAGCTTTTCGACGCCTCCTCGACCGCCTCTTCGATCTTCGACTGCCGCGCGAACGGATCCTCCGCGACCATCAGATCGACCATCTCCAGCCGCTTGATCTCGTCCCGGATCTCGGCCGCCTTCTCGAAGTCGAGGTCTTCGGCCGCCTTCAGCATCTCGCTCCGCAGATGCTCGAGATGCGCCGTGAGGTTGTCGCCGACCGACGCGCTCTTGCCGCCCGACTTCTTCTTGTCGAGCTTCGCCGTGACATAGGCGCTGTCGAGGCCTTCGAGGATGTCGCTGACATTCTTGCTGATCGTCTGCGGCGTGATCCCGTGCTCGACATTGTAGGCGATCTGCTTCTCGCGCCGGCGCTCGGTCTCCTTCATCGCCCGCTCCATCGAGCCGGTGATCTTGTCGGCGTAGAGGATCACCCGCCCTTCCGCGTTGCGCGCCGCCCGGCCGATGGTCTGGATGAGCGAGGTTTCCGAGCGCAGGAAGCCCTCCTTGTCCGCATCGAGGATCGCCACCAGCGCCACCTCCGGAAGATCGAGGCCTTCGCGCAAGAGGTTGATGCCGACCAGGACGTCG
>CAZPTD010000149.1:0-10067 GCA_964588915.1 uncultured Neomegalonema sp. | reverse complement strand
CCTGGCGCTGGAGAGCCGCGATCCGCTGGAGATCCTCGGATTCCAGTACGACATCGTCTGCAACGGCGTGGAGCTCTCCTCGGGCGCGATCCGGAACCACAAGCCGGAGATCATGTACAAGGCGTTCGAGATCGCCGGCTACGACAAGGCGACGGTCGAGGAGCGCTTCGGCGGCATGCTGAACGCGTTCCGCTACGGCGCGCCGCCCCATGGCGGCATCGCGCCCGGCGTCGACCGAATCGTGATGCTGCTCGCCGACGCGGAGAACATCCGCGAGGTGATCATGTTCCCGATGAACCAGCGCGCCGAGGATCTGATGATGGGCGCGCCGTCGGAGGCGACGAAGGAGCAGCTGCGCGAGCTCGGGCTGCGGCTGACGCCGACGAAGTGATCGCGAACGAGCAGGCGCGGCTGCAACAGTCGGGCGGAATCTCGACAGGGCTTTCGCCTGATCCGACCTTAGTTGATTTTCAGCCCTAACGACGCGGGTAGGCTTCTCTTGGGAAGGAGCGCGCTTGCTCCGGCGCGGTTCATTCGGCGGCTTCGCCGTCCCGCGCGGCGGCCGCTCGGCGGGGAGCTGAGGCGAAGCGGGCCCGCTTCCTTGTCGGCCGAATTATCGGCCGCGGCGGTTGGTGCGGGAGGGACGCTCGTGACTTTTTTTGACTCTTTGAAACGGACGAGACGCGCGACGGCGTTGTGCGGCGTCGTTCTGGCCTCCGCGCTCACGGCCGGCTGCAGCGCCGTCGGCAGCTTGCCGGTCGATTTCCAAGCGTCGGGCGCGGAGCCGATCAACGGCTGGAGCTATTCGCTGCCGAAGGGCGTGTTTCAGGTCACGCTGCTCGAGCAGTCGAGCACCGATCGGAGCGATTTTCGCCCGTTCCAGATCGTGGTCGCGGCGGAGGGGCCGTATTTCGTCGCCGATCCGAACCACACCTATCGCCTCGACTTCGACGTGTCGGCGTCGCATTCGGAGATCCTGAGCGTCTCCTACTATCGCGACACGCCGTTCTTGCGCGAGATCCGGTTCCGCTCCTCGAACGCCGTCGACGAAGCCCTCGTCGCCGCGGCGACGGACGCGCGGCGGATCGCGCTCGCGACCGGCCTCGAGTCTCTCGAGGCGATCGAGGGCAAGGTGGCCGGCCCGTTCACCGTCGATCTCATGTCGGCGGTCGACCGCGACCGCACCGAGCGCGTGATGACCACCGCGCTCAAAGGCTTTCTCGAGCTCGTCGTCGACGATTGCGTGCTCAACAACGACGTGTCTGACCGCTGCAACGCCGCCATCGATCTCCTCGGAGAGGTCGAGCGCGTGACCAGCCAGGGCGGTTCGTTCGTTCATTTTGAGGTCGAGATGCTCGGCGCGCCCGGCGTCGAGATCGACGAGTCGCCGAGAAGCGACCGTCTGCAGATCAGGAGCTGCAGCGAGGGCGTGTGTTATCGTCCGTTCGTGCCGCATATCCTGACCGTCACGGTCGGCCCTGATCCCGACATGGCGATCGGACGCGCCCGGGCGCAGTTCACCGTCGCGCTGCCGAGCGGCTCGGCTCCCTTGGCGATGCCGCTCGATCGGCCGCTGCTCGCCGAGCGCGGCGGCGCGATCCTGTTCGACTATCCTGGCGTGCCGGCGGCGATGCTCACCTTCCGCGAGAGCGACACCGCCGAGGCGATCGTTCTGCCTTTCGAGGTCGTCGGCGCCGCGGTCGGCGCGACGGTCAGCAATCTGCAGCCGACGAGCGACCAGACCGGACAGGCGATCGCGAAGGTGCAGGACGTCCAGGCCGGCGCGGTTCCGGTCGGCGCCGGCCTGTCCTCGACCGAGGTCGAGGAGGTCCGCAAGCTGATCGCCGCGCAGGATCCGGCCAATGCTGGCAGCGACGCCGCGCGCCGGCCCGTCCGGCGCCTCTGCGGCGAGCCCGGCGTCGAACCGACGAGCGCGGCGGTCGTGCCGGCGACGTTCATCGGCACCTGCACGCGCGGCGAAGCCGCCTATCCGCCGTACTACGCCGACCTGCGAGCGCGAGGCGCCGCGACCCAGCGGCCGGGCGTGGATACGAACGGCGGCTCGCCAAGCGACATTCTCGGTCTCGGCGACGATGACGGCGGGGAAGAGGACCCGGACGAAGACTCGATCGACGATCCTCTGCGCCGTTGACGGCCTGTCGCGGCGGGCGGCCGGCCTCGACGCGCCGGCTCGAACGGCGCGCGCTCCGAACAGATCAAGGCCCCGGGCCGCCGAGGACGGCAGAAGGCGCTCGTCTCTGCGGCCGTTTGCGGTAAGCTTCGGCGCGAAGACGCCGCGGGCGCGGAGTCGCCGCAGAGGGGAGCACCATGCCGAGGATCGCACGTCGTCAACCGTGGAACGCGCAGGAGTTCAGTCGGCCGCCCTATTTGCAGATCATCAAGATGTCGACGAAAACGCGCCGGATCGGGCTTTCACCGACCATTTTCGGCAGCGCCTTCCATATCGGCAGAGGCTACTTTCTAACGGTTGCGCACAACTTCCACCGCCCCAATAACTTAAGTAAGCTTGTGCGATTTGGTCGATTTCACTACTTCAATCCCAACACGAAAAGCTGGCAAAGTAGCGGGAACTATTACAGGTTCGAGCATTTGGATCATTTTGTGATCCCCAGCGAGTATTTTTCGAATGTCTCGCCGACGTTGCGCCGCGCGTTCGATCTTGCCATCTTCAAGCTTCCGAACGAAGTTCTGTTCGAGGCGCCGGACATATTTCGGGAGATGATCCGTTCATTCGACAAGAAGCAAATCAAGACCTGGAAAGAACCCACGCGCAGTACTTTGATCGGTTTCGGCGACGACGAGAACTCCGGCGTTCGCAACTACACTTGCGGCTTCCCCGGCGTCAGCGCCCAACTCCACTTCGCCAACTTCGCCAAACTTTTGCCACCGAACTCGAGCGAGGTGAAGAATTGGGGCATCAGCTATTCGGCCGACGCCAGCGTCGGCATGAGCGGTGGCCCGCTGCTGGTTGATTTCACCAGCGCCAAGACCCGAAAAATGGTGACTTACATCTTCGGCGTTCATAATGGATTTATTGATCCGCACAATCAGAACTTCAAGTTTGCCCGCACCATCACGAAAAATGTTCGGAAATTTATCGAGCAGGGCGTCTTCGTCTTGGAGAAGACCTCGCCCGAGTTGCAGCTCGACATGGTGAGCAACCTCGAATCGGCTCCGAAATGGCGCCTCTCGCTTCCTCTCGAGGAAGACGCGCTCGAAAGCGCCCCGGCGGCCGCCGCGCCGATCGCGAAGGACCTCGAGGCGCTTGCGCCCGCGGCGAGCGCTCCGTTCAGCGCAGCCGCCGATCCGCATCTGACGCCGGGCGAGACCTTCGACCTCGAAGGCCTGGAGGACGAGGCGCTCGATGCGCCCGAGCCGGCGAAGTCTAAAAAGCCGACGGGCTAGTGTCCTAGATCTGAAATTCGCTTCGTAATCGCGGCCGAGGGCGTTGCGAATTTCAAATCCAGGAGATTGTGAGCGGGAGCGCGTCGGCCCGGATCGGAGCCGGCGGCGCGAACCGAGAAGCGATCGGCGACTGTTCTTCAGATTCGGGCCGCGCCGGTCAGGTGAGGTGGCGATGCTTCACCTTGGCGAGACGAACGCGGAATCGCGCATTAGGTGTTTTGTCGACGATCGAGATCCGCAAAGGTCGAAAACGACGTCGCGTTAAGGCGACCGGTTAACCTCGCCCGCACCCGCGGCGCCGCGCAGTGAAGGAGGGTTCAGTGCGCCAGAGCATCGCCGCCGCCCACCGCGCGCTGCGCGCCGCCGCCGCGGCGGCGCTTGTCGCGCTCGGCGCCGCCTGCGCCGACGGGATCGACAACCCGATCGGCTTCTCCGCCAAACCCGAGGCCGCCGAGCCCCAGTCCGGCTCGGTGCGCGCCTGGCGCTACTCCCTGCCCAAGGGCGTCTTTTTCGCCTCGCTCTACGAAGTGGGACGCGACGTCGACGGCGTCGAGATCGCCTTCCTCGTGCGCATCGAAGGACCGGTCTACGTTCCCGATCCCGATCAGTCGCACACGCTGATCATCGCGGCGGGGCCGGCGGAGGGCGCCGCGCACGATGTGCGGTTCTACGAAGACACGCCGTTTCTCAGGGTGATCAGCTTCGCCGGGCCGCCGTCGGCGCTCGATTTCGACGACGGCTCGACCGAGGCGGAGACCGGCGGCGACGCGGCCGAGCCCGGTCGGCGGGTCGCCGGGCCGGTCCCGCTCGACATCCTGTCGGCCTCGGATCGCGCGCGCGTCGCGTCGGAGCTCGAAGACGCGATCCGCGACTTCGCGCGCCGGATCGAATCGAGCACGGTCTGCACCGAGCCCTTCTACACCAAGCCCGCCATCTGCATCGAAGCGCGCATCATCCTGGACGACCTCGAGAACACCTCGGCCTTCGGCGTCCCCTACATCTCGGTTTCGGTCGACACGCTGCCGGCGCCGCGGCTGCCCGACGCGATAACGCTCGCGGCGACGCCCGCGCCTGTCGGCGCGGCCTTCGAGACCGCCGACGCGCCGGTCCAGGCGTCGTCCGCCGCGGTCAACGGCGCCTCGAGCGCCCCGTCGCCAGAGGCTGTGAGCGCCGAGACCGAGACCGAGGCTGCGCCCGCCCCCGGCGTCGCCGCCGCGGAAGCGCGCGCTCCGCAGCGCGCAGCCGACGGCCGAGCGCGCGCCCATTGCTCCGCCGGATTCTGCTACCGTCCGCTCCGTCGCTACAACGTCACGCTGCGCATGGGGCCGGCGCTCCGCGGCGGCCCGCTCTCGGATCCGTGGCTCACGACGTTCGAGATCGCCTTGCCGAATGAGAGCCCGGTCGTCGTCGCGCCGATCGAGGTCGAACGCCTGAGCGCGGCGCGCGCGCGCGTTCTCTTCGGGACGCCGGGCGCGCCGACGGCGGTGATCGCCAACCAAGGGGGCGAGCGGTCGGGCGCCGATCGGCGCGCGTTCGATCCGACGGCGCCGCATCTCGCCGGTGGCCCGGTCGCCGGATCGGCGACGCGACGGACCGTCGATCCGAGCGCGGCCGCGGTCCACGACCTGGTCTATCCGCGCAGCGTCGAGCGGACGCGCGCCGCCGAGCGGCCGGGAGGCTAACGCGCGACGGCGGGCGCGCCGCGAGCGCCGGCGACACCGAATCTCAACCCTCTTTCGTGATTCTTCGGGCGATGATCGCAGAAGGATCTCGACATGGTGAAAGATGAGCATCGCGGCCTCTACGCCGGCGCTCTCGCGCTCTGCGGCGTCGTCCTGGCGAGCACGGTCTTTTGGTCCGAGCCGCGGGTCGACAGCGCGGTGATTTCGCTCGAGACGACCGATTTCGGCGCCATCGAGACGGCGACGACCGCGCAGAGCCCGGCGCCCGAGCGCGCCGAGGAGTGGAACTACCCGACGATCCCCTGGCGCAGCTACGAGGACGGCCTCGAACAGGCGGCGAACGAGAACAAGCCGGCGGTGCTGGTGCTCCAGGCCGGCTGGTGCCTGATGTGCCGCGACTACCAGCGCCTTTTCGAAGCGCCGGAGGTCGAGCAGTTCGCCGCCGACTACGTCTTCATCCTCGCCGATGTCGACGACCGGCCGGATCTGCAGACCCGCTACGATGTCGACGGCGACTATATTCCGCGCACCTTCGTCCTCGAGCCGGATGGCGGGCTGCGGCTCGGCGCGCAGGGCGGCTTCGCCGGACATCGCTACTATGTCGATCCGTATCGCGCCGAGGCGCTCGCGCGGCTGCTCGAGAGCGAGAACCGGACCGAGAGCGACCCGCGCTAGACGCCCGGGGCGGCGCGTGCTAGCGCCGCCTCATGTCCGATCCCGCCGCCCTCGCCCCGCCGCTCGGCGAAGCCGTCCCGAATTGGCGCCCGCCGCCGGCGCCGGCGCCCGTCGCCCATGACGGACGATGGATGCGGCTCGAGCCGTTCTCGCCCGAGGATCACGCCGACGCGCTCTTCGCGGCCTACGCCGAAGACGCCGCCGGCGTCGTCTGGACGTATCTGCCCTACGGACCGTTCGAGGATGCGGGCGCCTTCCGCGCCTGGGCCGAGGCGGCCATGACCGGTTCGGATCCGCTCTTCTTCGTCATCCGCCCGCGCGGCGCGGCGCTCGCGCCCGCCGCCGGCGCGCTGAGCTATCTGCGCGTCACGCAAGCGCATGGGACGATCGAGATCGGCCATCTCAACTTCGCGCCGCGGCTGCAGCGGACGCCGGCCGCGACGGAAGCCGTCTTCACCTTGATCGAGCACGCCTTCGCGCTCGGCTATCGTCGCGTCGAATGGAAATGCAACGCGCTCAACGCCGCCTCGCGCCGCGCCGCCGTCCGCTACGGCTTCGCGTTCGAGGGCGTCTTTCGCCAGATGATGGTCGTGAAAGGCCGCAATCGCGACAGCGCGTGGTACGCGATTCTCGACCGCGACTGGCCGGCGGTCGCCGCCGCCTATCGCGTCTGGCTCGCGCCGGAGAATTTCGACGAGCTCGGCCGCCAACGCGCGGCGCTCTCGTCGCTGACGGCGCAGGCGGGCTGAAAGGCGCGGGGCGCACGCAAGGATCGCCGTCCTCGCGCGCAGCGCCCGCATGTCACGATCGGCGTGAGGGAGCGCCGCCGACGCCGTGACCGCAGATATATAAGCAAGGGCGGCGCCAATCGCGAGAGGCGCCTCGGATGAAGCGAAGATCCTCAGCGCCGATGGGCCGCTCGGACGTCATGCGCCGGGTCAAGAGCCGCGACACCGAGCCGGAGCGCCGCGTGCGCGCGCTGCTGCGCCGGCTCGGCCGGCCGGGCTATCGCCTCAACCGCGCCGATCTGCCCGGCAAGCCGGACATCGCCTATATCGGACGCCGCCGCGCGATCTTCATCCATGGCTGCTTCTGGCACGGCCACGACTGCAAGCGCGGCGCACGGGCGCCGAAGGCGAACGCCGCCTATTGGTCGGCCAAGATCGCCCGCAACCGGGCGCGCGACGCCAGGAACGTCGCCGCGCTCACGGCGGAGGGATGGCGGGTTCTCGTCCTCTGGGAGTGCGAGCTCAAGGACGAGGCGGCGCTCGGCGCGCGGCTCGACGCTTTCCTCGCGGAGACCGATCAGCGGACCGGCGGCGGATCCCTGAGCGCCTCGGGATAGAGGAAGTCGAGATCGTCGAGCGACAGGATCTCGCTCTCGACGACGAGCGAGATGAGCGCGACGACGGCGCCGGCGACCAGCGCCGCCCAAAGGAACTTGCGCCAAATGCGGATCGCCGCCGGCGCGCCGGGCGGCGTGCCCGGCTCGACCTCGCCCGCCTCCGCCTGCGTCCGCACGCCGCGCGGCAGGATGATGAAGAGCGCAAAAAAGAAGAAGATCGAGTAGAGGACGATCACGCCGGTCCAAGTCATTCCTCGCCCTTTCGTCTCGCCCGCCTTCAGGCCTGCTCGAGTTCGACCAACGCGCCGTTGAAGTCCTTCGGATGCAGGAACAGCACCGGCTTGCCATGGGCGCCGATCTTCGGCTCGCCGCTCCCGAGCACGCGCGCGCCCGCCGCTTCGAGCCGCGCCTTGGCGGCGTGGATGTCGTCGACCTCGTAACAGATATGGTGAATGCCGCCGGCGGCGCTCTTTTCGAGGAAATTCGCGATCGGCGAACCGTCGCCGAGCGGCTCGAGGAGCTCGATCTTGGTGTTGGGCAGCGTGATGAAGACGACGGTGACGCCGTGCTCGGGCTGGGCGAGCGGCTCGGAGACCTCGGCGCCGAGGGTGTCGCGATAGAGCGCGCTCGCCGCGGCGAGATCGGGCACGGCGATGGCGACGTGATTGAGACGGCCGATCATCATCAGTCCTTTCGAAGCTCGCGCGGCGCAAGCCGGCTTTCGGCATTGATGCCATGGGCGATCCCGGGCGAGTATGCGCCTAAAGGATGCATCGGGAGGATTAAATGGCCATCACCGCAGAGACGGATGTCGGGGCGTCGCCTGTCGCGACCGAGATTTCGGGCGGCGTCGCCACGATCACGCTCAACCGGCCGAAGGCGCTCAACGCGCTGTCGGAGGCCGTCCTCGCCGAGCTGCAAGCGGCGCTCGACGCCGTCGCCGAGGATCGCGGCGTCAAGGCGGTGATCCTGCAGGGCGGCGCGCATTTCTGCGCCGGGCACGACCTAAAGGAAATGACGGCCCGCAGAGCCGATCAGGATGGCGGGCGCGCCTATTTCGAAGAGCTGTTCCGGACCTGCTCGAAGATGATGACGTCGATCGTCCGCCTGCCGCAGCCGGTGATCGCCAAGGTGAGCGGAATCGCGACCGCCGCGGGCTGCCAGCTCGTCGCCGCCTGCGACCTCGCCATCGCCGCCGAGGACGCGCGCTTCGCCACCTCCGGCGTCAATATCGGCCTCTTCTGCTCGCCGCCGATGGTGGCGCTGTCGCGCAACCTCTCCCGCAAGCACGCGATGGAGATGTTGCTCCTCGGCGAGTTCGTCCCGGCGCCGCGCGCGGCGGAGATGGGGCTCGTGAACTGGGTCGCGCCGGCGGCGGAGCTTGACGCGCGAGCGCGCGAGATCGCCGAGCGCATCGCGTCGAAATCGCCGAAAGCGCTCAAGATCGGCAAGCGCGCCTTCTACGAGCAGGCGGAGATGACGCTGAACGAGGCCTACGCCTTCGCCGGCCGGGCGATGGCCGAGAACATGATGGCGCTCGACGCGGAGGCCGGCATCGGCGCCTTCGTCGCGAAGCGGCCGACGCCGGAATGGAAGGGCGAATGAGCGACCCGTTCTCGCCCGAGCGCGCGCCCGAGCTCGCCAAATGCGCGGCCAACCATGTCGCGCTGTCGCCGCTCTCGATGCTGAAACGCACCGCCCGCGTGCATCCGGACCGCCCGGCGATCATCGCCGACGGCCGGACCCGCAGCTGGGCCGAGACGGAGGCGCGCTGCCGCCGGCTCGCCTCGGCGCTCAAGGCGCGCGGGATCGGCAAGGGCGCCGTCGTCGCCGCGCTCGCGCCCAATATCGGCGAGCTGGTCGAGGCGCATTTCGGCGCGCCGATGACCGGCGGCGTGCTCAACGCGATCAACACCCGGCTCGATGCGGCGACCGTCGCCTACATCCTCGAGCACGGGCGGGCGAAGATCCTGATCGTCGACAGCGCCTCGGCCGATCTCGCCGAAGCGGCGGTCGCCGGCCTCGCCGAGCCGCCGCTGCTCGTCGACGCCGTCGACCCGACGATGGCGAGCCCGCGCCGGATCGGCGCGCTCGACTACGAGGCGCTGCTGGCCGAGGGCGACCCCGAATTCGCCTACGGCCCGCCGGACGACGAATGGACCGCGATCACGCTCAACTACACCTCCGGCACGACGGCGCGGCCGAAGGGCGTCGTCTACTCCCATCGCGGCGCGTATCTCCTGGCGACCGGCAACGTCGTCACCTGGCCGATGCCGCATTTTCCGGTCTATCTCTGGACCTTGCCGATGTTCCACTGCAACGGCTGGTGCTTTCCCTGGACCGTGACGATGCTCGCGGGGACGCATGTTTGCCTCCGCCGCGTGAGCCGCGAGACGATCTTCGAGGCGATCCGCGCCCACAGCGTCACCCATCTTTGCGGCGCGCCGATCATCATGGGCCTCATCTCCGAGCGCGCCGAGGAGGTCGAGCCGTTCGAGCCGCGGATCTCGATGATGACCGCCGCCGCGCCGCCGCCGGCGTCCGTGATCGCGCGGATGGAGGCGCTCGGCGTCGACGTTGCGCATGTCTACGGGCTGACGGAAGTCTACGGGCCGGCGGTGGTCTGCGCCTGGCGCCCGGAATGGGACGCGCTGCCCCTCGAGGAGCGCGCGCGGATCAAGGCGCGGCAGGGCGTCGCTTACGAGGTGCAGGAAGACCTGATGATCGCCGATCCGGTCACGATGGCGCCGGTTCCGCCCGACGGCGAGACCCTCGGCGAGGTGTTCATGCGCGGCAACATCGCGATGATGGGCTATTACAAGCAGCCCGAGGCGACGGCCGAGGCGTTCAAGGGCGGCTGGTTCCGCACCGGCGATCTCGGCGTCGTCCATCCCGACGGCTATATCGAGCTCAAGGACCGGGCGAAGGACATCATCATC
>CAZPTD010000148.1:0-10123 GCA_964588915.1 uncultured Neomegalonema sp. | reverse complement strand
GCGCCGCGCGATCGGCGCGAGGCGTCGGCGCGACCGCCGGCGCCGAGACCGCCGCCGCGTTCGCGCCGACCGAAGCCGAGGCGGCCGGCGCGTCGGCGCTCTTGGCGTTCGGCGCCGCGCTATTCGCGCGCTCAGCCGCGACGTCGCCGGCGCCGGCGCGCCCGGTCGGCGCGGGATCGACGCTGCGCGCGGCGGGCGGCGTCGGATCGGCCGTCGAGTCTTGTCGCCCGACCGCGACGTCCTGACGCCTCGCCGGCGCCGCCGCGTCCGGCCCGTCCGCCGCGTCCGAACCGACGGTCTCGGGCGCGGCGTCCGCCTTCGCGGGCGCCTCTTCGCGGGCCGCGCCGTTCGCCGCGGCGCGGATGGCGGGCGAGACGGCCGCTTGCGCGCTCGCGTCGGCCGCCGCGTCTCCGCGGGGCGACGCCGGGCTCGCCGATCGCTCGGCGGCGTTTCGGTCGATCGCCTCTCGGCCGGTCTTCTCTCCGCCGGGCGCCTCTTGGCCGGTCGTCTCTTTATCGGTCGTCTCTTGGCCGTCCGCCTCTCGGCCGGTCGCCCTATGGCCGGTCGTCTCTCGGCCGGTCGTCTCCAGGCCGGTCGTCTCTCGGCCGGTCGTCTCTTCGCCGGTCGTCTCTCGGCCGATCGTCTCTCGGCCGATCGTCTCTCGTCCCGTCGTCTCGTCGCCGGTCGTCTCTCGATCGGTCGTCTCTTGACCGGACGCCGCGCCGGCGCCTCCGCCCTCGACCGCGTCCCCGACGGCGCCGGGCTCGCCGCCCGAACTCGACCGAGGCGCCAAGGCGCCGCGCTCGGAACCGGCCTCGATCGTCGCCGCTTCTTCTTCGCCCGGCCCCTTCGCGGCGCCTTCCGCCGAGACGGGCGCTCGGCCCGTCGCCGAGGCTCCGGCGTCGCCAGACGCGCGCTCGGGCGCGGCCGATCCGAACGCGGCGACGCCGCTCTCGTCGCTCGCGGAGGCGCCCGGCGGCGCGTCGTCGAGCGTCGTCTTCGCCTCCGCGTCCGCGGCGTTGCCGGCATCGGCGTCGCCCTCGACGCCCGGCGCGCCGGCGTCCTCGGACGGCGCCTCGGAGCCTGCCGCCGATCTCTTGTCCGGCGCCTTCGCAGCGTCGTCCTCCGGCGCGTCCGACCGCGGCGCGTCCGGCTCGGGCGCCCGCCCGTCGCCCTCGCCGGTCTCCGCGTAGGCGGCTTCGAAATTCGCCGAGCGCTCTTCGTCCGACTTCGGCGCGCGTCCGCCCGGCGCGCTCGGCGGCGGGCCGGCGATCGACTTCAACAACGGCGCGGCCGACGTTTCCATAACGACTCCTAAAGAAACCAGGCGATGGTTGCTCTGATTTTTACAACAGCAAGGTTATGAAATATTTACAGCGCTCTGGCTATATTTGCGGCCGGGCAGGATTACCGGAAGGCGAGCCATGATCACCGCAACAGTCGCGACCGAAACGGCCGACGTCGTCGCCGCCAGAACGGAACCGGCGCCGGCGGACCAGGGCGCCGCCCTTCGCGAAGCGGCGGAGTCCTTCGAGATGATGTTCATCGCCGAGATGCTCAAAGCCGCCAAAGTCGGCGAGACCGACGGACCGTTCACCGGCGGCTTCGGCGAAGAGGCCTTCCGAAGCTTCCTTGTCCGCGAATACGCCGACGCCGTCGCCGAGCAGGGCGGCTTCGGCCTGGCCGAGCAAATCTACCGCGAACTCCAGCAGAAGGTGGCCGTCCATGGCTAACGGCGTGCGCATCGAGAAACTGACGCGCGAAGGCATCGCATTGATGCAGGAGGAGCGCGGCCTGGCGCTCAAGGGCGACGTCGCCGGGCTCGAGGCGCTCAATCAGCGCAAGCTCGAGTTTCTCGGCAAGATGGAGGCGCTCGCCGCGACGAAGAGCCGTCCCGCGATCAACCGCAAGCAGCGCGAGGAGCTCGAGACGCTTTTCGGGATCATTCGCCGGCGGGCCGAGGAGAACCAGCAGCTCCTGCGCGCCGCCGCGGCCGGAATCAAGAACGCGCAGCGCCGGATCGCCAGCCTAAAGGCGCAAGGACAAGAGATTGGCGCGTATAATAAAGATGGATCTCCGATTAAGAATAACAGTGGATTAAACCAGCAATCTCAAATCGCCTAGAGCACTTAAGCGATTTTTTAGGCGGCAGAGTTAGCATCATCCCGGTCGAGAAGCGACCAGAGTAATTCGAAGGCGGTCCGTCAGAACGGCTACGACCGGCGCGCTCGGAGAGATCTCAGCGCGTGCACGCCCGGCGCCGAAAGCGTCGGATGAGACGGAAGGGAACGTCATGACCAGCATTCTGAACAACGCCGGCGCCCAAATCGCGCTGAGCACCCTCACCCAGATCAACATGAGCCTGCTCGACACGCAGTCGTCGATCTCGACCGGCAAAGAGGTCGCCAGCGCGGCCGACAACGCCGCGATCTGGGCCGTCACGACCGTCATGGAGGCGGACGTCAAAGGCTTCAACGCGATCACCGACTCGCTTTCGCTCGGCAAAGCGACGGTGACGGTCGCGCGCAACGCCTCCGAGAAGATCACCGACCTGCTCGAGGAAGTGAAAGAGAAGGTCATCACCGCGAACGGCGAAAACGTCGACCGCGCCAAGATCCAGACGGACATCGACGAGCTGCGCAACCAGATCACCTCGATCGTCAACGCCGCTCAGTTCAACGGTCTCAACCTGATCGACGGCACCTCGACCGCCGCGGTTTCCGTCCTCTCCTCGCTCGATCGCGGCACCGCTTCGGTGACGAGCTCGTCGATCACGGTCTCGCGCCAGGATCTCGGCGTCAACGCGGGCACCACCGGCGCCGGCGCCGGCGGCGGCAACACGCTCGGCACGACCGTCATCGACTCCTCGACCGACGGCACGGTCCAACTGACCATCGCCGACGGCGCCTCCGCGGCCGGCACCTATCAGGTCACGATCAACTCGCAGACCTTCACCTACACGCAGACGAGCACCGCCGTCGACGCGACGCTTCTCGCGCTCGCGATCGCCGACGAGATCAACGACCTCAGCATCAGCGGCGTCACCGCGACGACCAACGGCGCTGACGTCCTGATCAGCAACACCAACAGCTTCGCGAGCTTCAACGTCGAGACCTCGGCGAGCGGCGGCTCGGCGCAGATCAACGCGGCGTCGACCATCGCGACGACGCTCGACGCGAGCTCGGTGCTGCTCACGCTCGCCTCGCGGACCGTCGCGGCGGACGACAGCTACTCGATCACGCTGACCAAGGACACCAACGACGACGGCACGGCCGAGACTTTCACCTTCGACTACATCGCGCGGTCCACGGACACGCTCAACGACGTCGCCGAAGGCCTGAAAGAGAAGATCAACGACAACTCGTTCTTCAGCGATGTCGACATCTTCGTCGACCAGGCGACCGATCCGACGGTCGAGGACGTCCTCGTCAAGTTCGACATCGCGTCGGGCACGATCGGCATCGCCTCGGCCTCGAACTCGGGCGGCACGCGCGGCGGCGGTCTCGGCGATCTCGGCGACCTGTCGGTGACGACCGACACCGACGCCACCGCGGCGCTCACCACGATCGAGACGCTGATCCAGACCGCGACCGACGCGGCCGCGGCCTTCGGTTCGAGCGAGCGGCGCCTGGAGATCCAGGAAGAGTTCGTCGCGAGCCTCATCGACTCGATGAACAACGGCATCAGCGCCCTGGTGGACACCGACATGGAGTACGCGTCGGCTCGCCTCCAGGCCCTGCAGGTGCAGCAGCAGCTGGCGACGCAGGCGCTCTCGATCGCGAACGCCTCGCCGCAGAACATCCTGTCGCTCTTCCAGTAAGAGCGAAGACGCGACGCGGGCGGGCCTTCGGGCCCGTCCGCTTGAGAATCGGCCCCAGGGGAAGGGCCGCGGCCGGTCTAGAGGAGAACCTCATCCATGCAATCGCACGCTTTCGCCGCCAGCGCCTACGCGCAGCACAGCGCCTCGGTCAGTTCGCCGCGCGGCATCGAGTACAAAGCGTTCAACCGCGTCACGGCGCAGCTCAACGCCGCGCTCGAGGACGGCGTTCCGTTCTACAAATTGGCCGAAGCCATCCATTTGAACACGCGCCTCTGGGCGACGCTGGCGGCCGACCTGCTCTCGGAGCGCAACGAGCTGCCGATGGAGCTGCGCGCCCAGCTGTTCAGCCTCGCCGAATATTCGCGCCGCTGCGGCCTCAAATGCCTGACCGGCAAGGCCGATCCGCGTGAGCTCATCGAGATCAACACCATGATCATGCGCGGCCTGCGCGAGACGCAGGGCGCCGCCGCCGAGACCGAAGCCGCCGCCGCCGACACCGACGCGCCGCGCTCCGCGATCGCCGCGAGCGGACGGGTCTGAGCCGATGGGCGGCCTCGTTCTCAAGCTCGCGCCGCAGGAGCGCGTGCTCGTCAATGGCGTCGTGATGGAGAACGGCGACCGCAAGACGACGCTCAAGGTCAAGACGCCGAACGCGTCGATCCTGCGCCTGCGCGACGCGCTGCATCCGGACGACGCGGTCACGCCGGTGACGCGCGCCTACTACGCGGCGCAGCTCGTCGTCGCGGGCTCGGCCGAGGCCGAAGAGATGGCGGGCGATCTGCGCGCCCAGCTCGCCGCGCTCGGCGCGGCGTTCGACACGCTGCCCGAGCAGAAAGAGCAGATCGACTCGGCCGAATCGGCGCTCAGAAACCGCAACTTCTACGCGGTGATGCGCGCGATCCATCCGCTGATCGAGATCGAGCGGCGGCTCCTGTCGCGCGCCGCGCCGGCGCGGACGCCGCTCGACGCGCCGCCGGTCGAAGAGAGCGCAGGCCGCGCATGACCTTCGCGCCCGTCCTTCTCGGAACCGGCTTCGCCGGCTTCCAGCAGCTGAAGACGACGGAAGACGCGCAGCGGCGCGCGCTCGCCGAGAGCGCCGAGGTCGCGCGCGAAATCGAATACGCGCGCGCGCGCCTCGGCCGCGTGGCGACGAGCGACGACCTCCTGGCCGATCGCCGCCTCCTCGAGGTGGCGCTCACCGCCTACGGCCTCGAAGACCAGATCGACAGCGGCGCGATCATTAAGCGCGTCCTCGACGAAGGCGCCGAGAGCGAGGACGCTTTCGCCAATCTCCTCAACGATTCGCGCTGGGTCGAGTTCTCGCGCGAGATGGGCTTCGGCGACTCGTCGGGCGCGAGCGACGTCGACGGCTTCGCCGCGATCGTCGAGAACCGATTCCGCAACGCGCGGGCGACGTCGGAGCCGGAGCTCGACCCGTTCGCGCTGGCGCATTTCCGAAAGAACATCAACAATATCAGCAGCATCGACGATCTGCTCGCCGATTCGCTGACGCTCGAGGTCGCGCTCAAGGCCTTCGGTCTCGAGCGCGGCTACTACACGGACGAGCATTTCCGGCAGCTCCTGACCGAAGGCGTCGACGATCCGGGAAGCGACTACGCCTACACGCTCGACAACGCCGCCTGGGTCAGCTTCGCCACCGCCTTCTCCGGCCTCGGCGACGGCCAGCCGCTGCAGACGGTCACGCCCTTCCGGCTCGACGTCGAGCGCGAGATCGCGCGCCGCGGCGTCACCATCTACGACCAGGACGAGGCCGACGCGTCCGCGACGCGGATCGGCTCGTCCGACCTTTCCTATTTCCAGACGAACGCCGACGCCGTGACGACGCCGGCCGCGCTCATCGGCGACGCGCAGCTCCGCGAAGTGACGCTCGCCGCCTACGGCCTCGCCGGAACCAGCCTGTCGGACGCCGAGATCGTCTCGATCCTGGAGAGCGCCGTCGCCGGCGATCTCGAACCGGCGCGCGCGCAGTCGGACACCGCTTGGGCGCTCCTTGCCGAGTCCTTCGCCGACAGCGTCGCCGCCGGATCCGCGGGCGAGGTTCCGTATTTCGCCTATGTGTCCGAGCTCGGCGTCGCCGGCGAAGGCCTCGAGTCTCTGCCCTATCTCGCGCCCGAGGACGACAGCGTCTCCGACGTCAGCGACGACGATCTCGGCTATTTCCTCGCCCGGATCCGCGACATCGACGGCGTCGACGCTTTCCTCGCGGACGACCGTCTGGTCGCGGTCGCGCTCGCGGCGTTCGGCCTCGAGAACGAGGGCAAGTCGACCGGCTATCTCAAAGCGATCCTCGAGGAGGACGTCGCCGACGAGAACGCGTTCGTGAACCAGCTCTCGGACAGGCGCTGGGCGGATTTCGCCGGAGCGTTCCAAGGCGTCGGCGCCGAGCAGGCGCTCTGGCAGTCGGAGATCGAAAAGCGGCTGATCGAGATCGCGGCGCCGGCCGAAGACATCGCGTATCTGCGCCAGAATTGGAGCCGGATCGACGAAAACCTCGATCTGGTGCTCTATCCGGAGCTGCGCGGGATCGTGCTCTCGGCCTTCGGCATCGACAAGGACGCCTTCACCGGCGAGTTCTTCACCAGCATGCTCATTTCCGATCCGAATGATCCGAATTCTTTCGTCAATCTCTACGACGACGACAATTGGCGGGCGCTGGTCGATCTTATCGGCAGCTACGCCGATCGCGGCAACAGCTTGCAGGACGAGGACTACGTCTCGGAGCTGATTTCAGCCTACGAGAACAAGCGCTTCGAGATCGCCGTCGGCGAGCAGGACCAGAACATGCGGATCGCGCTCAATTTCGAGCGCTTGATCCAGGAGTTCGCCGACGCCGAGTCCTGGTTCACCGTGCTGGCCGATCAGCCGCTCCGCACCGTTCTCGACGCCGTCTTCACCGCGCCCGAGGGCTTCATCAACCTCGAGATCGAAGACCAGGCCGAATGGTACGCGGCGCGGTCGCGCCAGCTCTTCGGCGACGCCACGCCGGCGGTCTTCGCCGATCCCGAGAACGTCCAGGAGGCGCTCCGGCGCTATCTCGCCGCGATCGACGCCGGCGCCAGCGGCGGCGTCTCGACGACGACGCCCGGCTACAACGCCATCGGCATGCTGACGAGCGCCGCCCAGAACGCGCGGACCGGCTTCGGCCGGTTCTAAGGCCCGCTCCTTCGCCTCAACCTTCGATCGCGCGGACGTCCCGCGCCTGCGGCAGCGCCTCGCGCTCGACGCGGCGATAGAAAACCGCCGGCATCGACCAGTTCGGCGCGTCGCCGGCGAAGAGATCCAAGAACGCGATCGCCAGCGACGGATCTTCGGCGGTGTTCTCCTTGAACGTCCACCATGTGCGGATGTCGTCGAAATCCGGCGCGACGTCCGCCGCCTCGTCGAAATCCTGCGCCAGCACCGCCGCGCGGACATTGAGGCAATAGGCGACGTAGACGTAGCCCTCCGGCCAGTAATAGGCCGGGTTGGACGCGTCCGAGCCGACCGGCACGCTCTGGACCGTCAGCGGCTTCTCGCGCACGAGCTGGCGCAGCATCAGCCCCGCGGCGAAGGCGACATAGTCGCGCCGATCGGTCTCGGCGGCCGGCTTCTGATCCTCGAAGGCCCTCAACCAGCCGACGAAGACGCGCGCGAGCCGATCGTCATGGACGGCGTACTCGACGCCGCTCGCCGCGGCGATGAGCGCGGTTTGGTCGCGGAAGGACTGCTTGAACCAGCGGAAGCGCCGCACGGCGCGGCGGATCGGCGCGTCGGCGCCGGCGAGCATCGGCGGTTGCGGCAACGTCATCGCCGACCTCACACCTTGTCCGCATAGGCGGCGAAGAGCGCGCGAAGCGCCTCGACGTCGTCTTCCGCCTCGCGGAGCTCATCGCTGAGCGCGCCGACGAGATCGCAGCAATCGGCGAGCACGCCGTCGCCGCGATCGGGCTCGGCGCCGGGCTCGGCCAGCATCCAGAGAAGCACGGAGAAGATCGTGAGCGCCTCGAAGCGGTCCGACGAGAGATCCGCGCCGTCCGCCGGCCGGCCGACGACGTCGTGGATGAAGCCGTTCGACCGGAGCGCCCGATAGAGCCGCGCCGCCCGCGCCGGCGCGTCGCCGGGCCCGCCGCCGAGGGCGCCGAAGCAGTCGGCCGCCGTCGCCTCGCTCACCATCGCGTATTGCGCGCCGAAACGCCGCAGCGCCCGCGCCGCGCCGCGATAGGCGAGCTGGGCGAAGACGAGCTCGGCCGCCGGCTGAGCGCGCAGCCGCGTCAGGATCGGCGCCGGCCCGTCCGTCGAGGCCTCGAGATCGAAGAGCGCGCGGCTCAGCTTCCGCGCGACGTCCTCGACGCCGAACGCCAGTCGATCGACACCGGCGAGCGCCACGCGCGCGGCGTCGCCGACCCGCGCCGCGGCCGGCGCCGGCGGCGCCGAGAGGGGGCCGGCGCGGCGGACCCCGGAGCGCGCGCCACGCAGCGCGGCCATAAACAGCAGCGCGGCGACGGAAAGCCGCCGATAAGTCCGCAAATCGCGCATGGACGTTCACCCGCCGCTAAGGCTCGGCCCAACCAGGCCGAAACGCGGTCAATCTACATCATATTGTCTCGGCGCGCGATTATCGCCATGGCGCGTTCGACTCAAAGCGCCTTTTTCGGCGTTCGCGCCATGAACGCGCGCGTCCCTTCCAAAGAGACCACGCCCGCCTGCGAGCCGAGGCCGGTCGCGTTCTGCGCCGCCGCCGCCTGGCCGAACGCGACGCATTCCTCGGGCCCGAGCCCGAGAAAGAGGCCGGTCGCGAAGCCGGCGTTGAAGCAGTCGCCGCAGCCGCAGGAGCATTTGACGGTCACGTCGAAGGCCGGGCGCCGAAACCGCGTTCCGTCGCGATGCGCGTAGAGCGCGCCCTCGGCGCCGAGCGTCAGCACGACGCAGCCGGCGCCGCGCTCGAGCAGGAAGTCGCAGACGGCGTCATAGTCGCCCACGCCCGAGAGCGCCGCCGCTTCCTCCTCGGACGGCATGAAATAGTCGGTGTAGGGCAGGAGCGGCTCGACGAGCGGCAGGTCGTCCGGCGTGCTCGCGAAGACGTCGAGCGTGGTCACGCAGCCCTTCGCCTTCGCCGCCCGCATCACCTCGACCGTGCGGCCTCGATCCATCTTGTCCATGAGGCCGACGCCGCCGACATGCAGGATCTTCGCGTCGACCACCCGCTCGAGCGCGTCGTCGGTCACGTAGAAGGCGCCGGTCGCGCCCTTCTTGTGCAGCGCCGGCCGCGCGCCGCCCGGTCGCGTCGTCACGATCGAGGACGAGGTGCTGACGCCGGCGCAGCGCGCCATGTTGAGCGTGTCGACGCCGAAGCTCCGGAGCTTCTGCAGCACCCAGTCGCCCATGTCGTCTTCGCCGACGCCGCCCACCGCCTGGACGCGCATGCCGTGCTTGGCGCCGACGACCGCGGCGCTGCCGGCGGCGCCGGAGACGGCGAGCGTGAACTCCTCGACGAAATAGGTGCCGCCGCCCGGCGGGATCTCGGTCACCGGCCGCGCCAGGCAGTCGAAGGTGTAGAAGCCGATCGACGTGTAGTCGAAAGCCGTGTTCTCGAGCATTTTCCGCGCTTCTCTCTTGGCGTTCTCCCGCGCGTCGTCGGGCGCGTCCTAGCGGCGGCCGATCCGGGCGCCGGTCTCGGCGTCGAAATAGAAGATCTGATCCGGATCGAACGCAATGTCGATCGGCGCGTCGAGCTCTGAGCGGAAACTCCGGCCCGCCTTCACCTCGACGAGATTCGCCACGCCCTCGACCTTCACGCTCACCATCGTCATCTCGCCCGTCGGCTCGACGCCGTAGACGCCGCCCGAGAGATGCGCCGGTCCGCTGCTGATCTCGCAGTCTTCGGGCCGAACGCCGAGGATCGCGTCGCGGCCATCGAGCTCCGGCGGCGCCGGCGCGCGCAAGCCCGGCCCGACGAAGACGCCGTCCTCGACGCGTCCGGGCAGAAGGTTCATCGGCGGCGAGCCGATGAAGCCGGCGACGAAGGTGTTGGCCGGGTTGGAGTAGATCTCGTCCGGCGTCCCGATCTGCTGGATCTCGCCCTTGTCCATGATCACGATGCGGTCGGCGAGCGTCATCGCCTCGATCTGATCATGGGTCACGTAGACGGTGGTGATCTTGAGCTCGCGCTGGAGGTGCTTGATCTGCACGCGCATCGACGCGCGCAGCTTGGCGTCGAGGTTCGAGAGCGGCTCGGCCATCAGAAACACCTTGGGCGAGCGCACGATCGCGCGGGCGAGCGCCGCGCGCTGGCGCTGGCCGCCC
>CAZPTD010000147.1:0-10131 GCA_964588915.1 uncultured Neomegalonema sp. | reverse complement strand
GTGCCGTTCGGGCTGCGATACATCCGCTTGAGGCCGAACTCTTCCACGCGCGCCTCGTCCGGCGTGATCGTCGCGCATTTGACGCCGACGCCGACCTCCTTGACGGCGTTGGCGGCGTCGACGGTGATCCGGTCGTCGGTGGCGTCGCGGGCTTCGATGCCGAGGTCGAAATATTTGAGCTCGATATCGAGATAGGGCAGGATCAGCTTCTTCTTGATGAAGTCCCAAATAATCCGGGTCATCTCGTCGCCGTCGATTTCAACGACCGGATGCTCGACTTTGATTTTCGACATCGATCCCACTCTACAGATTTCAGGCCCGCCGCGCTGACGGACTATCGCCAGAGCGCCGCTTGCTGAAGCTAAAAATGCGCGATCGAGGACGCGCGAGGGGCGGCCGTATGCGAAGCCGCCATGGAGCAACTGTCGGCTTGTGAGGCGCAAGCGGCGACGGCCGCCGCTTCGCGCGATGGCCGGTGGCGGCCCTGGCTGAGTGAAAACGCATCGAACGCCACGAGCGAGAAAAATATTCGTCGGCCAACCGCCGGCGCCGGCGAGCGCTTTGTCCTCGCAGGCGCAGCAGGGCGACTGCTTGTTTCCCGACGCGCGCGAATCCTTCTCGTGAGCCGAGGCGGAACGCTGGCGCGTTCCTGCGATGCGTCAGGTCCGCGTCCGCTCAAGGGACTTAGAGGTTCGATCGAGCGCGCGTGATGGGCAGTTAATTGACACATTGTCTGACAACTTCAACGTGCTAAAGTGCGAACCCGCGACAAACAACCGAGGAGGAAACAGCTGTCGGCGTCGGAACGGCCCGCACAGCCGCTTCCGTTTTTGACTTGGACGCCCGACGCGTGATGAAACCGAGGCCAGCCGATCCCTCTCCCTTCCAACCAAGCAAACGCAGACGCGCCGGACAGGAGCGGCTGAGCAGCAAGGTGTATGAAGGCGTCCTCTCCGAGATCATGCGCGGGGTCTACGCCGAGGGCGACAGGCTGCCGACAGAAACGGCGCTTGCCGAGCAGTTTTCCGTATCGCGTCCGGTCGTGCGGGAAGCGCTGGCGCAGTTGCGCGATGACGGTGTGATCGTGATCCGTCGCGGATCCGGCAGCTATGTTCAGAAACGACCGAACGCGGCCGTTTTGAGATTCGCGCCGCTCGGGAGCATTGCTGATATTCAACGATGTTTTGAGTTTCGGACCGCCATCGAACCGGCCGCGGCGGCGCTTGCCGCGGTGCGTCGCGGTCGGGCCGAGATGACGGCGCTGCGCGAAGCCCTCGACGCCTTGGATGCGGCAGTCGCGAGCGGCGCTCTCGGCACGGACGCGGACTTCGCCTTTCACCGCGCCGTCGCCGCGGCCTCTCGCAACGGTTTTTTCGAGACCACGCTCAACTCCTTGGAAGGAGCGATAACCTCGGCGATCGCGGTAAACCGCAACCTCTCTCTCCTCGATCCGCAGGAACGGCTCGCCTTGGTCCAACGCGAACATGAACGGGTGTTCGAGGAGATCGAGGCGGGGCGCGCGGACGGCGCCGAGAAGGCGATGCGCCTGCACATCGAAGGCGCGCGCCGGCGCATTTTCGAGGGCGAATCGATCGGGACGCCTCTTGATTGACAAATTCCATTATTTGGTCATGTTGTCAGACAAGTTGATTGCTTCAGGGTTGAGCCGATGCCGGACCGATTCGAGAACTCCGCGCAACACGAGGCGCTGTCGTCCGCAACGATCGCTCGATTGAAGGCGTGCTCCACCGCGACGCTGACCACGCAGTTGTTCAAGCGCGGATTCCGCAACCTCTTCATCCAGGGCGCGCGCCGCCAGACCCGCTGCGCCGAGAGCATGGTCGGGCCGGCCACCACGTTGAGATACATTCCCGCGCGAGAGGATCTGGATCATCTCGGAGTATTCGAAGACCGGAGCCATCCTCAGCGCGCGGTGGTGGAGGACATTCCGTCCGGCAATGTCCTGGTTATCGACGCCCGCGGCGACGCGCGAGCCGCCTCGGCGGGGCATATTCTCTTGACCCGGATGCAGATCAGGGGCGCGGCCGGCGTCGTGACGGACGGCAGCCTGCGCGACCTTCCCGACATCGCGGAGATGGATTGGCCCGTCTACGCCGCATGCGGCGCGGCGCCGACCAATCTCATCCACCATCACGCGGTCGACATCGACGCGCCGATCGCCTGCGGCGACGTTCCGGTCTATCCCGGCGACGTCGTCGTCGGCGACGCCGAGGGCGTCGTGATCCTGCCGCGTCATCTGGCCGACGAGGTGGCGATCGACGCGGAGGCGCAGGAGAAGTTCGAGGACTTCGTGCTCGAGGAGGTGCGCGGAGGAAAGTCGATATTCGGCGTCTATCCGCCAGATGAAGACGCCAAGCGACGCTATGAGGCGCTCAGCGGCCTTCGCCCGAAGACTCACGGATAATCCGAGCTCCGTCGGCCTCCGGCGCCGCGGCGAACGCCTGCACGGGCGAAACACAAAGGATGATAAGAAGGGAGGTTCCAGCGATGAACGACACTATGGTCTCTCTAAGGCGGATGACCGTCGCCGCCCTCTGCTGCGGGGTCGCGGCTCTCGCCGCGCCAGCCGACGCCGCCAAGGCCCAGGATGTCACGCTGCGCATGGGGCATATTCACGCGCCCTCCGGTCCGACGGGCAGAGGCGCGGACATGTTCGCCGAACTCGTGTCCGAATACACCGAGGGCCGCGTCGAGATTCAGGTCTTCCCGTCATCGCAGCTGGGCGGCCTGCGGGATCTCTTCGGAGCCTCGCGCAGCGGCGCCGTCGACATCGCTTTGACGCCGTACCCGCTCTTGTCGGACATCGTGCCGAGCTACAGCATTTTGACGGCGGGCTACGTCTTCGAGGACTACGACCATCAGCTCGCCGTTCTCCAGCATGCGGATTTCGGCCAGACCTGGAACGCCGAACTGGCCGAAAATGGCGGTCTGATCGTCCTGGCCAACTACTATTTTGGCGCGCGGACGCTGACGACGACCGATGCCGAGGTGCGCACGCCGGCCGACCTCGAGGGGCTCAAGATCCGGGCGGTCGGCAACCCGCTGTCGCTGGCCACGATCAGCGGCCTCGGCGCGGATCCGACGCCCTTGCCCTTGTCGGAACTCTTCCAAGGTCTGTCGCAGGGGATCGTCGACGGACAGGAGAACCCGCTGCCGACCATCTACAACCAGAACTTCTTCGACGTGCAGGAATACGTGATCCTGACTCGGCACCAGCTGATCCCGATCCCCTTCACGGTCAACGCAGACAGCTGGAACGAGCTGAGCGCCGAAGATCAGGACGCCATCGCCCGCGCCGCCGAGGAAGCCGCGGCCTGGATGACCGAGACGGTGCTGGCCGAGGAAGCCTCGCTCTTGGACCAGCTCGAGGCCGAGGGCATGACGGTGATCGGGGAGGCGCAGGGCCTCGACCTCGACGCCTTCCGCGCCTCGGTCGCGGCGCAGATCGCGCCGCTCGATGGCGAAGAATGGCCGGCCGGTCTTTTGGAGGCGGTCGCCGCGCTCAAGCCGGAGAACTGATCCGGCGGAGTTCCGAAGCGGGCGCGTCGTGAAAACGGCGCGCCCCTTTTCGATCCTGACCAAGGCTTGCGCCGCCATGTTCCCCACCGACCCGAACGTCAGCCGCTGGAAGATTCTGTGGCGCGAACCCGAATTCACGATCGCTCAGATCATCCTCTGGCTGTTCGTGGCGCTGACAAGTCTCCAGGTGGTGATGCGCTACGTCTTCGATTCGCCGCTAACGTGGCCCGAAGAGCTGACGCAGATCCTGCTCGTCTGGATGACGTTCATCGCCGCGATCGGCCTGTCGCGGAAGGGTCTCCACATCCGCGTTGAATTCGCTGAGGCGTTCCTAGGGCGCTCCGGCCGGAACGCGCTCGAGGCGGTGTTCAACCTGTTGACGCTGGTTTTCATGGCGGCCCTCATCGTGGGCGGTTGGCGCATGTACGAGCAGCTCACTTTCGAGCGAACGCCGGCTCTGCGTTGGAAGCTCAACATGATCTTCGCCGTCGTACCGCTGAGCGCGGCGGCCATGTTCGTCATCCATCTCGTTCAACTCTTCCGCAATCTTGCGGCGCTCTTCGGGTTCCGCCGCGATGGATCTTAGCGTCTTTCTGATCGGGCTGATCGCCGCGAGCCTCGTCCTCGTGCTGGGCGGCTTTCCGCTCGCCTTCGCGCTCGGCGGATTGTCGATCCTCTATTTGTGGTGGAACGACTTTCCGCTCTCCTTCGCGATCGTCGAGCTCGGCGGTTCGCTGCGAAACTTCACCATGCTGGCGATCCCGCTCTTCATGCTCTCGGGCGCGCTGATGAACGCCGGCAAGATCACCGAGCGCATCTTCGCCTTCGCCAAGCTGTTGGTGGGGCGCATTCCCGGCGGGCTCGGCCATGTCAACATCTTCGCGAGCCTCGTCTTCGCCGGCATGTCGGGGTCGGTCCTGGCCGACGTCGCCGGGCTCGGGCGCATGGAGTACAAGGCCATGCGCGACGAGAAGTACAAAGAGAACTTCGCCATCGGCGTGACGCTGTCCTCGGCGGCGATCGGCCCGATCCTGCCGCCCTCGGTGCCGATGGTGCTGTTCGGATTGGTGGCGGAAGTGTCGATCACAGGCCTGTTCCTGGGCGGCATCATGCCGGCTTTCCTCATCACCGCCTGCCTGATGGTCTACGTCTACTTCGTGGGTCGCCGGCAGGGCTACTACTCGAAGGACAGCCAATGGAGCCTAAGGCGGCTGGGAATCGCCTTCCTGGTCGCCTTGCCGCCGTTGCTGACGCCGGTGCTGATCGTCGGCGGCATGGTGCTCGGCGTCTTCAGCCCAACCGAGGCGGCGGTGGTCGCGGTGCTCTACGCCCTGTTCTTGGCCGTCGTCGTCTACCGCGATTTGGGCCTAGACGCCTTCTTCGACGTCAGCCGAGAGGTGGTGATCGGGACCACGCGCCTCTTGTTCGTGATCGCCATGTCGCTGCTCTTCGGATGGGTCCTGTCGGTCGGGCGGATGCCGCAGGAGCTCGCGGCCTGGATCGGCTCCACATTCAGCGAGAAATGGGCGTTCCTGCTCTTGCTGATGTCGGTGATCATCTTCCTCGGCGCGATCGTCGCGGACGCGATCCTGCTGCTCATCCTCGCCCCGATGATCGTGCCCATCGCCGTCGCCAATTACGGCATGGACCCGATCCATCTCGGCGTCGTGATGGTCTTCACCATCATGATCGGGCAGTTCACGCCGCCGATGGGCATGTCGCTGTTCATCATGCGCGACATCACCGGACTGTCGTTCGGCCGGGTGTGCTGGGCCGTGGCGCCGTTTCTTCTACCGCTCGTCGTCGCGCTGCTCGTCATGGCCTATGTCCCGGAGGTTGTCGTCTTTATCCCGAGGGCGCTCGGATTCTGAAGCGCCGATACAGAAAGGTCTCACCGTGCTTTACGAGAAGCGTCATCCCGATTTCGAGGCGGTCGTCGACTCAGAGGCCGCGTTAGATCGTGTCGCCACGGGCTACCACTTCGTCGAAGGCCCGGCATGGCATCCGCATGAGGGGCATCTGACCTTCAGCGACATCGCCGGCGACGCCATGTATCGCTGGCGCCCCGGGCAGGACGCGCCCGAGGCGTTTCGCCGACCGAGCAACATGGCCAACGGCAACACCTATGACGCTGAGGGGCGGCTTCTGACCTGCGAGCACGCCACGAGCCGCGTGGTGCGGCTCGAAGCCGACGGCGCGCTCACGGTTCTCGCCAGCCGTCATGGCGACAAGGAGCTGAACAGCCCGAACGACATCATCGTCACGCGGGACGGAGCGATCTGGTTCACCGACCCTCTGCCGGGTCGCAAGCCGTTCTTCGGCGTTCCGCGGGATCAGGAGCTCGATTTCCAAGGCGTTTGGCGCCTTGCGCCGGGCGCGGAGGCGGCGGAGCCGATCGTTACGGATTTCGAGTTGCCGAACGGCGTCTGCACGAACCCTGAAGAGACCGTTCTCTACGTCAACGACACGCCGCGCGGGCATATTCGGCGCTTCGCCTTGGCGCCGGACGGCGCAATCTCGGGCGGCGAGGTGTTCGCCCGACTCGAAGGCGAAGGCGAAGGCGTGCCGGACGGGCTGAAGACGGATGTCGACGGCCGCGTCTGGTGCACCGGACCGGGCGGCGTGCACGTTTTTTCAGACCAAGGCGTCCCGCTCGGCGTGATCCGCATCCCCGAGAAGACGGCGAATTTCTCGTGGATGGGCGCGGACCGCAAAACGCTGGTCACGACCTCGTCGACATCGCTCTACGCCTTGCCGGTTCGTGTGACAGGCCATCACCTGTTCTGACGCAATGAAGAACATCCTCTTCATCATGGCGGACCAGCTCCGCTACGACTATCTCGGCTGCGCAGGCCACCCGGCGCTCCAGACGCCTAGTATCGACGCGCTCGCCGCGCGCGGCGTGCGGTTCACGGAGGCCTATGCGCAGTCGCCCGTCTGCGGCCCGTCTCGGATGTGCTTCTACACCGGGCGCTACGTCTCCACCCACGGCGCGACGTGGAACAACGTGCCGCTGTCGGTGTCGGAGCTGACGATCGGCGACCATCTCCGCGCCCTCGGGACCGATGTCGTCTTGGTCGGCAAGAGCCATGTCGCACCGGATCTCAAGGGCATGGCGCGGCTCGGCGTCGACCGCGAGAGCGAGGTCGGCCGCCTCGTCGCGGAGGGCGGCTTTCGCGTCTTCGAGCGGGATGACGGCGTTCACGCCGACAGCCAAGTGGCCGAGGATTACGCCTATAATCGCTACTTGGAGGCGCAAGGCTATGGCGGTCCGAATCCGTGGCACTACCGGGCGAACTCGACGGGCGAGGCCGAGGCGCGCTCGGGCTGGTATCTGGAAAACGTCGGCGCGGCCGCTCGAGTGCCCGCCGAGCATTCCGAGACGGCCTACATGACCGGCCGCGCCATGGCGTGCATTGCGGCCCAGACCGGCCCATGGTGCGTGCATCTGAGCTACATCAAGCCGCATTGGCCCTATGTCGCGCCGGCGCCCTATCACGCTCTCTACGGGCCCGACGACGTGATCGCGCCGGTGCGCGACGCGCGAGAGCTGGACGACCCGCATCCGGTCTATGCGGCTTATCGCCGGCGCGAGGAGAGCCGGAGCTTCAGCCGCGACGAGGCGCGCGCGGCGGTTATCCCGATTTACATGGGCATGGTTCGGCAAATCGATGACGAGATCGGGCGGCTCATCGCGTTTCTCGAAGCGCGCGGCGAGCTCAACGAGACGCTCATCGTCTTCACCAGCGATCATGGCGACTATCTCGGCGACCACTGGCTCGGCGACAAAGAGCTGTTTCACCGCCAATCCGTGCGGATCCCGCTGATCGTCGTCGACCCGGACGAAGCGGCCGACGGAACGCGCGGCGCCGTGTCGGACGCGCCCGTCGAGGCGATCGACTTGTCGCCCACATTCGTCGACTGGCTCGGCGGCGCGCCGGCTGAGCATGTTCTGGAGGGGCGATCTTTGCTGCCGCTGTTGCGCGGCGAACGGACGAACTGGCGCGACGCGATCTTCAGCGAGCTGGATTATTCTTTCCGTCAGCAACGCCGAGAGCTTGGTTTGCCGCCCCACGCCGCCCGCGCCTACGCCCTGCGCGATCGGCGCTGGAACTACGTCCATTTCGAGGGATTCCCGCCGCAGCTCTTCGATCTTGACGGCGATCCCGACGAGTTCGTCGATCTCGGACGCGATCCCGGCTACGCGGACGTCCGAGCGGAGCTGAACGACCGCTTGTTCGAATGGCTGCGCAAGCGCGCGCGACGCAGCACCATCTCCGACGTCGAGATCGAGGCGCGCACCGAAGCCTGGCGCAAGCACGGAATCTACGCCGGCGCCTGGAGCCCGGAGGACCGCTCATGATCGTCGATCTGCGCCGCTACACGCTGAAGCCCGGACGTCTTGCGTTCTACCTCGAGCGCTACGGCGCCGCGGGCTATGCGGCTCAGACGCGCCATCTCGGCGAGGCGCTCGGCTGGTTCGTCGTCGATGTCGGGCCACAGAACCAGGTTCTGCATCTCTGGGCGTATGACAGTCTCGCCGAAATGGAGGTTCGTCGCGCCGCGATGGCGGCCGATCCGGACTGGATCGCGGTGCGCGACGAGTTCAAGGGTCTCTTCGAGACGCAGGAGACGCGCCAGATGACCGCTGTCGAGGGCCTCGCCTATCGCCAGGACGGCGCAACGCCCGGCCTGGTCGATATCCGCCTCTACACGCTGCATCACGGCGAACTTCCGAAGTTTCTCGACTTTCTGCGCAACGAGGCCGCCGCGATCCAGGCGCGCCATTGGCGTGACAATCTCTGCTACCTTGTCAGCAACACAGGCGCTCAAAATCAGATCGCGCATATCTGGGGCCACGCCGATCATGCGCAGCGTCTGGAACGACGCCAGGCGCTCCTGTCGGATCCCGACTGGCGGAACTGCATGAAGACAATCCTGCCGATGATGGCGCGGATGGAGACCATGACCGCGACGCCCGCGCCGTTTTGGACGCGGCCGACGCAAGGAGGATAGACCCGTGGATCTCGAGCTCCGCGGCAAGACCGTGCTCATCACCGGGACGGCCCGCGGCGTCGGCCTCGCCGCGGCGCGCGCCTTCCTGTCGGAGGGCGCGCATGTCGTGGCGAGCGACATCGCCGAAAACGGCGCGGAGGTCGCGCAGGCGCTCACCGCTGAGCTTCCCGACGCGGCGGACCGCCTGCGTTATGTCGAAGCGGACATTCGCGACCCGGACGCGGTCGCCAAGCTGGTCGCCGAGGCCGAGGCGGCCGCGTCGGGGGCCGTCGACGTTCTTGTCAACAACGCCGCCGTCACGCATCGCGCCGAGTTTCTGGAGATGGCGCTCGAAGACTTCGATCGCGTAATCGCGACCAATCTGCGCGGACCGTTCCTACTCGGCCAGGCGGTCGCCCGCGGCATGGTCGCGGCGGGCGAAGGCGGGACGATCGTCAATATCGGCTCGGTCAACGCGCAGCTCGCTCTGCCCGACAACGCGGCCTATGTCGCCAGCAAGGGCGGCCTGCTGCAGCTGACGCGCGCCATGGCCGTCGCGCTGGCGCCCGACGGCGTTCGGGTCAACATGGTCGCGCCGGGCAGCATCGACACGCCGCTGCAGCGCAGCGGTCAATCCCGATCGCCCGAGTTGCGCCGCCGCGTGCTGTCGCGCACTCCGCTCGGGCGGTTGGGCCGGCCCGAGGAAGTCGCCGACGCGATCCTCTATATGGCGAGTCCTCGGTCGAGCTATGTCACGGGCGAATGCCTGTTCGTCGATGGCGGTCGGCTGCCTCTGAACTTCACCGTGCCCGTGCCGGAGGAGCAGGCGGTCGGCGTTCCTGACGGCGGCGACGGCGATTAGGGTGTGAACGGGCGTCTGCGGGCGTTCTGTCGTGGACGGCGGTTGGCGGCGCCTCCGCCAACTCAGGTCTCTTCCACCCGGCCACGACCACGGGCGCCGCGCGGTCAAACTGAACCCGCCGCCGCGTCGCTCGGCCCGGGATGAGCCCACAGGAATTCGTCGCATGACGCCAATCTCGCTGACGCGATCGGGATTGCGGACGTTGGAACCGTGCAGGTTTCTCGGACGCGCGGCTCGGCGGCTAGTGTCCTGAATCTGAAATTCGCTTCATGATCGCGGCCGAGGGCGTTGCGAATTTCAGATCCTTAAAAGACACGAGAATCAATAAGTTGCTCGTGTGGTTTCGGTTTCGAAATGCGCTCCGGCGCTTGCGGATAGATGTGGCGAATTTCGAAACCGCCACACTACCCGATGATCCGGTTCAAGGTCGCGCTCGGCCGCATGACCGCGGCGAGCTTGGCCGGATCCGGATGGTAGTAGCCGCCGATATCCGCCGGCGCGCCCTGCGCCGCGGCGAGCTCGGCGGTGATCGCCGCCTCGTTCTCGGCCAGCGCCTCGGCGAGCGGCGCGAACTCGGCGGCGAGGCCGGCGTCCGCGGTTTGGGCGGCGAGCGCCTCGGCCCAATAGCGGGCGAACCAGTAGTGGCTGTCGCGGTTGTCGGGCTCGCCGACCTTGCGGCTCGGCGAGCGGGCATGGCCGAGAACGCCCTGCGTCGCCGCCTCGACGGCCTCGCC
>CAZPTD010000146.1:0-10152 GCA_964588915.1 uncultured Neomegalonema sp. | reverse complement strand
GTCAGCCCCCTTTGTGCTCGCGAGCCCGCCGAAGCGAGACGCTGCGCCGAAATCAGGACTTCTATACGACGTTCCGACATGCTTTTCACACTCTCCGACCGACGCGCGCGATCGGCGAAGGCGCGGTCTGAAAGGACGTCTCGATGCCCATCGGCGTTTTCGACAGCGGAATCGGCGGGTTGACGGTGCTGCGCGCGCTGCGCGACGCCGCGCCTGCGCAGAGCTTCGTCTATCTCGGCGACCAGGCGAACGCGCCCTACGGCGCGCGGTCGGCCGAGGAAGTGCGCGCGCTGACCCGGAACGGCGTCGAGCTGTTGTTCGACGCCGGTTGCCGGCTCGTCCTCCTCGCCTGCAACACCGCCTCCGCGCTCGCGCTCAGACGGCTGCAGCGCGACTGGCTGCCGCGGCGGGCGCCGGATCGCCGGATCCTCGGCGTGTTCGTCCCGGTGATCGAGGCCCTGATCGGCCGACGCTGGGCGGATCCGCGGCCGCCCTCCGAGGCGCCCGGCGGCGCGCGCTCGGTTCTGTTCTTCGCGACGCGGGCGACCGTCGAGAACGGCGCCTTCGAAGAAGAACTCGCCAAGCGCACGATCGGACTCGCGCCGATCTCCATCGCTTGCCCTGGGCTCGCCGAGGCGATCGAAGCGGGCGACGACGCCGACGCCGCGCAGCTCGCCCGGCGCTACGCCGAACAGGCGCTCGCGCGCATGGCGCCCGGCCCGGCGGCGGCGATCCTCGGCTGCACGCATTATCCTCTGGCGCAGGACGCGTTTCGGGCGGCTCTGCCGATCGCCATGCCGATTCTCAGCCAGCCGGTGATCGTCGCCGGCAGTCTGGCGCGGTATCTCGAACGGCGACCCGACTTCGAGGATCTCGGCGCCGAGCTTCGGCTTCTGACCACCGGCGATCCCGAGCGCGTCTCGAAGCTCGCCAGCCGCTTCTTCGGCGAGCGCGCCGATTTCGAGGCGGCGTAGGCGGAGCCGGCTCGGTCGACCGCTCGACGCTAGGCGGGCCGGCGCTCCTCTCCTTCGATCCAGTCGAGAAACGCCGCGACGATCTTTCGACGCGCGGATCGTTTGGAGACCCACGCGCCGAAGCCGTTCGGAACCGCCGTGAAGCCGAAGGGCGCGATCAACCGCCCCTCGGCGAGATCGTTCTCGACCAGCCGCTTCTCGGTCACCGCGACGCCCATGCCGGCCGCCGCGGCCTCCAGCCCGAGAAAGGTGTGCGGATACCGCGCAACCGAGTCGAAGGCGACGACGCGTCCGCTCAGCTGCGACCACGCCGCCCATGAGCGCGGGCCCGTCTCGACCACGATCTGGGTCGGCGCGCGCCAGGCGGCGCCCTCCTCGGCGACCGGATAGGACGGCGCGCACACCGGTCCGAACGCGACGTCGCCGAGATAGCGCTTCACCGAGCGCTCGACGAACGTGTCTCCGAATTGCGGGCTCACCGCCTTCTGGCGGTCGAACGCCCAATTGAGCCGATCCCAGGTCAGCACCGCGTCGACGTCCGCCTCGGCGAGGCGCCCGCGCCCGGCCATCCGGAGCTCGACCTCGGCGCCCGGATTCCGCGCGTAGAAGCGCGGCAGACGCGGCGTCAGCCAGCGCATCGCGAAGGTGGCGCTGACGCCGATGCTGAGCCGGAGCGGGTCGGCGTCGGGCGCGAGCGCCATCCAGGTCGCGCTCAGCTGGTCGAGCATCGGCGTCGCCGCGTCGCGCAGCCGCGCGCCCTCGGGCGTGAGCTTGAGCCCGACGCCGTCCTTCTCGAAGAGATCGACGCCGAGATCTTCCGCCAGATGACGGAGCTGCTTGCTGATCGCGCCATGGGTGCGCCCGAGCTCTTCGGCGGCGGCGGTCACCGAGCCGAGGCGCGCCGTCGCCTCGAAGGCGGGCAACGCGGTCAAAGGCGGCAGGCGGCGCATCGCATACGTTCCTTTTGTTCACAGAAGAGAGAGAATTACTCGATTTTCGCCCGACGGACTCTCTGCCACAAGACCACGTCTGTCCAGCTATGGAGAGACCGATGGCGGTCATAAATATCGATGATTATCGACATCACGCGTCGAGAATGCGCCGTCCGGCGCAGCGTCGAGCGGCGCCGACGCGTGAGCGTTCGGAACAGATTGAAGAGCCGAAGGCGTCGTCCTGGCGCGCGCGGCTCCGCCTCTGGCGCGAGCGGCGCCGCCGGCGCGCGATGATTCGCGACGAGCTGCTGCCGCAGCCCGATTCCGTGCTTGCGGACGCCGGCCTGACGCGCGAGGAGGCGACCGAAGAGGCGTCGAAGCCCTTTTGGCGCGCCTGAGCGCCGAAACGGCGTTATGATCGCGCCGAAGACGGCGCAGGAGGAAGGCGAGATGATCAGAGCGGCGATCCTGGGCGCGAGCGGCTACACGGGCGCGGAGCTGGCGCGGCTGATCAGCGAGCATCCGAAGATCGCGATCACGACGCTGACGGCGGACCGCAAGGCCGGCGCCGCGATGGCCGACGCTTTCCCGCATCTGGCGCATCTCGACCTGCCGGATCTGACCAGGCTCGAGGACGCGGATTGGGACACGGTCGACCTCGTCTTCTGCGCGCTGCCGCATGCGACGACGCAGGAGGTGCTGAAGACGCTGCCCTCGAAGCTCAAGATCGTCGATCTCTCGGCCGATTTCCGGCTCGAGGATCCGGCGGAATACGAGCGCTGGTACGGCCGCGCGCATCAGGCGGTCGAGCTGCAGAAGGAGGCGGTCTACGGCCTGCCGGAGTTCTATCGCGCCGAGATCCGCCAGGCGCGGCTCGTCGCCAACACCGGCTGCTACGTCGCGACGGCGCTGCTCGCGCTGTTGCCGCTCCTCGAGGCGCGCGTGATCGCGCCCGATCCGATCGTCATCGACGCCGCCTCGGGCGTCTCGGGCGCCGGGCGCGGCCTCAAGGAGACGAGCCTCTTCGCCGAGGTCTCCGAAGGCTTCGCCGCCTACGGGCTCGGCGGCCACAGGCACGTCGCGGAGATCGACCAGGAATGCTCGAAAGCGGCCGGCGCGCCGGTCCGGCCGAGCTTCACGCCGCATCTGCTGCCCCAGAACCGCGGCATCCTCGCGACGATCTACGTCCATGGCGCGGCCGAGGAGATCCACGCCGCGCTCACGCAGCGCTACCAGGACGAGTTCTTCGTGCATGTGAAGCCGCTCGGCCAGGCGCCGCAGACGCGCCATGTCCGCGGCTCGAACTTCGCGCATATCGGCGTCGTCGCCGACCGCGCGCCGGGACGCTCGATCGTGATCTCGGCCCTCGACAATCTCGTCCGAGGCGCCTCCGGCCAGGCGCTGCAGAACGCCAACATCATGCTCGGCCTCGACGAGACGATGGGCCTGCGCCAGGCGCCGCTCTTCCCGTAACCGCGCGGCCGCGGCCGCCGGCGAGCCGCGACGCTCGGACAGAGGATTCCTTGCGCCGCCGTGTTGTGCGCAAGGCGCCTTGAGCGGTAGAGAGAAGAGAGCGCCGGATCTGCGGCGCCGGCCCGAAAAGCGGCGCGAGCAACGGCGGGAGAGAAGAGCGATGTTCCGAGGCATTCGATACGCCTACGCCGTCTTCAACGAGGCGTTGCGGCGCTTCGTCGACGACGATCACGCGGTTTACGCCGGCCACATGGCGTTCACGCTGCTCCTTTCCTTCGGTCCGTTCGTCGTCTGCGCGATCCTGCTCGCGATCCAGGTCGATCCGCTGGCCGCGGAGCACCTCATCACGATGATCCGCTCGCTCGAAGAGAGCGCGCTCGTGCCGCAACCGATGGCGGAGCTGATGACCTCGGTCGTCCAAGGCGTGGCGCCCGATCCCGAAGCGATGCAGGTCGGCGGCGGCGACATCGTCGTCATCATCGTCACCGCGGTGATCGGCCTCTACGCCGGCTCCAGCGCCTTCGAGGCGGCGCGCAACGGCTTCAACGAGGCCTACGACACGCGCGACAAGCGCAACGTCGTCTTCCGCCGGGCGCAGACCTATCTGCTGGCGCTCTTCGTCGCGACGCTCTTCGTCGCCGCCTCGGCGCTCTTCGTGACCTTGACCGTCGGCCTCGACGTCTTCGCCGCCGTGCGCCAGGCGGTGATGGCGCTCGGCATCGAGGACAGCGTCATCAGCACGTTCTTCATCGTCATGGTCGCGCTCTTCATCGGCGCCGTCTTCTGCCTCTTGCTCCTCGGCGTCCACATCACGCTGCCGCGCGGCTATGTGAAGCGCTGGCGGCTCTATGTCTGGGCGCAGGACGAGATCGACGACATCCGCGCCGCGCGCATTCCGCTCCTGCCGGGCGTGATCTGGAGCGCGGTGATGTGGGTCGTGTTCGCGATCCTCTATTCGATCGCGCTGCGCACCGTCGTGGATTTCGGCGCCAATCACGGCGCGCTCGCCGGCGTCGTGGCGACGCTGCTCTTTTTCTACATCTCGGCGATGATGATTTTCATCGGCGCCCAGATCAACATCGCCATCGCCACCATCGACGACGACGGCGAGCCGAAATGGCCGCATCCGGCGGTCGAGCGCGCGGAGGAGTTCGACGAGACCAAGGAGGTCGCCTACCAGGTTCTGACGGAAGACAAGCCGACCGGCGCCTGGGCGCTCTGCCTCTACTTCCTGCGCGGCGGCGGCGCGCGCATGCGGCCGGATCATCATGTCGAGGTGATGCGCCAGCGGCGCGAGCTGAGGGCGGCGCGGCAGGCGGAGAGAGAAGCGCGGCGCGCCGAGAAGGAGCGGCGCAAAGCCGAGAGGCGGGCCGCCCGCCGGGGCGAGGAAGCGACGCAGCCGGGCGAGTAGCCTCGTAGAACGCGATAAAATCGCTATCTCCAAAATCGCGGTCTGGTTGAGACGCGAGCGGGTCGGCGGATCGCGCTCGTCGAGCAAGAAGAGGGTTCCAGCGCATGGCGACCAATGAAACGGTCCGCGCGCCGAGGCGCGGCCGAATCGTCGGCGAGAAACGCAGGAAGCGCGCCCGGCTGATCACGTTCGCCGGCGGCCTGTTCGCCGCCGCGTCAACGCTCGTTCTCGTCTCCGTCGATTTCGGCCGCTTCGAGCTGCCCTCCGATCTCGACGCCCGCTTCGTCGACGGCGACGTCGAGCCGGGCGAGACGCTGCATCTCGGCGGCTTCGTCGCCGAGGGCAGCCTCGACACGCGGCCGAACGGCGAGCTTTGGTTCGTGATCACCGACAGCGTCAGCACGGCGCCGGTGCGCTACGCCGGCGTCCGGCCGGATCTCCTGACCGAAGGCCAGGGCGTCGTCGCGGACGGCGAGTGGGTCGGCGATCGCGAGACCGGGTATCTCCGCGCCAGCCGCGTGCTCGCCAAGCATGACGAGAATTACGAGCAGCCGCAGCTGCGCGACGCGCTCGAGGAGCGCGGGCTGCGTCCGGGCGGCGAATGAAGCGGCCGGCGCTTTGGATCGACGCCTTCGCCGAGCGGCCGCTCGCCGGCAATCCGTGCCTCGTCGTCTTCGACGCCGACGACGTTCCGGTCGAGACGCGGATCGCGCTCGTGCGCGAGACCAACCTCTCCGAATGCGCCTATGTCGTCCGGTCGGACAAGGCGGATTTCGGCGCCCGCTACTACACCGCCGCCGGCGAGATCCTGATGGCCGGCCATCCGACGGTGGCGACCGTCGCGGCGCTGATCGCGCGCGGCGTGGTCAGGGCGGGCGCCGGCTTCACGCTCGAGGTCGGCGCCGGCGTGCTGCCGATCGCGACGACGGAAGAGGGCGAGATCGCGATGACGCAGCGCGCGCCCGACTTCGGCGCCCGCTTCAAGCCGGAGGAGATTGCGCCGCTTGTCGGCCTTGCGCCGGACGATCTCGTCGCGCCGCCGGAGACGGTCTCGACCGGAACGCCCTTCCTGGTCTGCTCTCTGCGCGATCTCGACGCGCTCCGCCGCGCCCGGCGCGATCTCGGCGCCTGGGCGACGTTCAAGGCGCGGCCTGACTGCGACTTCGCCGAGCCGTTCCTGACCGCGCCGGCCGCGCCGGACATGGCGGCGACGGTGTTCTCGCGGATGTTGATGACGCCGCCCGAGCCGGCGGAAGATCCGTTCACCGGCTCCGCGACCGGCTGCATGGCCGCTTGGCGCTGGGCGCGCGGATTCTTGGACCGGCCCGATTTCGTCGCCGCGCAGGGCGACTGGATGGGCCGGCCCGGCCGCGCCCGCGTCCGCGTCCTCGGGCCGCAGGACGCGATCTCCGGCGTCGAGGTCGCCGGCCGCGCCGCGGTGCTGATGGACGGCGAGATCAGCCTCTAAGAGCCGACGCCCGCCGTCAGCTCCGGCAGCGTCTTTCGCAGGCGCGGCGCCGCCCAGTCGACGAAGGCGCGCAGCTTCGGCGCGAGGAGACGCGCCTCCGGATAGACGATCTGCGCCGGCGCCGGCTGCGGCCAATACGCGCTCAGCACCGGCGCGAGCGCGCCCGAGCGGATCCGCGCGCCGACGAGATAGCTCATCGCCGGCGCGACGCCTTCGCCCGCCGCCGCCGCGGCGACCGCGGTCTCGGCGTCGTTCACCTCGAAGCGCGGCGCGAGCGCGAGATGCGCCGGCGCGTCGCCGTCACGGAGCGGCCAGTCGCGCCGATCGGCGATCGACGTGAAGCCGATCAGCCGGTGCGCCTTCAGGTCTTCGGGCCGCGTCGGCGCGCCGTGGCGGGCGAGATAGTCCGGGCTGGCCACCAGCACGCGGCGGACCTCGCCGACATGCCGCGCGATCAGGCGCGACTCCGGCAGCGCGCCGATGCGGAGCGCGACGTCGATCCCTTCCTCGACCAGATTCACGACCCGGTCGATCAGCGTCAGCGAGATCGAGACCTTGGGATGCGCGTCGAGGAAACCGCCGAGGATCGGCGCGAGCGCGAGCCGGCCGAAGGTGGCCGAGGCCGTGATCGAGAGGCGGCCGACCGGCGCGCCGGCCTCGCCCGCCGCCTCGCGCTCGGCCGCCTCGAGCTCGCCGATCAGGCGCTTGGCGCGCTCGAAGAAGCGCGCGCCGGGCTCAGTGAGGCTGAGCCGCCGCGTCGTGCGCTGCGCGAGACGGACGCCGAGCCGCTCCTCGAGCGCCGCAACGGCGCGCGTCGCCGCCGGTGGCGAGATCTTGAGCGCGCGCGCCGCCTTGGCGAAGCCGCCCGCCTCGACGACGGCGACGAAGACCTCCAGCTCGCGCAGCTTGCTCATCCATTATTCCGGTTTCAGCAGCAATGAATTGCATTCTGCACATATTCTTCCGGAAGAGAAAGGCCGCCATATTCGACGTCGACGGACGGCGCGGTCGCGCCGCCGCAGAACGATCGAGGAGACCGGACATGGCGCATCGATACGCCGAGATCGCCTTCACCGACGCCGTCAAGGCCGCGCAGGCCGCCCGCGGCAGTCGCCGCGCCTACGCCGAGCGCGAGACGCCGGCCGACGACGTCAACCATCGGCTCGGCCCGGACGAGGCCGCCTTCGTCGCGACGCGCGACAGCTTCTACATGGCGACGGTCGGCGAGACCGGCTGGCCCTACCTCCAGCATCGCGGCGGACCGAAGGGCTTTCTGCGCGTCCTCGACGAGACGACGCTCGGCTTCGCCGACTTCGCCGGCAACCGGCAATATGTGAGCGTCGGCAACCTCGCGACCGACGACCGCGTCTCGCTCTTCCTGATGGACTATCCGCGCCGGGCGCGGCTCAAGCTCTTCGGCCGCGCGCGGATCGTCGAGCGCGATCCTTCGGCGGCGGGCGCCCCGGAGGAGGCCGAGAAGGCGGCGCTTCTCGGGCGGCTGGCGACGGATGGCTATCGCGCCCGGATCGAGCGCGGCGTGCTCATCGACGTCGCGGGCTTCGACTGGAACTGCCCGCAGCACATCACGCCGCGCTTCACGGCGGAGGAGATCGATGCGGCGGTCCGGCCGCTCCGCGCGCGGATCGCCGAGCTCGAGGCGGCGCTCGCCGCGACGGGCTGACGCGAGCGCGCGCCTCGGCCTCGGCCTCTCGACAAATCTGATCGGATCGCGCAGCGTGAGGATCGGGAAGCATCTCCGCGGCGAGCGGGCGCGCGCAAGAGACGGCGCGCGCGCGAGCGAGAGAGCGAGAGAGCGAGAGAGCGAGAGAGCGCAAGAGAAGGCCATGAGCAGCTTCGTCACCGATCTCCGCCCTCCGGAGCCCCGGCGCGCCTGGCGCAAGGCCGTGGACCGCCTGAGCGCGTCGCGGCGCACCTGGATCGGCCAGATCGACACCGGCGTCAGCCGGCACCCGGCGCTCGGCTTCGACCCGTCCACGCCCGCGGCGACGCCCGCCAACATTCTGCTCGGCGAGAGCCGCGACCTCCTTTCGGCCGCGCTAGGCGGCGATCCCGCCGCGCCCGGCTTCTCCGACCTCAGGGTCCAAGCGAGCTTCCTGGATCGGCTCACCGACTATCCGGATCACGGCACCAAGACGCTGTCGATCATCTTGGCCGACAATGACGAGCTCCGCGGCGTGGCGCCGGGCGCCCATGTCGCGCCGGTTCGGATCGCCGACGGTCCGATCTTCCAGGACACGCTCCAGCGCGACCTCATGGGCGCGGCGTTCCGGCATTTCACCGGCCTCGCGTCGCCGCCGCGCGTGCTCTCCGTCAGCATGGGCAATCCCGGCGCGCTCGGCCCGTTCGCGCTCCTGCAGTTCGGCTTCGGCATGAAGCCGGGCTTCGACGAGGCGACGCGTCGCGCGATCGACGCCGCGTATGAAATGGGCGTGATCACCGTCTGCGCCGCCGGCCAGGTCGTGAACACGGTCGTGTTCCCGGCGCGCTATCGGCGCACGATCGCGGTCGGCGGTCTGACGCCGGACGACGCGCATTATCCGCCGGCCGGCTACGACCTGCCCGAAGCGGTCGACGTCTGGGCGCTCGCGAGCGGCGTCAACCGCGCCGCCTCGTTCGTCGAGGCCGGCGTCGAGCGCCACGTCTACGCGCGAACCGCCGGCGACGGCGTCGACAACGTCAGCGGAACCTCCTACGCCTGCCCGCAGGTCGCGGCGGCGGCGGCTCTCTGGGCGGAGACGCATCACGACGACTTGCCGCCGCTCGGCGCGCCGGACGGCTGGAAGGCGGTCGAGATGTTCCGCGCGGCGCTGGCCGCGTCGTCGAAGAAGCGCCGCGTCAAGCTCTCCGGCGCCAGCCGGCGGAAGACGGCCGTAAAGGTCCTCGACATCGAGGCGCTCTTGGCGACCAAGCCGAGCGACGTCGACGACAAGGCGAAGCGGCCCGAGGCGGCCGACCACGTCTTCTGACCGCTCGGCCCGCCGCCGCCCGCTCCGAGCGCCCTGCGCCAACAGGTCCCACCTTCTCGCCGCGGCGCGGTGCTCGAAAGGGGCGAAATCCGTCGCCCGACGTCCTAATCTCTTTCTGAGAGGACCCTTTGGCGAGAGACCGCAGACGTGATCATCGAACTCGGGCATATGGCCCTCATCCTGGCGCTCCTCGCCGCCCTTGCGCAATGCGTCGCGCCGGCGATCGGCGCGGAGCGGCGCTGGGCGGATCTGATGCGCGTCGGCGACACGGCGGCGCGCGTGCAGTTCGCGCTCGTGGCCCTCTCCTTCGCCGCGCTCGCCTACGCGTTCCTGACCAGCGATTTCTCGGTCACGCTCGCCTATCAGCACTCCGCGGTCGACAAGCCCCTCGCCTACAAGTTCGCCGGCGTTTGGGGCAATCACGAGGGCTCGATGCTGCTCTGGGCGCTGATGCTGGCGCTTTTCGGCGCGCTCGTCTCGTTCTTCGGCCGCAATTTGCCGATCAGCCTGCGCGCCCGCGTGCTCTCGGTCCAAGGGACGATCTCGCTCGCCTTCCTCGCCTTCATCCTCTTCACCTCGAACCCGTTCCTGCGCTGGCCGGAGGGCATGCCCGCCGACTATCTGCGCAATCTCGTCCTCGCCCACGCCAGCCTGCCCGGCGTCGACGCGCTGCTGCCGCGGCTCGGCTTCATGGACGAGAACGCGCTTCTCGAGATCGTGCGGCGCTATGGCGACGCGATCCGCCTGCCGCTCGACGGCAACGACCTCACGCCGGTGCTCCAGGACCCGGCGCTCGTCGCGCATCCGCCGATGCTCTATGTCGGCTATGTCGGCCTGTCGATCGCTTACTCCTTCGCCGTCGCGGCGCTCTGGGATGCGCAGTCCGATGGAGTGGCGGTTGGTGCCG
>CAZPTD010000145.1:0-10168 GCA_964588915.1 uncultured Neomegalonema sp. | reverse complement strand
CTGCATCGCCGGCGAGCGGCCGATGAGCGGCAGGCTTTCGAGCGAGCCGCCCTCCTGGCTCGTCTGCGCCGGCGCGTCCTCGGGCTCGGGCGTCGCGCCGGAGGCGAGCGCGCGGCCGAGCGTGTTGACCACCTCGCCGAGATCGAACGGCTTCGGGATGTATTCGTAGGCGCCGGCCTGGGCGGCGCGAATCGCCGTCATCACCGTGTTGTGCGCGCTCATGACGACCACGGGCAGCTCCGGGCGGCGCCTCTTGATCGCGGGCAAGAGGTCGAGCGCGTCGCCGTCCGGCATCATCACGTCGGTGAGCACCGCGTCGCCGGCGCCCTCCTCGATCCAACGCCAGAGCGTCGAGGCGGCGCCCGTCGAGCGCACGCGCGCGCCGGCGCGCGTCAGAGCTTGGCTGAGAACGGTTCGGATGGCGCGGTCGTCGTCGGCGAGAAGAACCGTCCCGGTGATCACTCGGCCTCTCCACTGCTTTCGTCGGATCCCGCCCGCCGGCGCGGCGCCCTCCAGACCGGCAGAAGGATCCTGAACTCGGTGAGATCCGCCTGCCGCCGGTATTCGACGACGCCGCCATGGTCGCCGACGATCTTGGCGACGAGCGGCAGGCCGAGACCGTTGCCTTGCGACTTCGAGGTCACGAAGGGATCGAACACGTGGTCGACGAGATCCTCGGGCACGCCCGGGCCGTTGTCGGCGATGATCACCTCGAGCGGCAGCCGCTCGCGGGCGCCGCCGGCGACGGTGATCTGGACGCCCGGCCGGTAGGCGGTGCGCAGCGAGATCTCGCCGCCATGGCGCGGCGCCGCTTCGGCGGCGTTCTTGAGAAGATTGGAGATCGCCTGCAGAAGCTGGCCGCGATCCGCCGGCACGGGCGGCAAGGACGGATCGTAGCGCTCGCGAAACCTTATATGGCGCGCGAAGCCGGCCCGGGCCGCGCGCCGCGCCTGATCGAGCACGTCATGGATGTTGACGGGCGCCCGCTCGCCCGGCCCGGCGTCGCCGAAGGCGTCCATCCGGTCGACGAGCGCGCGGATGCGCTCGACCTCCTCCTGGATGAGACCGAGCAGCTCCGCCTCGCTGTCGCCGAGCGTCATCTGCAGCAGCTGGGCCGCGCCCGAGATGCCGGCGAGCGGGTTCTTGATCTCGTGCGCGAGGAGCGCCGAGAGGCCGGTGAGGCTGCGCGCCGAGCCCTGATTGGCGAGCGAGCGGTCCATCGACTGCGCGATCGAGCGCGGCTGGAAGACGAGCAGGACCATATTCACGTCGTCGGAAACCGGCGCCGCCTGAAAATCGACGGTCACCGGCTCTCGGCCCCAGAAGCTGAGCGGCGCGCCGTATTCGCTGAGGGAAAGCGCGTCGCGGCGAACTTGGCGCACGGCGTCGGCGACGCGGCTGTCGGCGCCGAACATCTGCTCGAGCGTCACGCGCCTCAGGCTTTGCGCGCTCTGGGTGAGAAAGAGCTCGGCGCGCGGATTCGCGGCGACGAAGCGGTCCTCCGCGTCGACCGCCAGGCACGGCGCCGGCAGCGCCGCGAAGAGCGCCTCCGCCGTCGGCGCGGCGCCCTCCTCCGCGCGCGCCGCCGCCGAGGCGCGCGGTCGCGCGGTCTGCGCGGCCAGTTCCTTGGTCTTCATCGTTCTCGCCCCCGGCTTTCTCGCGCCCTTCACGCCGCCGCGCTCCATCTCTGCGCCGCCGCGCGTTCATCGAGCCGGTCCGCGGTCTCCAAGAGACGCCGGCGCGCCGTCTCCGGCGCCTCGAGGCGGACGAGCTCGGCGCGGAGCGTCTCGCCCCATTCGGCGCCGGACGCGCTCCGGCGAATCCGCCAGCCGAGATGCTTGCGCGCGGCGCGCAGGCCGATCTCGGCGCCGTAGCGGAGGCAGAGCGCCTCGTGATGCTCCGCCGCGAGACGGAGCTGATCCGCCGGGCTCGGCGCGGCGAACGGCCGCCCTTCGAGATCGGCGACGATGGCGCCGAGGAGCCAGGGCGCGCCCTGGGCGCCGCGGCCGACCATGACGCCGGCGGCGCCCGAGCGCGCAAGAGCGTCTCGCGCCGCCCGAGGCGAGTCGACGTCGCCATTGGCGATGATCGGGATCCGCGTCGACGCGGCGATGCGGCCGATCGCGTCCCAATCGGCCGCGCCCGCATAGGCTTGCGCGCGCGTCCGGCCGTGGATCGTCGCCGCCTGGGCGCCCGCCTCGGCGGCGTCGCGCACGAGCTCGGCCGCGTTGAGAGAGCCGTCGTCCCAGCCGAGCCGCATCTTAACCGTCACCGGGATCTTGACGGCGCGGGCGGTCGCCTCGACGATGCGGAGCGCTCGCTTCGGCTCGCGCATCAGCGCGGCGCCGGCGGCGCCGCTCGGCACCTTCTTGGCCGGACAGCCGAAATTGAGATCAATGATCGCAGCGCCGTCATCGGCCGCTTCCCGCGCGGCGTCCGCGACAAGCTCCGGGTCGCGGCCCGCGATCTGCACCGCCGCGATCCCGTCGCTCGGCTCGAGCCGGGCTTTGGCGCGCACATCCGCCTTTTCGGTGGCGAAGGCCGCGCTCGCCACCATTTCGGAGCAAACGAGCGCCGCGCCGAAACGCCGGACTTGCGCCCGAAACGGCGCGTCCGTAATTCCGGCCATTGGCGCGAGAAGAACCGGCGTCTGGAATTCGTGCGAACCTATGGTCAGCGGTTGCAGCATCTTGCCTAATCCTTGTGCAGTGACCGTCGCTATCGCCTTTCCAACGGGCGCGCAAGAGGCCTTTCGCGGCGCCGCAACGGCGCCTGTCGGCGGATGCGAGCGATTCCCGCCGGCGAGGGCGGGCGCGCGATGAGCAACGCGGCGCTGATTCTCGCCGCCGGCAGAGGCAGCCGGGCCGGCGCCGGCGCGCCGAAGCAATATCGGCCGATCGACGGCCGATCGGCCCTGCTGCGCTGCCTCGAGACCTTCGGCGGTCATCGCGGCGTCGATCATTTGCTTGTCGCGATCCATCCGGAGGACCGCGAGTACTACGAGGCGGATATCGGCCGCCTCGCGCCGGAGACCCGCGATCGGCTCGTCGAACCGATCGCCGGCGGCTCGGAGCGGCAGGACACGGTTCGGCTCGGCCTCGAAGCGCTCGCGGCGACGGCGCCGCCCGAAAAAGTGCTCATTCATGACGCGGCGCGACCCTTCACATCGCCGGCGTTGATCGATCGCGTGCTCGGCGCGCTCGACGAAGTCGACGGGGCCTGCGCCGCGACGCCGGTGGTCGACACGCTCCGGCGCGGCGCGCCGACGCTCGCCTGCGGCGAGATCGTGCCGCGGGACGGGCTCTGGCGCGCCCAGACGCCGCAGGGCTTCCGTTTCCGGCCGATCCTGGAGGCGCATCGCCGCCTCGCCGGCGAGCGGGCGACCGACGACGCCGAGATCGCGCGGCGGGCGGGAGTCGAGACGCGGCTCGTCTTCGGCGACGCGGCGAACGTCAAGATCACCGAGGCCGCCGATTTCGACTTCGCCGAACGCTGGGCGGCGGCGGACAAGGCGGCGCGGCTGCCGGACGTGCGCATGGGCCAGGGCGTCGACGTTCACGCCTTCGGGCCGAACGCCGACGGATCGACGGATCACGTCATGCTCTGCGGCGTGCGCGTGCCGCACGAGACCGGCCTCGAGGCGCATTCGGACGGCGATGTCGGTCTCCACGCGCTCACCGACGCCCTTCTCGGCGCGGCGGCGCTCGGCGATATCGGCGGGCATTTTCCGCCCAGCGATCCCGTTTGGCGCGCGGCGGCGTCGGACCGGTTCCTGGCCGAGGCCGCGCGCCTCGTCGCCGACGCCGGCGGCCGGCCGACCCATCTCGACGTCACGCTCGTCTGCGAGCGGCCGAAGATCGGGCCGCATGTCGAGGCGATGCGCGCGCGGATCGCGGCGATCGTCGGGCTCGACGTCGCGCGCGTTTCGGTCAAGGCGACGACGACCGAGAAACTCGGCTTCACCGGCCGCGGCGAAGGGATCGCGGCGACGGCGCTGGCGACCGTCGTCTTCGGCTTCATCGACGAGAGCGGCGGCAAGAAGGGCTGAGCGGATGACGGCGGATCACTCCGATCTCGAGGCGCGGATCTCAGGCGCCGCGAAGGCGCTCCTCGACGCTTGCATGGCGAAGGGCGTGATGCTGGCGACGGCGGAGAGCTGCACCGGCGGGCTCGTCGCCGGCGCGCTCACCGAGATACCGGGCTCCTCGGCGGCGGTCGAGCGCGGCTGGGTCGTCTATTCGAACCAGGCGAAGGCGGAGGAGCTCGGCGTGGATCCGGCGCTCATCGAGGCCGAAGGCGCGGTGTCGGCCAACGTCGCCGAGGCGCTGGCGAGGGGCGCGGCGGAGCGGGCCGGCGTCGCGCTCGGGATCGGCGTCACCGGCGTCGCCGGGCCGAGCGCCTCCGAGGCGAAGCCGGTCGGGCTCGTCTATCTCGCTGCGTGGGCGGGCGGCGGCGCCGAGCGGCTCGAAAAGCGCTTCGGCGCGCTGTCGCGCTCGGACGTCCGCAAGCTCGGCGTCCTAGCCGCCCTCGAACTGGGCCGATTGCGGCTGGCGCAGGTCTGAGGCGGCGCCGCCGCGCCTGCGCTCGGCGCCGTAGAGCGCCTCGGCGCGATCCTCGAAGGCGCGGACGATGCGCTTCATCGCCTGATCGAACACGACGCCGATCAGCTTCTGCAGCGTCCAGCTCTTGAACTCGAAATCGACGAAGAAGTCGATCGTGGTCGAGCCGTCGTCGTTCGGCAGGAACCGCCAGCGATTGCGCATGTACTTGAACGGACCGTCGAGGTAGGACACCTCGATCCGCCGCTCCTCGGGAAAGAGCTGCACGCGGCTGCCGAAGCGCTCGCGGAAGACGCGGAACGACACGACCATGTCGGCGTCGACGATCTCGCCGGCGCCGTCCGGCGTCTCCTTGCGGCTGCGGATCCGCGTCGCGGCGGTCCAGGGAATGAATTCCGGGTAGCGCTCGATATCCGAGACGAGCGCGTACATCTGATCCGGGTCATACGGCACGCGGCGCTGTTCCGAATGGGTGGGCATGCGTCTCCAAGTCTGTGTTCAGCGCCGCCGAAGCGGCGCCTGACCGTCTGTTCAGAGCGCCCGAGCCGCCTCTAGGACCGCCTCGGCGTGGCCCGGCACTTTGACCTTCCGCCAAACTTGCCGCACGACGCCCTTGGCGTCGATGAGAAATGTCGCGCGCTCGATTCCCATGTACTTCTTTCCATACATAGATTTCTCGACCCAGACGCCGCAACGTTCGCAGAGATCGCCGTTCTCGTCCGAGAGGAGCGGAACGCCGAGATCCTTCTTGGCGATAAACTTCTCGTGCTTGGCGACCGAGTCTTTGGAGACGCCGAAGACGGCTGCGCCGGCCGCCTCGAAGTCGCCCATCAGGCCGGTGAAGGCTTCGGCCTCCTTGGTGCAGCCGCTGGTGTCGTCCTTCGGATAAAAATAGATCACGGCCTTGCGTCCCGCGAGATCGGCGAGCGAGACCTCCGCCCCGCCGTCGCGCGGCAGCGTGAAATCCGGAAACGTCGATCCGGCCTCGATCGCCGCGTGTGCGCTCATCGCGCGCTCCCTCCAGCTCGGCGCCGTCGTTTCGGCGCGTCCTCGTCCCATAGCGGCGCGCCCGCGCGCGCCGCGTCGCGGAGATGATAGCCCCGGAACCGCTCCGCGCCAGTGTCAAGCCCCTCGCCGCGCCGCCGATTAACGGTTAGGAGAAGTCGAGCGGCGAAGATCGTCGGCGCGCGTCGAGACGGCGCCCGACGCAGCGGTCGGACCCGTCGGGCGGAAGATCCTCCGAGGCGAGAGGGCGCGAGCAGACAGATGATCCCGAGGCGGGCGATCAATTTCCTCTCCTGGCTTTTGACGGCGTCGACGTTCCTGCTCGGCGTCGCGCTGCTGCGGCTGTCCTGGGGGCCGATCGACCTGCCGACGGTCGCCGAGGAGATCGAGACGCGGCTGAACGCCGAGCTCGGCGACTGGAGGCTCGGCGTCGAGGGCGCATCGGTCGAATTCGACGCGCCGTCCGGCCGGGTGGCGGTCGTCTTGAGAGACGTCGCGCTGATGGACGGCGGCGGCGCGGAGGTCGTCGCCGCGCCGGCCGCCCTCGTCGCCTTCGATCTCGAAGAGGCGCTCGACGGCCGGGCGCGGATCGAGAAGATCGATCTCCGCGGCGTCGTGGCGCTGGCGACGCGCTCGGAGAGCGGCGAGATCACCTTCGCGCTGCGGCAGACGCAGGGCGCGCCGGCGCCCGAGGCGCCGCCGGGATCGAGCGCGCCGGAGACGCCGCCGACGGCCGAGCGCCCGGCGGCCGCGGCGCTCGCCGAAGCGCTCGTCGCGGACGCCGCGTCGGACGGATCCGGGCGCCTCTTCGCGATCCTTTCGGGCGGCGACGCGCCGGCGGCGCTCGCCGGTCTCAGCGAGCTGTCGGTGCGCGAATCCAGCGTCGTGCTCGCCGACGCCGTCGCCGGCCGCGTCTGGACGCTGGAGAACGGCGCCCTCGCCCTGCGCGTCGACGAGGACGGTTATCGCTTGGAGATCGCGGGCGATCTCAGCATCACCGAGGGCGGCGCGCCGATCCCGATGGCGCTCGACGCGACGCTCGCGACCGGCGCGACGCGGGCGGACGTCCGCGTCTCCACCTCGGGCGTCGCCCTCGAGACGTTCGTCGCTCAATATCCCGAGCTGGCGCCGTTGTCGCCGATCGGCGGCGACATCGTCGCCCATGGCGAGTTTCAGCTCGACGTCTCGACCCGCGACATCTCGCCGATCCACGGCGCGCTGAGGCTCGAGAACGGCGCGCTCAGGATCGACGACGCGGCGGCGGCGCCGATCGACCGCGTCGAGATGGCGCTTTTCGTCGACCCGGTCGGCGAGTCGCTGCAGCTGCGCGACGTCGTCATCGACGCGCCCGGGCTCGATCTCGCCGGCCAGGCGGCGATCGACGTCGTGCGCGACCGCGCCGGCGCCGCCGAGTTCGTCTCGGTCCGGTTCAACGCCGATTCGGGCCGCCTCGACGCGCCGGGCGTTTTTCCCGAAGTCCTGGCGATCGAGCGCGCGGCCGCGGATTTCTCGTTCAGCGTCTGCAAGGTCTGCCCCGAGGGCGACTGTCCGCCCTGCGACGAGCGCGCGACCATGCGCGGGATCGACTTGACGGTCGACGGCGTCGACCTTCGCGTCTCGGGCGGCGTCGTTTTCGGCAACACGATCGCCGAATCGAGATTCGCTCTCGAGGGGACCGTCGGTCCGATCCGGATGGCGGATGCGCTCCGTCTCTGGCCGGAGAGCGCGACGCCGGACGGCCGCGCCTGGATGGAAGAGAACATCAAGGACGCGCTCTTTACGCGCGCCGAGTTCTCTTATTCGGGCGGCGCGGGCGTCGAGGAGGCGCTGTCGCTCGTCTTCGCCTTCGAGGACACGACCGCGACCTATCTCGCCGACATGCCGCCGATCACCGACGGCTCCGGTTCGGGCGCCGTGACGCTCGAGAGGTTCGAGCTCGCCGTCGAGAGCGGCCTGGTGACGCCGCCCGGGCGCTCGCCGATCGATCTCGCCGGGTCGCGCTTCGCGATCCCGAGTCTCGGCGAGCCGGAACTGGACGGCGAGGTCGGCTTGCGCGCCGAAGGCTCGATCGGCGCGCTTCTCGCCCTCCTCGACCTGCCGCCGCTGGCGCTGATCTCCTCCTACGGCCGCGATCTCTCCGGTTTCGAGGGCGCGTTCGAGGCCGAGGCCAGCCTCGGCTTTCCGCTGATCCGGGACTTTCCGATCGAGGACATGTCGATCGAGGCGCGCGCCGCCCTCGAGAGCGTCGCGCTGCGCAGCGACGATCTCGACGGGCCGTTCACCTCGGAGCGCCTCGAACTCGTCGCGACCGCCGAGGGCGCTCGGATCACCGGGCGCGGCGCGTATCAGGGCTTGCGGGTCGGGCTCGATCTCAGAGAGAGCTTCGCGGCGGAGGGCGGCGAGAGCGGCGGGCGAATCAGCGTGGCGCTCGGGCCGCGCGAGCTCGCGGAGGCCGGCCTCGGCGGCCTGGTCGAGAGCGGGACCGTTGCGGCCAGCTTCGGCGTGTCCCTCGACAATCCCGACGCGCCGATCGACCTGCGCCTCGACGCGACGGAGGCGGCGCTCGTTGTGCCGACGGTCGGCTGGCGCAAGCCGGAAGGCGAAGCGGCGACGGCGCGGGCGGCGCTGCGGCGCCTTTCAGGGGGCGGCTGGCGCGTCGAGAACATTTCGGGCGCCTTCGGCGATCTCTCTTTCGCCGGCCGGGTGGCGGTCGGCCCGGACGGCGCGCTGCGCGAGCTCAGGCTCGAGCCGATCACGAAGGGCGACGACACGGACTTCGCGATTTGGACCGAGCAGCGCGAGGGCGACGCGCTCACATTCGTCGCGCATGGGCGCTCGATCGATCTCAGCGACTTCTTCATCGCTGCGGAGACGCCGGAGGCGGGGCCGTCTCAGCGCTTCGATTTCGATTTCGCCTTCGATCGCGTGCGGCTCGGCGACCGGACGCGCCTGCAGGGCTTCGCCGCCGCGGGGCAGCGCTTCGAAGACGGACGCGTCGCCGCCGAGGCGCAGGCCGCGGCCGGCCGCGCCATGATCGAGGCGAGCCTCGAGCTCGAGGACGACGGCGGCCAGGCCTTCGTGATCCGCGCCGACCGGGCCGGCGACGCGCTCAAAGCGCTCGACCTCTTCCACGGCGCGGCCGGCGGCCAGATCTCGCTGTCGGGCGTCGAGAGAGACGGCGTGATCAGGGGCCGGATCCTCGCGCGGGACATCGTGCTCACCGAAGCGCCGCTCCTCGCCGAGCTCCTGTCCTTCGCCACCGGCTTCGGCCTTTTCGACCGCATCGGCAGCGGCGGCACCAGCTTCACCAGGGTCTCGATTCCGTTCCGCCGCACGGCCGAGCGCATCGACATCCGCGACGCCGTCGCCACCGGTCCGTCGCTCGGGATCAGTTTTTCGGGGCGGATCGACCGGCGCGCCGAGACGATCGACATCGACGGGACGCTCTCGCCGGCCAACATCATCAACATGGTCGTGTCGGAGGTGCCGATCATCGGGCCGCTGCTCGCCGGCGAAGGCGGCATCGTCGGCATCTCCTTCGCGGTGCGCGGCGCGCTCGATCAGCCGCGCGTCTCGACGAATCCGCTCTCGGCGCTGACGCCCGGACCGTTCCGCGAGATCCTCTCCGGCGACAATTTCGACGTCGAGCGCGCGCGGCGCCCGCGCGGCCTGCGGCGCCGTCTCGACAGATGAACCGATCCGAATTCAGCCGCGGCCGACGAGAGCGTGGCGCTTCTTGCCGGCCGAAAGCTTGAGCGGGCCGCCCGCGAAGCGCTCGGCGGCGACCGGCGCGCCGGGATCCGAGACCGCCTCGCCCTCGATGCGCGCGCCGCCCTCGGCGATCAGCCGCTTCGCCTCCTTGCCCGATTTGGCGAGGCCGGCCCGGACGAAGAGCTGCGCCGCGGTGATCGCGCCGTCCTCGAACGCGTCCGCGTCGAGCAGCGTCAGCGGCAGGTCCTCGCCGGCCCCGCCCGCCTCGAAGGTCTCGCGCGCGGTGCGCTCCGCCGCAGCGGCGGCCTCCGGCCCGTGCGCGAGCGTCGTCGTCTCGTTGGCGAGTCGGATCTTGGCGTCGTTGATCTCGGCGCCCTCGAGCGCGCCGAGACGCTCGCACTCCTCGACCGGCAGCTCGGTGAAGAGCTTCAGGAACTTGCCGACATCCGCGTCCGACGCGTTCCGCCAGAACTGCCAGAAGTCGTACGGGCTCAGAAGCTCGGCGTCGAGCCACACCGCGCCCTGCGCCGTCTTGCCCATCTTCTTGCCGTCCGAGGTCGTCAGCAGCGGCGTCGTCAGCCCGAAAAGCTCCGCCTGCTCGACGCGGCGGCCGAGATCGACGCCGTTGACGATGTTGCCCCACTGGTCCGAGCCGCCGATCTGCAGGCGGCAGCCGTAGCGGCGGTGGAGCTCGACGAAGTCGTAGGCCTGCAAGAGCATGTAGTTGAACTCGAGGAAGCTGAGCGGCTGCTCGCGGTCGAGCCGGAGCCGGACGCTGTCGAAGGTCAGCATGCGGTTGACCGTGAAATGGGGCCCGTAGTCGCGCAGGAACGCGATGTAGTTGAGCTCGTCGAGCCAGTCGGCGTTGTCGACCATGATCGCGTCGGTCGGCC
>CAZPTD010000144.1:1908-10246 GCA_964588915.1 uncultured Neomegalonema sp. | reverse complement strand
GCTTGGCCGGGACGACAAGGGCGAGGTTGGCTCCGTCAGAACCGATCAGACGATATGGTGCGACCTCAGACCCGATTGCCGTCGGCGTCGATGATCATCTCGCCGTCCTCCTTGAAGAGCGGTCCGGGCGGCAGCCGCTCGAGGAGGTCGAGCACGATCTCTGAGGGACGGCAGAGCCGGACGCCGCGGCGCGTGCAGACGATCGGGCGGTTGACCAGGATCGGATGCTCGAGCATCGCCTGCAGGAGCCGCTCGTCCGGCACGCTCGGATCGGTGAGGCCGCGCTCTTCGGCCGGCGACCGCGCGACGCGGAGCGCGGTCCGCGGCGTCTGGTCGGCGGCGGCGAAGAGCCCGAGCAGCTGCGGCCGCGTCCAGCCGGTCTTCAGATATTCGATCACGGTCGGCGCGTAGCCCGCAGCCTCGATGATCGCGCGCACGTTCCGCGACGTGGCGCAGTCCGGATTGTGGTGGATGACGATGTTCATGGGCGATCTCCGCAAGAGCCGTCGGCGGTCAGCTAGCAGACGCGCGCCGGCGCCGCCATCGCCGAGCTGAGACCGGGGCGCCGATCCGCCGCCGCCGGCGACGACCGAGGTGGTCGAGGCGGAGCGACCTGACGCCGCCATCCCGGCCTCGAGCCGGGATAGAGGGCGACGCGGAGAACGCCGGGCGCATTGGCGCTGGATCCCGGATCAGCCTTTGGCCGTCCGGGATGACGCTCGGACGACGCGCGCGCGACGACTCCGCGATCTCGCTTGCCCCGCATTGCGCGTCCGGCCGCCTTATGCTCCTCATCGCCGGCCGCAAATGAGGAGACCGACATGACCGGCGCAGCGTTCCGCAAGGCGTCCCGCCTCGCCGAGGTGGAGCTCTCGGAGATCGTCCGCATCGCCGAGGCGGCGCGGGCGGCGAAGGCGGCGGGCGCGGACGTCATCGCCCTCGGCACCGGCGAGCCCGATTTCGACACGCCCGAGCACGCCAAGGAGGCCGCCGCCCGCGCCGCCGCCGAGGGCAAGACCAAATACACGCCCACCGCCGGCCTGCCCGAGCTCCGCGACGCCGTCGCCGAGAAGTGCCGGCGCGAGAACGGGTTCGAGGCGACGCGGGACGAGGTCTGCGTGACGATGGGCGCCAAACAAGCGCTCTTCAACGCGTTCCTCGCCACCTTGGAGCCCGGCGAGGAAGTGATCTTCGCCGCGCCCTACTGGACGAGCTACCCGGATATGGTCCGCGTCGCCGGCGCCAAGCCCGTCATCCTCTCCTGCGGCGTCGAGACCGGCTTCAAGATCACGGCGGACGCGCTCGCCGCCGCGATCGGGCCGAAGACGCGCTGGCTTCTCCTCAACTCGCCGAGCAACCCGGCCGGCGCGGTCTGCGCGGAGCGCGAGCTCGCCGCGCTCGCCGAGGTCCTGCGCGCGCATCCGGAGGTCTGGATCGTCTCCGACGAGATCTACGAGCATCTCGTCTTCGACGGGCGCCGGCACGTCTCCTTCCGCGTCGCCGCGCCCGACCTCGCCGAGCGGACGCTGACCGTGCTCGGCCCGTCGAAATCCTTCGCGATGACCGGCTGGCGCGTCGGCTACGCCGTCGGCCCGAAGCCGCTGATCTCGGCGATGACCACGCTCCAGGGTCAATCGACGAGCGGCGCGAGCTCGATCGGCCAGGCGGCGGCGCTCGCCACCTTGACGGCGCCCGAGGCGCTGACGACCGGGCTCTTGGAGGAGCGGCGCGCGACCTTTGAGCGCCGGCGAAACCGCGTCGCCGAGCTTCTCGGCGCGGCGCCCGGGATCGCCTGTCCGGTCCCGGAAGGCGCGTTCTACGCGCTGCCGTCCTGCGAGGGCGTCTACGGCGCGAAAATCGACGGCGGGAAGACGATCGCGACCGACGCGGATTTCTGCTACGCGCTCATCGACGCGGCGGGCGTGGCGACGGTGCCGGGCCGCGCCTTCGGCGCGCCGGGTCGCTTCCGCGTCTCGACCGCCTATTCCGACGCCGATCTCGAGGAGGCCTGCCGCCGGATCGCGGCGACGACCGCGGCCTGGCTCGGCTGAAGCCGGCGCGCTCAGACGCCGCGGGCGACCATCCACACCGCCTCGAAGCTGGCGTGGGCGCGGGCGGCGCGCTCTCGGCCTTCCGGCGTCGGCGCGATCGCGCTGAAGCTGCCGCCCCAGGCGGCGTAGCGGCTGCGGCCGATGCGGGCGCCCGACCAGAGCGCCGTCAGCCCGAAAACCGCCTGGTTGTAGTAGCGCCGCGCGTCGCTTCCCTCGAGGAAGCGCAGACGCCGCGGCCCGAGAATGTCGTAGGCCGCCGCCGGTCCGGCCGCGCGCCACCAGCCCCAGGCGCGCCGGCGCTGCGCGAAGACGAGGCGCATCTCGAGCCCGGCGGCGCGGGCGCGCTCGGCGTAAGCGAGGAAGAGGAGCGCCATCGGCGCGTCGGGCTCGGCAATGAGCGCCATCGCCGACTTGGCGGCGCCGTCCTCGAGCCAACCGTCCTCGGCGGCGACGACGAGGCCGCGCAGCGCCTCCTCGGGCGATTTCGGCGCCGGCTCGACGACGCTGCGCAAATTGGGCGACGCGCGCTCCAGGGCCCATTCGGCCTCCGCGACCGCCGTGGCGGATGCGGGCGCTGCTGCAATGGCGGACATGGGTCTCTTCTCCGACCTTGACGCTCTCGGGACGGCGCTGGAGGCCGCCCGCTGAAACGATCGGCGAGAGAAATGAACGCTTCGTTAAGCCGCGGGACGATGGTTAACGCCGCGGCGAGGCGCGGGATCAGGCCGTCCCGTCGCCTTCCTCCGGCGCCGCGGCGCCGACGTCGCGGCGCGACCTCTGCATGCGGCGCGCGTCGTCGTAGAAGCCGTCGAGCGCCTCGCTCCAGAAGGCCGAATCGAGCCGCCAGAGCTCGTAGCCGCGCCGGCCCGCCGCCGGGCTTTGCCGCTGCTCGAGCTGGGCGGCGACGACCTCGTTCGACTTGTACGGCACCGGCCGCGCCCGTCGCGCGAAGCCCTTCGCCCGGAGCGCGCGCAAGAGGTTCGAGATCGCGACGTCGTCCTGCGCCTCGTCGGGATCGCCCGAGGGCGACATCGGCACGGCGACGTAGTCGCGGCCGAGATAGGTGAAGCGATAGGCGTCGAAGAGGCGGAAATTCGGATCGCCGGCGAGCTCGCGGCTGTAGGCGAGGAGCTCCATCGGACTGAGAGGCGCGCGCGCGGCGCGCTCCATGCCGCCATGCAGAGCGCCGAATCGGCCGCCGCGATCCGGCCCTTCGAGGAGCGTCAGCACCAGGATCATCAGATCGACGATGCCCGCGGTGAAGAGCGGGATCATGTCGCGCGAGATGAGGCCTTGCTGCGTCGCCGCGCCGGCGCCGCCGGTCGCCGCGAGGATCTCCTCGGCGATGCGCCGCGCCTCCTCTTGGCTCTCGTCCGCCGCCGCGGCCTCGCGGGCGCGCTCGAGGGCGACGCGCTGGCGGATGGCGTCCTCCTCGCCGAGCGCCTCGGCGCGCCAGAAGAAGACGACGTCGCCGGCCGAGGTGGTGAGTCGCTCGAAGGCCTCGGAGGTCGCGCCGGCGTCCTCGATGATGCGGACGCTGCCGAAGGAGACGGGATCGAGGCCGTTGATCGTGCGCGCGACCTGATCGAGCCGGGCCGCGAGCGCGCGGTCGGTGCAGACGAAGTCCGAGACGCGGCCGAAGGCGTCGGGTCCGGTGCGGACGAAGGACGGATTGCGATAGGCGGCGGCGTCGGCGGTGAAAGTCGACGCCAGCGCCGGCAACGGACCGGCGGTGAGGAACGCGTTGAAGTCCGCCTCGAAGCGCTGGAAGTCGGCGTTGATCGCGGCGAAGGCGGCGTCGCGTTCGGCGTCGCCCTCGGCGCCCTCGTCCGCGGCCGCCTCGAGCGCGGCGAGGCGTTCGGAGAGCGCGTTGATCTTGGCCTCCTCATCGGCGATCCGCGCGCCGAGGACCGTCGCCGCGTCCGCGAAGCGCGCCGCCTCGGAGCGCCGAAACTCGCGCCGCGGCCCGGGGCCGGGCCCGACATCGGGCTCGCAGGTGAAGCCGACCGCCTCTTCCCGGCGCGACTTGGCGGCGCTGTCGGTCGCCAACGCGTCGAGGGCGGTGTTGAGCTGAACGAGGATGGCCCGGCCCTGCTCGAGCTTCTGCGTCGCCGAAGCGACGGCGACGCGGGCGTTGTCGAAGCTCTGCCGCCGCGCCTCGAGCAATTCCCAATAGAAGGCGAAGCCGAAGCCGACGGAGAGCGTCATCAGCGTGACGTAGCCGAAGAGACAGAGCGCGCCGCGCAGAACGCCGCGCGCCTCCAACAGGAGGTCGAGCATCAGCTTCATGGTGATCGTCGCGGCGAGGACGAGGAAGCCGACGATCACGTATTCGAGCGCCGTCGCCTCGCCGCGATCGGCGCTGATCAGCCCGACGAGGCCGAGCGTGGTCGAGGTCCAGCTGAGCGCGAGGAAGATGAGCATCGGAAAGCTGGTGCTCACGATCCAACGCAGGACGGCCGGCCGCCGCCTCGCCTCGGGGCGCGGCGGCGGATCGACGCGCGGTCCGACCGGCCGCGCCGCGGCGAAGCGTTCGCCCGGTTCGCCCTCGTCCGATCCGCCGGCGCCGCCGCCCGCTTCGGCCGAGAGCGTCGGCTCCTCACGCTCCGTCTTCCGCGACCGCCGCGGACGACGCCAGCTGCGCTCGGCGTGGGGCGCCGACGCCGCCTTCGCGCGCCCTGACCCGCTGTCGTCGCCGCCTTCGGCCATCTTCGACTCCGATCCGCCGAGAGCGGCTCGCCCCGCCACACCCGCGCCGCACTGCACAAAGGATCGCAGAATGCCGCGAAGTGCGGCTATTTTCTGACGTAGTCGAGGTCGCTTATTTGTCCGCCGACAGTCAACGCGCGACGCGCTCGGCGAGCCGGCGGAGCATCAGATCGGCGATCGGCGCGGCGGCGCCGCCACCAAGATCGCGCGCGAAGGGCGCCGTCGGCGCGCCGTATCCGACCGCGACCACGTAGGAATAGCGCCGCCCGTCCTCGAAGAGGATCGCGCCGGCGATCCACCAATCGTAGTTGTCGTAGCCCGAGAGCCCGCCGGGGCCGACGCCGCTGGTTCCGGTCTTGGCGATGTGCAGCGCGACGCCGCGCCGCCCGGCGCGCCATCCGCCGAGCGCGCGAAGCGTCCCGTCCTCGCGCTCGATCGGCGCCGAGAGCACCGACGCCGCGAAACGCCGCGAGCGCGCGTCGCCGCGGAGCCCGAGATCGATCGCGCCGCGCGCCGGATCGAACGCGCCGAGCGGATCGGCGAAGTCGGTCAAGCGCCGCGAATCATCCTCGAGCGAGAGACGCTCCACCGCCGCGACGAGATGCGGGCGCTCGGCGCGGCCGGCGCCGCCGAGCGCGTAGTCGAGCGCTGCGGCGGCCAGCATCTGCGCGCGGCGCGGCGCGGCCGCGTGCCAGCCGAGCGCGATCGTCGTCTCGGGCGGCGAAGCGGCGTGCGCGGGCGGCAGGATCAGACCGGCGCGCAGGGCGAGCTCGCGGAGCCGATCCGGCGCCGCGCGCCGGACGAGACGGCGGATGAGCGCGTCGTTGAGCGAGCGGCCGAAGGCTTCGCGCGCCGTGACGAACGGCCAGCCGTCGAGGCACGGCCCGTCCTCGCAGAAGCAGCGCTCGGGCCGGTCGCGCAGGCAATAGTTGCTCCAGCGCGCCGACGGATCGGTCTCGCCCGCGTCGGCCAGGGCGAGCGCGCCGAGGATCTTGCCGACGCTCGCGATCTCGCGCCGCTCGCGTCTCGGCTCGTAGGCCTCCCAGCCGAGGCCGATCGGGCTCCGCCGCCGCTGAGCGACGAGCCCGTGATAGAAGCTGTCGTAGCCGGACGAATAATAGAGAACGATCCGACCCTCTTCGTCCGCCGCCACGGCGACGACCGGCAGAAGCAGGCGCGGCGGCGCGTCCTCCTCGGCGGCGGCCGCCCGCGTCAGCGCGAAACGCTCGGCGTCGAAGCGGTCGCCCCAGCGCGCCGGCAGCGCGTCGAGAAGCGCGTCCATCTCGGCGGCGAAGATCATGTTCTCGGCCGCGTCGATGGTCAGATGCGCGGCGGCGACCTTCTCGCGCGCCAGCGCGCCGAAGGCGTCGCGCAGCTCCGCGGCGACGCCGCGCTCGACGCCGCCGAGCGCGATCGAGGACAGCCCTTCCGGCGAGCCGGCGCGCCTTGCGTCCGCGCCGACCGACGCGAAGGCCTCGGCCAGCGCCGGATCGACGAAGGGCTCGGGCGCCGACGCCGCCATCGCGGCGAGCTCGGCCTCGGCCGCCGCGCGCGCCGCCTCGGGCAGAAGCGCCTCGACGCAGATCCCGGCGCGGCGGACCGCGCGCCGCCAGATCGCCGTCGAGCCGTAGCGGATCGGCTGGCGGATCGCCGCGGCGAGAAGGAACTGCTCGGCCGCGCTCAGCTCGGCCGCGCCCTTGCCGAAAAGCGCGCGTCCCGCGGCCTCGACGCCGAAGACGTCCGCCGGACCGGCCCCTTGGATATGCGCGAAGTGAAGCGCGGTCCATTGGCGGAAGCGTCGCTCCGGGTCCGGCCCGTCGCCCGTCAACAGCCGGTAGAGCGGCGGCGCGGAGCGCCACTCGAGCCATTTGCGCCGGAGCGCGTTCACCTCCGGATCGCCCGGATAGAGCTTGAAGAAGGAGCGCGCGAGCTGCATCGGCAGGGTCGAGCCGCCGCCGCCGATGCGCAAGGAGCCGGCGGCGAGACTGGCGCGCACGCTCGCCGCCGGCACGCGCAGGATGCCGAGAAAGTCGACGCCCTGCGGGTTCCAGAGTCCGCCGAGCCGGCGATCCTCGAGATGGGCGAGGCACCGCCAATAGTCGCCCGGCGCGTCCCGGAGGTGATGCGTCTTGTGGTCCGGAAAGGCGAGGCGGCCGTCGATCTCGATCGGCCGGCGCGCGCCGAAGACGTCGGCCTCGAAGCTGCGGTCGAGCGCGCCGACATAGGTTCCGTTCGCGTCGAAGAGCGCGATCGCCATCGCCCGGCGATGCGCCGCCTCGAACTCGGCCTGCGTCTCCTCGCCCCAGAGTCGCGTCGCGACGGGCAGCGCGTAGGCGAGGACCGCCGCGACGAGGACGAGAAGGCCGGAGGCGATCGCGCCGAAAAGGGCCGCGGCGCGCAGCGTCCGCTTGCCGGGCAGGAGCCCATACGCGCCGATCAGGTTGCGCAGGAGCGCCTCGAGGCCCGACCTGGCCCGGCCGACGAGCCCGACCAGCGCTCGGAGCGCCGCATAGATCATCTCCATCGCGGTCTCCTGCGGCGGCGGGCGCCGCGCCTTTTCGCGCCGAGGACAAGCAAGTCCTAACCTTCAGGCGTTATCTTGCACGGGACTTCCTTGATGGAGCCAGACGTGTCCAGCTCATTTTCGTCCCGTCTACGCCTCGCGCTCAAGCTCGTCGTCATCGGCGTCGCCGTCCTCGTCGGCGGAGCGGCGGTTCTGCTCGCCGATCCCCGGGCGATCGCGGCCGTGGCGGCCGCCGTCGGCCTGATCGGCGCGCTCGCCGCCGGCGCTCTCCTGCGCGGCGCTCTCTCCGAGCTCGACGGCGCGCGCGACGCGCGCGACGCCGCGGAGGCGGCCGCGCGCCACGCCGCCGAGAGCGCTGCGAGAGCCGCGGCCGAGACGGCCGGCGAGCGGTCTTGCCTCGAGGCGGTCGAGGCCTTCGCCCGCGCCGTCGCGCCCGCGATCGCCGCGGCTCGAAACGGCGATCTCGACGCCCGCGCGCCGGCGCGTTTCGACAACCCGACGCTCGCGTCGCTCGCCGACGACCTCAACGGCCTCATCGCGCGCTTCGCGACCTTCGCCGAGGCGCTCGACGCGCACGCCAAGGCCTTCGCCCAGGGCGACGCGCGCGCCCGGATCGAAGGCGCGTTCGACGGAAGGCTCCGCGCCGTCGCCGCGGAGAGCAACGACGCCGCCGGCGTCATCGACAATCTCATCGACGACGTCGGCGCGCTCGCGGGCGAGCTGAACCAGGGCGTCGACGCCATCCTCGCCGCCGCCGCCGACCTCTCCGGCCGCGCCGAGAGCCAGGCCTCGTCGCTCGAAGAGACCGCGGCGACGATGGAGCAGATGACCGCGACGGTGAAGACGACCGCCGCCGGCGCCGAGCAGGCCAACGACATCTCGACCGTCGCGAGCCGCCAGGCCGACAAGAGCCAACAGGTGGTGAGCGAGGCGGTCGGCGCGATGAAGCTGATCGAGGGCAGCTCGGAGAAGATCTCGGAGATCATCACCGTCATCGATTCGATCGCGTTCCAAACCAACCTCCTGGCCCTCAACGCCGCCGTCGAGGCGGCGC
>CAZPTD010000144.1:0-1898 GCA_964588915.1 uncultured Neomegalonema sp. | reverse complement strand
CGCCGCGCGCCGGCGAGGCGGGCAAAGGCTTCGCCGTCGTCGCCTCCGAGGGGCGGACGCGCGCTCAGCGTTCGAGCGACGCGGCGCGCGGCATCAAGGAGCTGATCGAGCAGAGCTCGAGCCACGTGACCGACGGCGTCCGGCTCGTGGAGGCGACGGGCGACGCGCTCGGCGAGGTCGTCGACGCGATCCGCAAGACGAGCGAGACCATCGAGAACATCGCCTCGGCGAGCCGCGAGCAGGCGACCGGCCTCGAAGAGATCTCGTCGGCGGTGACCCATCTCGACCAGATCACCCAGCAGAACGCGGCGCTCATCGACACCTGCTCCAGCGCGGCGCGGGCGCTCTCGGAGAAGGGGGCGTCGCTGGCGACGCTCTCGGGCCGGTTCCGCACGACGCGCCAGAGCGCGAAAAAGGCGGCGGCGCGGCCGCAGCCGGCGGTCGCCGCCGCGCCGGCCGCGGCGGCGCCGGCCGCGAAGAAGCAAGCCGACGAGAAGACCTCTTCCGAGCGCGCCTCGGCCAAGGCGCCCGCGGCGAAATCGCCTTCGGCCGCCGAGAAACCCGTTCGCAAGGCCGCGGCGAGCGAGGCCGCCGCGGACAGGGACTGGCGCGCGCTCGAGCAGCCGCCGCTCGCGGCGGCGTCGAACCAGGACGATTGGGCCGAGTTCTAGAACGCGCGCGCTGAGTTGACGGGCGCGGCCTGCCGCGCCCGTGCGGGGGGCGGGCCCGACCCATGCGCGGTCGGGCCCGTTGCGCGTTCAGGAGCCGGGTTTGCGCCCGGCGAGCATCTCGCGTTTGCGCCCGAAACCCGGACGGCGCGTCACCTCGAAGCCCGCCGCCTCGAGCCGCCGCCGCACCCGGCCGGCCGCCGCATAGGTCGCGAAGACGCCGCCGGGCGCGGTCTTGGCGAAGACCGCCTCGAGGAGCGCCGCCCGCCAAAGCTCGGGGTTTTTCGCCGGCGAGAAGCCGTCGAGAAACCAGGCGTCCGCGGCGCCGTCCCAAGCCGGAACCAGCCGGTTCGCGTCGCCGACGAAGAGCTCCAAGACCGCCGGCGCGTCGCCGTCGACGAGGCGGTATCGGTTCCGCCCGGAACGCGGCGGCCAAGCGGGCGCGAGCCGTTCGACGAAATCGCCGACGCCGGGCCATGGCGCGAGCGCCCGCGCCATCGCCTCGATCGGGGCGGGCGCGATCTCGAAGGAGGCGATCGCGAGCGCCGGCCGGCGCGCCGCGCGCGCCCAGGCGGCGAGGAGCCGCGCCGTCGTCAGGCCGAGCCCGAAGCCGAGCTCCGCGGTCTGGAGCCGCGCGCGCCCTTCGAACGCGTCCGGCAGTCCGCAGCCCTCGATGAAGACATAGTCGGTCTCCGCCGCGCCGTCCTCGCGCGAGAAATAGATGTCGCCATAGGCGCGGCTGATCGGCGCGCCGTCCTCGGCCCACTCGATCTCCGCCAGGCGGCTCGGCGGCGGCGGCCATGAGGCGCTTGCGTCTCGATCCGGCATCACGCTCTCTTTCGACACGAGAGAGGAGGCGCCATGGCGGATCGCAGCGCGGATCTTTTGGTGATCGGCGGCGGCGTGATGGGCCTCTGGGCCGCAAGACGCGGTCTCGAGGCCGGTCTGTCAACGGTTTTGGCGACGGAAGGCGCGATCGGCGTCGCCGGCGCCAGCGCCAATCCGCTCGGCGCGCTGATGCCGCATGCGCCGGAGCGCTGGAGCGACCTCGCCGCGTTCCAGTTCGAGGCGCTCGTCGCGCTCGAGGCGGAGGCGGCGCGTCTCGAAGAGGAGACCGGCCTTTCGGTCGGTTACGGCGGGGTCGGCCGGATCGCGCCGCTCGCCGCCGCCGCCGCCGCGGCCGAGGCCGAGGCCGGGGCGCGCGCGGCCGAGGCGCGCTGGCGCGCCGCC
>CAZPTD010000143.1:0-10277 GCA_964588915.1 uncultured Neomegalonema sp. | reverse complement strand
CACCTTCGCGCCGAGAAAGCGCATCAGCTTGCGCCGCTCGACGCTGAAGTTCTCCGCCATGACGATCACGAGCGGATAGCCCTTCTGCGCGCAGACCATGGCGAGGCCGATGCCGGTGTTGCCCGAGGTCGCCTCGATCACGGTCTGACCGGGCGTGAGCGCGCCGGAGCGCTCCGCCGCCTCGATGACGCCGAGGGCCAGGCGGTCCTTGACCGAGCCCATCGGGTTGAAGGCCTCGAGCTTGGCGTAGAGCGCGACATGACTCGGGCCGATCTTGTTGAGCCGAACGGTCGGCGTTCGGCCGACCGTCTCGAGGATCGACGCCTTCGGGCCGGCGCCGATCCGCCGATCCGCGGCGGCTGGCCGCCGCGTCGCCGTTTCGGGTCTCATCGTTCTTCTCCTTAGGCGGCTTTGCGCGGCGGCGCCGAAACCGGCTCCGGCGTCTCGACAAGGCGTTCGAACGGTTTGCTGGGCGGGAGGCGGCGCTCGGCGTACCAGGCCGGGAAGCGGTCGTAGTTCGGCGCGCCCATGATCTCGTCGAAGCCGAAGTTGTAGCCGGCGGACGACAAGGTTTCTTTGCGGTTCTGTTCGGTCATTTCTCTCGTCTCCTTCAGTTCAAGCGTAGTTCGGCCATCGGCGCGCCTTCGGGCGCGCCGCGGCTTATCTTCGGGCCAGAGGCCCGAAGGCGTTTGCGGCGTTGGCGCCGGCTCGCCGTCAGGCGGCGAGCGGCAGCTTCGTCGGCGCGCGCGGCGGCGCGGCGAGCTCCGCTTGCATGCAGCGGCGAAGTCCTTCATGCAGGCGCTTCACCTCTTCGAGATCCCAATCGAGCGCCGCGATCGCGTCGGTGACGGCGAGCATCGGCCGCGCCAGGCGGTCGCGCTCGGCCTGATAGCCGGCGAGCGCCGCCTCGCCGCCGCTGAGATACGCCGCGGCGAGGCGCTCGGCGTCGAGGAAGGCGTCGCTGATGCCATGCGCCGTGATCGGGTCTTTGAAGTAGCCGGAGTCGCCGACCAGCGCCCAGCCGGGCCCGTGCGCTCGGCGCAGGAAGCCGGGCGCGCCGGCGAAACGGCGGAGCCGATCCTGCGGGCCGGCGGCGTAGAGCGCCTCGGCGACGTCGCGATCCGTCTCGGCGATCAACTTCAGAAGGCCCTTGAGCGGATCCCCGCGGAAACGCGCGCCGTAGTCCTCCGGCCGCACGCACGCGAAGACGCAATGGAGCCCGTCATGGGTCGGGATCGCGCCGGCGCTCCAGCCCGGCCGATAGCGCCAGCGATAGCCTTGGTTCTCGACGCCGGCGAAATAGCCGTAGACCACGGCGGCGCGGCTCCGCCCTTGGCGCTCGACGCGCGCGTCCGCCGCTTCGGCGACGCTCGAGACGCGTCCGTCGGCGCCGATGACGAGATCCGCCCGCGCCGTCGCCGAGCGTCCTTCGCGGTCGCCGAGATGCGCGCCGACGACGCGCCCGGCGCCGTCGGTCTTGAGCGACCGGAACGTGACGCCGAAGCGCGTCTCGGCGCCGGCGGCGACGGCCGCGTCGACCAGGATCCGGTCGAGCACGCGGCGGCGCGGCGCGTAGAGCCCGGCGATCCCGTCCCGCTTCTTGATCTCGATCGGAATCGTCTCGTCGCCGTAGTGAAAGGTCATCCGCGTCGCGGCCGGCGCGCCGCTGGCGACGACGTCGCCGAGCAGGCCCCAGCGATGGAGCTGCGCGACCGCCGGCCGCATCAGCGCATGCGTCGAGAGCGCGTCGGCGCCGCGCGCGTCGCGGTCGACGAGCAGCACCTTGGCGCCGGCGCGGGCCAGGAGCATCGCGGTCGCGGCGCCGGCGCAGCGGGCGCCGACGACGATCGCGTCGTAGCGGGCGCTCGAGAAGGCGGTGCGGAACATCGGATCGGTCCTTTTCGTTGGCGCGGTCAAGCCGCGCGGCGGTCGTCGAGACGCCGCCTCAGATGATCGGCGAGCTCCCTGGCGTCGCCGCCGACGCCGGAGATCTGATGCGACTTGCGCGTCCTCAGAAGCGGCAGGCCGAGGACGTAGACGCCGGGCGCGTCGACGACGCCGCCATGATGGCGCAGGCGTCCGCGCGGATCGAAGACCGGCAGGTCGAGCCACGAGAAGTCGGGCCGATAGCCGGTCGCCCAGACGATCGAGCGGATCTCGCCGCCGCCGAGATCGACCGCCAGACGCGGCGCGCGCGGCGCCTCGGTCGCGGCCGGGCGATCGGGCGCCGGCAGCTCGGCGTCGAGCGCGCGCTCGGACGCCCAGGCGTCGATCTGGTCGAGCAGGCGCCGCATCTTGAGATCGGCCGAAGCGACGAGCGCGCCGAGGCCGCCCGAGAAGAGCGCCTCCGAGCCGCGGACGTCCATCAGCCGCCCGACGATCTCGACGCCGAGCGCCTGCAAGGCGTTGAGGTCGACCGGGTCGGGCCCGCCGATCAGCTGCGGCGACGGCGCGCGCCGGGCGCGGTCGAGATCCTCCACGGCGTCGAAGCGCTCGTCCAAGAGGCCGATCGCCTCGAGCCACCATTCGATGTCGGAGCCGCGATAGGCGCGCGGCAGGCGCAGATGATTGCCGACGGCCAAGGTCACGGCGCGGCCCGAGAGCCTGAGCTCGCGGGCGATCTGAACGCCCGAGGCGGAGCCGCCGACGACGAGCGCGCCGCCCTCGGGCAGATCGGCCGGTCGCTTATAGGCGGACGGCGTCGTCTGAAAGATCTCGGCCGGAACCGCCGCCGCGATCCCCGGAACATTCGGCCGCGCGCAGGCGCCCGTGGCGCCGACGACGCTCTCGCAGGCGAAGACGCCTTGATCGGTCTCGACGAGATAGCCGCCGGACGCGGCGCTGACGCGGCGCACGGTCATTTGGCCGCGCACCGGCGCGTCGATCTCGGCGGCGTAGGCGTCCATCCGGGCGACGAGTTCCGAGACCGGCATATGGCCGTGCGGCTCGGGGCCGGCATAGGGCGCGCCCGGCAGGCCGTTCGCCCAGTTCGGCGTCAAAAGATTCAGGCTGTCCCAGCGCTCCGTGCGCCAGGCGTTGGCCACCCGGCCCTTCTCGAGAACCAGGTGATCGACGCCGCGGCGAGAAAGCTCGCGGCTCATCGCGAGCCCGGCCTGGCCGGCGCCGATGATGACGGTCGTCACCGCTTTCATGTCTCTTGCTCCTCTCTCGGCGTCGTCGGCTCCGGGCTCAGCGGCGCGCCCTCGAAAGGGCGCGCCGATCGCGCCGGTCAGCCGACCGTCACGTGGACGTTGGTCGGGTTGCTGACGATGTCGAAGACGGCCGAGCGCTTCTGGGACTGGGCGACCAGCGCCGCGATCTCGTCAGCGGTCGCGTCCGCGTCGACGTCGAAGGACACGCGGATGGCGCTGAAGCCGTTGCGCACGCCGCCGTCGATGCCGAGGATGCCGGCGAGGTCCATGTCGCCCTCGACGGTCGCCTTGACCGAGCGCAGCTGGATGTTCCGGTTCTGCGCCACGCTGGCGACGCCGGCGGTCAGGCAGCTCGCCAGCGCCGAGAGAACGATCTCGACCGGCGTCGGGCCCATATCCGGCGCCGCGAACTGCTCCGGATGGTCTGCGTCGATCGTGTGCGCCGACTTGCGGGCCTGCTGATCGCCGAGGCCGAAGAAACCGTCGACGGTCGAGCGGCTATGGACGCCGTCGAGCCATTCGCAGCGGGCGCGCCAGGTGAATTGCGCCGCCTCCGGCGCGTTGGTGAGCGCCTCGCGCGCCTCGATCAGCGCCTCGAGATTGACGCCGTTGCGCGCCGTATTGGTTTCGGTTTGTGTTTGCATCGCTTCAGTCCTTTCTTCCTTCGAGCGCGGCGACGTCCGCCAAGTCCCGCCGCCGATGGAGACGAGAGGTAAGCGTCGCGAGACGTCGCCGCTTGGGGCGGGCTTGGAGATTCCCTGGAGATTTCCTGGCCTTTTCCTCAGAGCCTCGGTCCGCAGGGTCTCCTTTCGCTCCTGATCCGACCGCGCGGCGCCTCGGGGCGCGACGTTCGGAGCGGCGTAGGTAGGGCTGGACAGATCCGATCGGCAGCGCCATCTAGGTCGAAACCGATCGATTCACGCCAAATTCGCGAGCCGCGCGATGACCGAGTCTCAACCGATCGAGATGCATCTTCTGGCGCTGCCCGAGAGCGCGGGATCGGCGCTCTACGGCATGTTCGACGTCTTGGCGACGACCGCGACGGCTTGGGCGGAGATCACGCGGCTCGAACCCGGACCCGTTCGGATCCGCCCGCGCATCGTCTCGCTCACGCGTCGGCCCTTCGCCTGCGGCTTCGGCGTTCCGGTCCATCCGGATCTCGGCGTCGACGAGCGCCCGCGCTCCGACATCATCGTCATCACCGATCTCTGGACCGGTCTCGACGACCCGATCGACGACCGATACGACGTCGTGAAAGCCTGGCTGTCCGAGCGGCGCGCGGCCGGCGCGACGATCTACTCCGCGTGCAGCGGCTCGGTGCTGCTCGCCGCCGCCGGCCTGCTCGACGGCCTCGAGGCGACCTCGCATTGGGCCTACGAAGACCTCTTCCGCCGCAAGTTTCCGAGCGTGCGCTTCGATCCCTTCGCCAATCTCTGTTTCTCCGACCGAGACGGACGGCTCGTGACGGCGGGCGGCTCGAGTTCGTGGCACGACCTCGCGCTCCACATCATCTCGCGCCACGTCTCGCCGAGCGAAGCGCTGAACACGGCGAAGGCGTTCCTCTTGAAATGGCACTCCGAAGGCCAACTGCCCTTCGCCAACCGCGTCGTTCGGCTGCCGCATGCGGACAGCGTCGTGCGGCGCGCGGAGAACTGGCTCTCGGAGAATTTCTGCGACGCCGATCCGGTCGCCGGCGTCGTCGCGGCCTGCGGCGTGCCCGAACGCAGCCTCAAGCGGCGCTTCCGGGCCGCGACCGGCGCCACGCTGATCGCCTATGCGCAGAATCTCAGGGTCGAAGCGGCGAAACGGGCGCTCGAGACCGGTCGGCAGACCGTCGACGAGATCGCCGCGGCGGTCGGCTACGAGAACGTCGCGTTCTTCCGCCGCCTCTTCAAGCGAAGCACCGGCTTGAGCCCGGCCGAGTATCGTCGGCTCTACGCGCCCGTTCAGGCGGAAGCCCACCGACAATCCATCGCGTCGTGACGGCGCCCGAAGACGCGCCCGCCGGCGCGCGATCGCGGAACGCGTCGCCGCGCCAAGGTCGTCAGGGCGGCGTGATCGTCATGACATGCGTCTCGCCGCAGGCTTCATGCGCCAGCACGGCCTCGCCGTTCTCGTTATAGGTCAACGAACCGGCGGCGATCGGCCGCCAATCCGGCCCGATCGGCGCGCGGTCGAGAAATCGCCGCGTGAGCTGATACGCGACCGGCCGCCCCTCCAGCACCGGCTCGCGCTCCAGCAGGCTCCTGATCGACCTCTCGGTCGGCGGACGGCACAGAAACCGCCAATCGGCGTTGTCGCTCGCGAACGCGGCGTGCGGGCCGGCCAGGCGCCAATCGCGTCCGTAGGCCTTGTACGAGATTTCGACATGCGTCTGCAGGCTCGGCGTGGTGTACATGCCGTAGCCGCCGAGCTTCCACGGGTCGACGCGATCGTCTGCGACCAACATGACATGCGTCGCGACCCAGCTGGCATGAATCACGAAGACCGCGCCGAAGACATAGGGCAGCTTCGCGCGCCATCCGGCGCTGTATTTGGCGATCCTAGAAAGCATCGTTGAGCAAAGTCGAGATGGTGAAGTTGTCGATCACCAGCAACGCGACGCAGACCGCGAACAACGGCGCCGACATCCCGATCCTAAAGGCGATGCAGAGGAGCGCGATATTCAGAACCTGGAAGTTCATTTCATCGGCGAAGACGCCGGCTCCAAGCAGAAACGCGATCTCGAGAAAGACGACGACGAGCGATTGAAATCCGGCGATCAAGAACAAGCCGACCGCGATTTGCCAAAAGACGATGAACGTTCCGATCGCCCGGTGCCAGAAACACGGGTCATCGAGCGTCGCCTCGGAACACAAGAACTGGAAAAGCCGCTCGGTCGTGCCGCCGAAATAGCTGAGATAGGCGATGTAGGCCCCGTCGAGATACGTGCCGGCGACGAGCTTCTGCGTCGCGGCGGCGAGCATCACCATGCCCAAGGTGATGCGAATATAGGCGGCGTAGGAACGATCATACGTCCAATTCGGAACCAGCGCGATGAATGGGATCGTCCAATAGAAGAGCCAGGTGTGGTTGGCCATCGACTGCCAATTGTCGGCGACAAACTGCGCCGTAGCGGCGACGAATATCGCCACGGCAATACGCGTGTATTTCGACAGCAACGCCGCCATGGCGCTGACGAGCATCAACGTCTCGGTCGGCGCTCGAAGTTGCACGATGTCCTGCGCATCGTATTCGAGGTTGATATGCTCGAAGGCGGCCGAGAGAAGAGCCGCGGCGACGGCGAACCGCATGGCGAGCGAAAAATCCGCCGCGTCGGGTCGCGATACGATCCGCCACGGCGTTTGCTGCGCATATGTCGAGGACACGTTGACGCCTTTCGACTCGACTTCGATCTCGCGAAACGGCGCCGAGCGGCCATGCGCGGCGTCGCGCGCGCGCCGTGGGATGATGCTTGCGCGGCTCCGTCTCGACGCGAAGCATGCGCATACGTATATGGCGAGCTGACGGCGAGGCGACGCGAACCGCGCGTCGTCGCGCGTGACGGCGGCGTCGCTGATCGGCGGCGACCGCGCGAGGAGGCGATGGCGACGACGAGACCCACGCCGGACGCCCCAGCGGCCGAGCGGCCGCGAGGCTCCGAAGACGCAGACGGGAAGATCCTGCTCGTCATGGACGCGACATGCGCGGTCTGCGCTTGGGGCGCGCGGCTGATCGCGCGCCGCGACGTCGACGACCAGTTCCGGATCCTGCCGGCGCAGACGCCGCGCGGAAAGGCGCTTCTCGAGAGCAACGGTCTCGACGCGGAGGACCCGGACAGCTGGATCGTGGTGGCGCCGAGCGGCGTCCTGACCGAGGCCGACGCCGTCATCGCCGTCGGACGCCGGCTGAACGGCGTCTGGCCGATCTTGGCGCGGATCGGCGGCCTTCCGCCGCGATCGTTCAGGAATTGGGCGTATCGGCGCCTCGCGAAGAACCGATACCGGCTCTTCGGCCGCGCCGATCTCTGCGCGATGCCGAACGAGGCCGTCCGCCGACGTCTCTTGAGCGGTTGACGCGCGCGCCGGCTTGACGGGCGCGCTCCGACGTCGGCGGAATGAGGCCCGCACCGTCGGCGCGCTCGGCGAAGGAGGACTGAACGTGCGCTACCGCTTCGGCTCTTTCGTTCTCGATCTCGACACGCTCGAGCTCGCGAAGGACGGCGCGCCGCGCCCGCTCGAGCCGCAGGTGTTCGACCTGATCCGCTGCCTGATCGAACGCCGCGACCGCGTGGTGACGACGGACGAGCTCGTCGACTGCGTCTGGCGGGGCCGGATCGTCTCCGAGGCGGCGCTGAGCGGCCGCATCCGCGACGCCCGCCGCGTCCTCGACGACGACGGCAAGGACCAGCGCTGGATCCGCACGATCCGCGGCCGCGGATTTCGGTTCGTCGGCGCGGTCGAGACGGACGCCGAGGGGCGCGACGCGGCGCCGGCGCCGGATAGCGGCGCGCTGCCGGCCCAGGACGTCCGGTTCTGCCGCAGCGCCGACGGGACGCGGATCGCCTATGCGCTCGCCGGCGCGGGGCCGCCGCTGGTGAAGGCCGCCAACTGGCTCAACCATCTCGAATTCGATTGGGAGAGCCCGGTTTGGCGGCGCTTCTTCGAGGAGTTGGCCGGCGCCTATCGGCTCTTGCGCTACGACGCCCGCGGCAACGGACTGTCGTCCTGGGACGTCGCGGATTTCTCCCTCGAGCGCCAAATCGAGGATCTCGAGGCGGTCGTCGACGCGGCGGGGCGCGACCGCTTCGCGCTAATCGGGCTGTCTCAGGGCTGCGCGAAGGCCGCGGTCTACGCCGCGCGCCATCCCGAGCGGGTCACGAGGCTCGTTCTGATCGGCGGCTACGCGCGCGGCTGGCGCCATCGCGACGCCGCGGACTCCGTGACCGTGGGCGAGGCGCGCTGCGCATTGATCCGGGCCGGCTGGGGCGGCGACAACGAGGCGATCCGGCGGATGTTCACGACGGTCTATATGCCCGACGCGCCGGCGGAGAGTCAGAGCTGGTTCACGGACCTGCAGAAGAAAACGACCTCGCCCGACAACGCCGCCGCGATCCTGATGTCGCATGGCGACGTCGACATCCGAACCGTGTTGCCGAAGGTTCGGGCGCCGACGCTCGTCCTGCACGCCCAGAACGACGTCGGCGTTCCTTACGCGGAAGGCCAGGAACTCGCGGCCGGGATCAAGGACGCGCGCTTCGTCACGCTCGACACCGCCAACCATATTTTGCCGGCGAGCGACCCGGAATGGCCGCGCTGCATGCGCCTGATCCACGGCTTCTTGCGCGGTTGACGACGGCGCCGGCGCGCCTATCCGAGCGCGGCGAGCACCGCCTGGAGGTTGGTCACCGTCGCGACGTTCTGCATCGCGTAGTTGATCGACGCGTTGTGCCAGTCGGCGTTCATCGTCGAGCAGCAGTCCTCGGGCAGGATGATCCGGTAGCCGCGATCGGCGCCGGTGCGCGCGGTGTGCTCGACCGACATGTTCGTCCAAGCGCCGGTGTTGAGGATCGTGTCGCGATGCGAGCCCCTCAGGATCACGTCGAGCGGCGTGCATTCCCAAGGGCTCATCCGGTTCTTGGTCACGACGAAGTCGCTGGGCCTGGGCTCGAGCCCCGGCACGGCGGCGCCGCCCCAGCTGTCGCGGACGAGCGCGTCGGCGTCGCGCACGCCGTGGAAAAGCGGCGCGTTGAGCGTGAGGCCCGGCGCGCCGCGATCGACATGGAACCAGACATGGATGACGATGACGCCGGCGGCGCGGCAGGCGTCGGCCAGGCGAATGCAGTTCGCGATCGCGTTCTGCTCGCGGCAATGGATCGGCGATCCGGAGTCCGCGAAGGCGCCGCCCTCCATCACCACGTCGTTCTGCATGTCCTGGATGACGAGCGCCGTCCTGAGCGGATCGATCTGAAGGGAGCCGGTCGCGAGATGGGGCGACGGCGTCTTCGCGGCGCCTTCGCCGATTCCGCTTCGAGCGACAGCCGGCGCGGCGCCGGCGTCGACGCGCATGAAGGGCTCGCTTCTCGGGCCGACCTTCACCGGGATCGAATAGACCGACGTCGAGGCGCAGACGTAGAGCGTCCGCCAGTCCGGTCCGCCGAAATGCAGGTTCGCCGCCATCTCCGGCAACGTCACCTCGCCGATGCGCCGCCCGTCCGGCGCGTAGACCCAGAGCCCGCCCGGCGCGGTCAGCCAGATATTGCCCTTGGCGTCGCATTTCATGCCGTCGGGCACGCCGGACTTGACCGGATCGACGATGCCGCTGGCGAAGACGCGGGCCGGGCCGAGCGAGCCGTCGTCGCGGACTTCGAACACGCGGATGTTGTGCTGGAACGTGTCGTTCACGTAGAAGAGCGTCTCGTCCGGCGAGAAGCAAAGGCCGTTCGGCTGCGTGAACATGTAGCGCTCGACCATCAGCTCCGGCTCGCGCCCGGGCCGAATGCGGTAGACGCCCTGGAAGCCGAGCTCGACCGGGCGCTCGACGCCGAAATGCGGCATGCGCCCGAAGGTCGGGTCGGTGAACCAAACAGAGCCGTCGGACTTGACGACGATGTCGTTCGGCGAGTTGAGCTCGCGGCCCTCGAAATGGCTGGCCAGGACCTCGCGGCGGCCGTTCGGCGAGAAACGCGCCACCGACGACGTCGAATGCTCGCAGACGAGCAGGTTGAGCTCGGCGTCATAGGTCATGCCGTTGCCCTTGTTCGAGGGCCGCATGACCTCGCGCACGCCGCTCCGATCCCAACGCCGGCGCACGTCGCCCGGCATGTCCGAGAAGAGCAGCATTTGCTCCTTCGGATGCCAGATCGGGCCTTCGGTGAAGATGAAGCCGGAGCCGATCTGATGGACCGGCGCGTATTCGTCGATCAGCTCGTGAAAGCTCGGATCGAGCGCTGGATGCGACATTCAGGGCCTCCCGAATTCTCTCGGTTGGGCGCGCCGCCAGCCGTCGGCCGGGGTCAGGCGCCGCGCCTCAAGGTTGTTCCGCTCGGAGCCGCGATCGCGAGGAGCCCATCGGGCGCGGCGGTCGGCGACGCAAGGATTGGCGAGGCTGTTCGCGAGCGAACAGCCGGCAACCGCGCTTGCGCGG
>CAZPTD010000142.1:0-10284 GCA_964588915.1 uncultured Neomegalonema sp. | reverse complement strand
AAGGTGATCGACCAGGGCGCCGACGACAGCGTCAACGCCGCCTCGATCCGCCGCTTCATCGCCAAGACGGCGGGCATGCGCGGAACCGAGGACGCGCTCGAGGCGGACATCGTCCAATCGCGCCATCGGATCCCGGAAGAGCGCCTGCGCTCCGATCAGGTCCTCGTCCTGCAGGTGCCGGATCCCGAGGCGCTCCGCCCGGTCGAGCCCAACATGTCGATCGCGCGCGAGATGCACGCCGACGCCGATTACAGCCGGCTCTGGCTCATCCTCTACGAGCAGATCGTCCGCGCCGGCCGCGTCATGCTCGCCGACAGCTATCCGGCGCTCGTCAACGGCCGGCATGTGATGAACCCGTCGCCGATCCCGCGCTGGGACCTGCCGAAGCTGCACCGCTCGGCGCATCTGACCTTGCTCTCGGCCGGGCGCGAGAAGCGGATCTACGCCGTGCCGCCGCTGACGAGCGTCGAGCCCTTGGCCTTCGACGACGCGCCCTTCCAGGTCGAGGACATGTCGGGCCGCGTCTGCGCGCGCTCGGGCGCGAGCGGCTATTTCATGAACGAGATTCCGCTGCCGGGCGGCGGCTCCGCCTTCGAGCTCTCGGACAGCAGTCTCGGCGTGAAGACGATCCGGCGCCGCGACGGCGAGGAGGTCGAGATCGGCGAGACCTGGTATCGGGATGGAAAGCTGAGCTCATGACCGGCGCCGAGGACATCGCCGCGCCGCTGCGGCGCGATCCGCCGCGGCTGATGAGCGCCGCGCCTTTGGCCGAGCTCAGCGGCGTCTCGCACCGCTACGGCGCCGTCCGCGCGCTCGAGGACGTGGCGCTGACGCTCTATCCGGGCGAGGTGCTCGGCATCGTCGGCGAGAGCGGCTCCGGCAAGTCGACGCTTCTGCGGCTCATGAATCTCGAGGAGAGCCCCGAGCGCGGCGCGTATCGCCTCGACATTCCGGACGCGCCGGCGAACCTCTTCGAGCTCGACCGCTACGAGCGCCGGATGCTGCGCGCGCGCCGGATCGGCATCGTCTATCAGAACCCGCATGTCGGGCTCTTGATGCGCAACAGCAGCTCCGGCAACGTCGCCGAGCGGCTCCTCGTCGCCGGAGAGCGGCGCTTCGAGACGCTGCGCGCCAAGGCGCGCGACGCGCTCGGCGCCAGCGAGTTTCCGCTCGAGCGCATGGACGCGCCGCCGATCGAGCTCTCGGGCGGCATGCAGCAGCGCGTGCAGCTCGCCAAAGCGATCGCGCTCGAGCCGGCGCTGCTTCTGCTCGACGAGCCGACCACCGGCCTCGACGTCTCCGTGCAGGCGCTCGTTCTCGACACGCTGAAGCGGCTGCAGCAAGAGCGCCGGATCGCCATGGTGCTCGTCAGCCATGATCTCGGCGTCATCCGCACCATGGCCGACCGCGTGATGGTCATGCGCGGCGGAAACGTGGTCGAGGAGGGGCTCGCCGACCAGATCTTCATCGACCCGCAGCATCCCTACACCCAGGCGCTCGTCCATGCGAAGCTCTGAGGCGGCGGCCGGAACGCGGGTGCTCGAGGTCGACGGTCTGGCCAAGGCCTTTCGCATCCATCATCTCGACACGGTGCTGCCGATCTTCTCGGGCGTCACTCTCGAGCTGAAGGCCGGCGAGTTCATGCTGCTTGCGGGTCCCAACGGCGCCGGCAAGTCGACGCTGCTGCGAACGCTCTATCGGAGCTGCCGGCCGACAGCGGGACGGGCGGTCTATCACGCCGAGGCGGGCGCGATCGACCTCGCGCGGGCGGCGGACGTCGACGTCGCGCTTCTCCGGGCGCGCGAGATCGGCTTCGTCACGCAATTCCTGCAGGCGCGGCCGCGGGTCGCCGCCGAGGACCTCGTCGCCGAGCCGTTGCGCTTGGCCGGCGAGGCGGAAGCGGCGGCGCGCGAGGCGGCGCGGGCGGAGCTGGCGGCGTTCGGCGTCGCCGAGCCGCTCTGGGCCGCCTTTCCGAGCACCTTCTCGGGCGGCGAGCGCCAGAAGGTGAACCTCGCGCTCGCGCTCATCGCGCCGAGGCGGCTGCTGCTCCTCGACGAGCCGACCGCGTCTCTCGACGCCGGCGCGCGGGCGGCGCTGGTCGATCGGATCGAGCGGTTGAAGGCGGCGGGCGTGGCGATGATCGGCGTCTTCCACCATGCGAGCGACGTCGCCGAGCTCGTGGACCGGGAGCTCCGGCTCGATCCCGCGGCGCGCTGACGCCGGCGAGCGGTCGCGAAGAGAGGCGAAGAGCCTCGATGAGCGAACGGCTCCTCAGGGCTGTTCGCCCTTCGTCGCTACGCGCCGCGGTGCTTCTCGATGAAGGCGTCGACATCGAGCGCCCGGAAATCCCGGAGCGCCGCCTTGAACGCGTCGCGCGGCCAGTCCCACCAGGCGATCTCCTGCAGCGCCGCGCCCTGCGCCTCCGAAAAGCGCCGCTTGATGAGGCGCGCCGGCACGCCGCCCCAGATCTCGTAGGGTCCGACCGGCTTCGAGACCACCGCGCCCGCGGCGATCACCGCGCCGTCGCCGACGCGCACGCCCGGCAGCAGGGTCGCGCCATGGCCGATCCAGACGTCGTGGCCGATCGCGACCCAATCCTCCTTGCGCCAGGCGAAGAAATCGTGGTCGTCCTCGCCGAGGCCGTAGGCGGCGGCGCGGTAGACGCTGTGATGCTGGCAGGCGCGCCAGGTCGGATGATTGCCGGGATTGACGCGGACGAAATCCGCGATCGAGCAGAACTTGCCGATCGTCGTCCAGACGACGTCGCAATGGCGCGTGATGTAGGAGTAGTCGCCGAGCGCGCTCTCGGCGACGCGGCTATGGGCGCCGATCTCGGTCCAGGCGCCGAGCGTCGAGCCGAGGACGAGGGCGGTCTCGTGCACTGTCGGCGCCTCGCTCAGGCGCGGCGTGTCGGTCGGTCGGCCTTCCTGGTCCATCCTGTCGCCCTCGCGCCGTCTTCGGATCGGATCGACAAAGAGCGAGCGGCGCGCGGCTGTCAATCGCCGGCCGGACCGGGCGCGGACGCGGGCCTCACGCGTCCTTGCGCTTCTTGGCCGCCTTCGCCTTCTTGGCGCCCTCCTCGACCGCGCTCTTCGCGATCTTCTTGGCCGCGCGCGCCGTCGCCTCGGCCGTCCGCGCGCCGCCGCTCGCGGCCGACGCGCGCTCGGCCGCGCCGTTCTTCCGGCCCGCCCGTTCGGGCGCGTCCTGAAGCCCGTAGGAGCCGAAGGCCTCGGCGGTCTCGGCGATCGCGGCGTCGGAGAGGATCACCGGCCCGCCGATCAGGAGCGAGAGATAATACTGCCGCGCCAGGGTCTCGAGCTCGACGGCGCGCCACATCGCCTTCTCGAGGCTCTCGCCGAGCGCGATCATGCCGTGATTGGCGAGAAGGCATGCGCTGCGGTCCTCGAGCGCGTCGAGCGCCGTCTCGGAAAGCGCCGCCGTGCCGTAGCGCGCATAGCCCGAGCAGCGCACCGTCGCGCCGCCGAAGGCGGCGATCATATAGTGGACAGCCGGGATCTCCTTGCGGGCGATGGCGAGCGTGGTGCAGTAGGTCGGATGGGCGTGGACGATCGCGCCGACATCCGGGCGGCGTCGCGTGATGTCGAGATGGAAGCGCCATTCGGTCGACGGCCTGAGCGGCCCTTCCCATGCGCCGTCGTCGCCCTCGAGCGGCATGGACGCGATCATCTCCGGCGTCATCGCGTCATAGGGCGTCGCCGAGGGCGTGATCAGCAGCCGATCCTCGAAGCGCGCCGAGATGTTGCCGGAGACGCCCTGGTTGAGGCCGCAGGCGTTCATGAACCGGCATTTCTCGATGATCTCGCGCCGGAGCGCTTCCTCGGCTGTCGTCATGTCGTCCTCAGCGTCGGCCGGCCGACGCCAACGAAGAGCCGCCGCGACCCGCCCTTATCGGACGCGGCCGCGGCGGCGAAATCAAGCGTGGACGCGCGCCTCAGAGGTCGAAGAGCTCGACGCTGAGGCTCGGCGCGACGCAGCGCGCTTCGCGCCAGAGGTCGCGCACCTCGAAGGGCGCGTCGCTCGCGGCCGGGTCGACGGTCACGATGAGAAACCTGCCGAGCGCGTTCGGATCCGACGATTCCGAGATCTCCCGCTGCATCGGCGAGCCTTCCCACACATAGGGCGCCGCGCCGTAGGCGATGCCGAGCGCGATGCCGGCCGCCGCCGCCGGGCTGCAATAGGGCGAGCCGGGACCGATGAGCGCGTCGGCCGACATCGTCGCGTCGAGCTCGCCGGCGCGCGGATCTTCGATGACCAGCCGCATGCCGCGGTCGGTTTCGCGCCACGCGCCGTAGAAGCCGACGAGGTTGCGCGCCGCTTCGCGCGCGGTCTCCGAGACGTCGCCCGCAGGGACCGCTTCGATCGCGTCGGCGAAGCCCGTCCAGAGCGCCATCTCGCTCTCCGCGCCGCGCTCGACCAGCGCGACGGCGTAGGCCTTGTCGAGCAGCGTGTTCTCGACGAACTCGAACTCGACGCGGGTCACCGGCGCGAGCGTGAGCACTTCCGGATCCATCGCGGCGACGACGCTGAGCGCGCGCACGACCGGCACGTCGATGTCGAGGACGCTGACGTCGAGGGCGACGCGGTCGGCGACCATCCGCTCGCGCAGCGACGCCGGCAGGAACGCGTAGATCCGCGCGGCGATCTCGTCGCCGCTGAGGAGCCCGAGCGTCAGCTCGGCGGAAAAATCGTCTTCGCCGAAGGCCAGAGCAAGCCGCACGGACAGGCGCTCGCTCACCAGCTCCTGCGCGATGAGCTCCGCCGCGGGCGACTCCACGCCCATCTCGCGCACGATGTCGGCGGCGACGGCTTCGTTGACGCTGACCTCGCCGACCACGATCTCGAGGGCTTGCGGAATGCCCTGCAGCTCGTCCACGCCCTCGGCCGACATCGTCACCGAGACGCCCTCGATCGTGATCTCGTAGCTCTCGACGTCTTCCCAAGCGACGGTGATCGGCGTGAGCTCGTAGCGGAACTCGGTCTCGGTCGAGGCGTCGACGACCTCGCAGCCGAGCTCGTTGCAGATCACGAGGAGGCCGGTCTTCACCGCGTCCGCCCAGAGGCCCGGCAGCGTCCGCGGCCCCTCATAGGGCGACGGATCCATTCCCGGCTGCTGCGCGCCGGCCGTCGAGGCGGCGACGCCCGCGAACGCCGCGGCGAACGCCGCCCGCCGCAATCCCTTGTTTCTTAGCACCTTCAGCATGTCGGCCGTCCTCCTTATCGACCACGGGCGAAAACGAAGTTCGCCAGATACTGCGCCGCCCAATACCCCAAAAAGAGATAGAAGCCGGTCCCCAATTCGACTTCGTATCCTGTCGATTGCCCGATGACGAACACCACGATCGCCGCGACGAAAACGTCGAGCATCGACATGCGGTGGAAATGCACGAAGAACCGCTGCAGACGGCTGTCGCCGCCGATGAGCGAGTGGACCAGGCCGCTGAGCAGCTTGAGGATCGGAAAGACGACCGAGAAGATGACGATCGCCAGAGCCGCGACGGTGTTGCCGAGTTCGAACAGCCGCTCCGCCCCGGAGATCACGCTGTAGCGCTCGATCTGCGTGTAGGTCGCGAGATCGACGCCCAAGGCCCGCACCGAGATGAGGATGTATTCGCGGGTGAGACCGCGCTCCTCGCCGGCGACCTCTTGGATCAACTCGACCAGCGTGTCGCCGGTGATGGTGAAGATGAGCAAATCCAACGTCAGCGCGAAATAGAGCAGAACGCCGATCGCGATATGCGCCGCCAGAGCCAGCGACGATGCGCGCATGCCGCGTCTTCGCGCGCCGCCAAAGGCCATCGCGGACGCCCGTCTCATTGCGCGTCGATGACGCAGTAGGCGACGATCACGTCGAGCACGACGTCGCGCAAGCGTCGATCCGGATCGCGATGCGCGACCGAGAGCGCGAGTTCGTCGGCGGCGCGCAGGATCGTGCGCGCGCGCCAGAGCGCCGGCGCGGCGTCCGTCTCCAAGGGATCGCGCAGACGCCGGGCCGACACGCCTTCGAAATCGATCGAGCCCAGGCAACGGAGCAGTCGCGCCGGCAGATCCGCCTCGGCGACGCCGCGCTCGGCGAGATCTTGGCGCCGGCGCTCGGTCAGCCGGGCCGTCAACCCGGCGGCGTCGCGGCCGTGGCGCTGCGCGAAGCCGAGCTTCTCGTCGACGGCGAGCGCGATCAGCGACTCGTCGCGCGGGCTGAACGCATGGTAATATTGAGCCACGGACATGCGCGCGGCTTCCGGCGCGCCGTCCTCTTGCGCGCGCGCGGCGCCGGCGAGGATCAACGCCGACAGGATGGCGAGAATGCAGTTGCGGCCAAGTCCTGGCCAAAGTCTCGGCGAGATCATACGCGAGAAAGCTGGCATTGCGCCCCCAATAGCTCCCTTACCTCGCCGTTCTCCGTGCGCAGGCGCCGAGAATTTACGGCGCATCGCCGCCTAACGCGCGACCTTCGGGCCGATAGCATAGGCGATCGCGATCGAAAAGGGCGCCGCCCGAAAAAGTCCTTTCCGCGCCGACTTGTGACCGTCGTTCCGGCGCCGATGCGGCCGTCCCGAGGCGGCGGCGCCGACGATCTCGCGGGACCGCGGCGCAAGGAAGGAGCGGCGGTCGGCCGCCCCGCAGACGACGTCGACCGAATATGGCGCGCCGATTGCGGGCGCGCTTGCGCCGCCGATCGCCCGTTCGGTATCTTCGAGCGGAGATCGGCGTCGCGTCGCGCGACAAAGCGCGGCGATTTCAAGGGGGCTCAGATGACGTTGCGCCGAATGGCGAAGATTGCAGGCTTGTCGATTGCGCAGAAGGTCGGCGTGATGTCGCTGTCGAAACGCACGGAAGCGAACAGCATCCGGATCTTGTGCTATCACGGCGGCTGGCGCGTCGATGACCACTTCGCCGGCGACGCGATGTTCATGCGCCGAGACGTCTTCGCTCGGCGGTTGGACTTGATCCTCGAGCACGGATACCAGGTCGTGAGCCTCGACGACGCCGTCGCGGCGCTCGGCGGCGACGCGCCCGACGGCAAGAACCGCGTCGTGATCACCATCGACGACGGCTGGCTCGGCACGTATCTCGATATGGCGCCGGAGCTCGAAAAGCGCGGCCTGCCGGCGACGCTCTACTGCGACACCGCGCATCTCTACGCCGGATTGCCGATCGCCCATGTGCTCGTCCGGTATCTGCACAGCCTCTACGGGCCGGGCGCGCCGTCGGACGCGGCGCGGGCGGCCTTTGACGCCGCCACCGATTTCGAGCGCCCGCTCTCCGAGCGCTGGACGAGCTGTCAGGCCTACGCCGACGCGATCGGCGTCGATCTCGCGCCCTATATCGAGACCTTCTCCTATATGAGCCCGGAGCAGCTCCGCGATTTCGCGGAGCGCGGCTTCGACGTCCAGCTGCACACGCACAACCACACCTTGCGCGATTTCTCGGAGGAGACGATCACCTCGGAGATCTCCGAGAACCGCCGCGCGCTCAGCGCGCTCCTCGGACGGCCGGCGGAGGAGATCCGGCATTTTTGCTATCCGAGCGGCGTGTGCGACGGGTCCGCGCTCGGCTTCATTCGCCAGAACGGCGTCGCGAGCGCGACCACCTGCGAGCTGGCGCTGGCGACGCCCGCGAACGATCTATTGCTGCTGCCGCGCCTGCTCGACAGCGGCGGCGCCTCGGACGTCGAGTTCCTGGCCGAGCTCGCCGGACTGACGACGCGGTTGCGCGGCCGTCCGGTCGCCTGAGACGACCGGCTTCCGTAGCGTCAGGGCTTGCGCTTGCGGCTCGGGCGGCGCACGCAGCCGCGATGACTTCCGGTGATCGGACCGCTTGCGTCGAGATCGAGTTGGGCGCGGCGCGGCTGGCGCTCAGACCGTCCGGCGCCCTATGGGCGCCGGACGAGCGTCTTCTCGTCGTCGCCGATCTTCATCTCGGCCGATCGGAGCGGCTGGCGCGGCGCGGCGGGCCGCTGCTGCCGCCCTACGAGACCTCGGACGCCCTCGACCGCCTCGCCGCGGAGATCGAGGCGCTGAGGCCGCGCCGCGTGCTCTCGCTCGGCGACGGCTTCGACGACGCACGGGCGGCGGCGGCGCTCGATCCGGAGGCGCGCGCGCGCCTCGTCGCGCTCGCCCGCGGCCGCGACTGGATCTGGGTCGCCGGCAACCACGATCCGGAGCCGGTCGACGCGCCGGGCGAATGCGCGCCCGAGGCCGTCTTCTCCGGCGTCGCCTTTCGCCATATCGCCGCCGAATCGCCCGCGCCGGGCGCAGAGGTTTCCGGGCACTTCCATCCGAAGGCGACGCTCTTCGCGCGCGGCCGCCGGATCGTTCGGCGATGTTTCCTATCGAGCGCCGATCGCCTGGTCGCGCCGGCCTTTTGCGCCTATGCCGGCGGCCTCGACATCGGCGATCCGGCCTTCGACCGGCTTTTTCCCCACGGCGCGGTCGCGCATCTTCTGACCCGCGGCGGGCTCGTCGCGGCGCCGCGTCCGACCGACGCCGCTTGCGCGCGCGACTGAACTGGCGGTATCCGGATCGGATGACGTTAACGCAGCTTCGCTATCTCGTCGCGCTGGCCGATCACCTGCATTTCGGCCGGGCCGCGGCGGCCTGCCGCGTCAGCCAGCCGACCTTGTCGGCGCAGATCAAGAAGCTCGAAGCCTATCTCGACGCGCCGCTGGGCGAGCGCGGCGCCGCCGGCGTCGGCATGACGGCGCTCGGCGCCAATGTCGTCGAGCGGGCGCGGCGCGTCATCGAAGAGGCCGAAGCGATCGTCGGCGCGGCGAAGCGCGGGGCGGAGCCGATGGTCGGCCCTCGGCGCCTCGGCGTCATCCCGACGCTCTGTCCCTATTTCCTGCCCTGGGCGCTGCCGGCGATCCGGCGCGCGCATCCGAAGCTCGATCTCATCTGCTCGGAGGATCTGACCGATCGTCTGATCGAGAAGCTGCGGGCGCGGCAGCTCGATTGGGCGGCGGTCGCCGAGCCGATCGAGGCGAACGGGCTCGAGCTGCTGCCGCTCTTCGACGAGCCTTTCTTGGCCGCTCTGCCGGAGACGCATCCGCTCGCCGCGAAGAAGGCCGCCGCGCAGAAGGAGTTCGTCCGCGCCAAGCTCCTGCTGCTGACGGAGGGCAACTGCCTTCGCGATCAGGCGTTGGCGCTCTGCGCCGGGACCGTCGCCGCGCAGACCCCGCCGCGCGGCGTCGAGGCGAGCGCCACCGGTCTCGAGACGCTCCGCGGCCTCGTCGCCGCCGGCCTCGGCGTGACGCTGATGCCGGCGCTCGCGGCGCGGCCGACGACCGGCGTCGTCTTCAAGCCGCTCGCGCCGCCGGCGGGCCGCCGCGTGGCGCTCGCGTTTCGCTCGGCGCCGCAGCAGCGCGTCGAGGCGCGGATGGCGGCGCAGACGATCGCGGACGCCTTCGGCACGTTCTCGCGCGCCGAATCCTCTTCGGGCGCGGCGGCGGCGTCATAGCCGATCTCTATCGCAGCTGATCGCAGAGGCTTCTTGCCTCTATACGGCGAATCCTGCGAAAAACGGAGGGGGCGGCGCAGAGGAGATCGCCGATGGCGACATGTCGGGCGGCGCGTCGCGGCGCGTTCGGCGCCGCGTCTCCCGAAGACTTCTCGATCCCGACGACACGCCGGCGGGGCGGCTTGCGCCAGATCATGGCGGCCGCGCGATCGGCGGCGCACAGGCTAAGCAGGATACGGCTCGAGCCGACTGCAATGGACGATTGGAGGCATCATGGACGGCGACATCAAATGCCCGGTGACGGGCCGAAGGCACGTCACGAACCGTGACTGGTGGCCGAACAACCTGAATTTGAGAATCCTGCGTCAGCACTCCTCGCTGTCGAATCCGATGGGCGAGGCGTTCAGCTACGCCGAGGCGTTCAAGACGCTCGACCTCGCCGAGGCGAAGAAGGACGTCGTCAAGGCGCTGACCACGTCGCAGGAGTGGTGGCCGGCGGATTACGGCCATTACGGCCCGTTCATCATCCGCATGGCCTGGCACAGCGCCGGCACCTACCGCACCTCGGACGGCCGCGGCGGCGGCGCGACCGGCACGCAGCGCTTCGCGCCGCTCAACAGCTGGCCGGATAACGGCAACCTCGACAAGGCGCGCCGTCTGCTCTGGCCGGTGAAGCAGAAATACGGCGCCAAGCTCTCCTGGGCCGATCTGATGATCCTGGCCGGCAACTGCGCGCTCGAGTCGATGGGCTTCAAGACCTTCGGCTTCGGCGGCGGCCGCGCCGACGTCTGGGAGCCCGAAGAGGACATT
>CAZPTD010000141.1:0-10377 GCA_964588915.1 uncultured Neomegalonema sp. | reverse complement strand
GTGAAGCTCGGGCGAACGCGCGCGTCGGCGCGCCGGCGGGCCCGGCGGCGCCGTCGGCCTGCGGGAATCGGGCGGAGCCGCCGGCCCGGCGCGCAGCAGAAGACGCACCGCCTCGAGCGCCTCCTCGGGCGTCGTCCGCGGATCGCAGGCGACGACGACGCTGCCCGTCGAGGGGCGCAGCTCGGCCGAGCGGAGAACGCCGGAGCGCGCGGCCGCCGCGGCGAGCCGATCGGCGACGTCGCGCCGTCCGCGCAGCCCTTCGGCGCGAAGCCTGACCCGGCCCGGCGGACCGGCATGCGCGATCCTGAGCGCCGCCGCCGCCCGCGCGAGCCCGCCCTCAGCCGCGGCGTCGGCGCCGCGGTCGCGTCCGCAAGGCGAAGCGGCGGCGCCCTTCGCCGCCCGCGGATGGATCTCGGCGATGACCGTCACGGCGCCGCGCCCGCTCTGCGCCGCGAACGAACGGAACGGCCGGCGAGCGCGGTGAGCGCGATCGGCGCCGACCGGGCCCACCAGCCGATCGTGACGCTCCAGCAAGCCTTCTTCATCTTGAGAGCCATTGCAGCAACGCAAAGCCCCGCGCATTGACCTGCGTCTATGAGCCCGTCACCGCCGAGGCGCGCGTGGCGTCACGCCGTCGGCGTCGCCGATCGTTCGGCTTCGACCGCCTCGATCAGCTTCCTGCGTTCGCCCGCGGCGTGAACCAGATAGCCGGCGACCGTTTCCAACAGCGACGCGGCGACGCCGGCGTCGTTCTGGATGATCGTCATGAACTCGCGGTCGCGGATCTTGAGCGCGACCGTCGGCTCGATCGCGATCATGTTCATCGGACGCGGCGTTTGCAGGATGACGGCGAGATCGCCGATGACGCGGCCCGGATGAAGCTCGGTGACCGGCGCGTCGCCCGGCTTGGCGTTCGGCCAATAGAGCGCGGCGTGCCCCTTGACGATGAGATACGCGCCGTCGGTCTCGTCTTGATGCCGGAAGAAAAAGCCGCCGGCCTCGACCTTGACCCATTCGGACGCGAAGGCGAGCAGCCGGATCTGCGCCATCTCCAGCCGCTCGAAGAGCGGCGCATGGCGGATCTCGCGGATCTTCTTCTCGAGGTCGCCGAGCGCGCCGCCTTCGGCTTCGGCGGGCCGCTCCGCGCCGGAGACGCGGCCGTCCTCGATCCTGAGCACGAGATCGTAGGCGTGCGGCTGCGGGAAGCTCGGCTCCAGAATGATGATGGTCGCCTCCGGCAGGAGCTCGCGCAGCTTGTCGCGGGTTTTCTCCCGCTGCTCCGCCGAGTGGTCGGCAAGCGCGCGGTTGAGGATCAGGATCTCCGGCCGCTTGACCAAGGCGCGCACGAGCCCGACCCGTTCGCGCGCGATCGGCGGCAGCGCGCTGCCGCCGATCCCGGTCTCGAGATCGGAGACCGTGATCGCCGCGTCGGCCTTGAGGCCCTCGGCGATCAGCACGTCGCTGACGACCTCCGCGATGCGCTCGGGCGAGGCGCCGTCGCGCGCGTTGATCTTGCCGAAGACCGCGTTCTCGAGGAGCGTGAGCCCCGGCGCGTAGGCGGCCTCGTCGAGCGGCGTGAAGAGGTCGCGCACCGTCTCGAGCAGCTCCGGGCCGCGGCTGCTGCGGATCTCGAGGATGCGCGCGCGGAACGCGTCGTCGAAGGCGTCCGGAAACTTCTCCGCCGCGATCTTGAACGGCAACAGCAAGAGCAGCGTCTCCGGATCGAGATCGTCTTCCTCGACATGTCCGCCGCGGCGCCAGTCCAAGAGCGCCTTGAAGTGCGCCGGATCGAGACCGATGGTCTGAAAGAGCGGATGCTCGGGTCCGACGTCGTCGAAGACGCGCGCCATCGTCTCGAGAAGATCGGTCGCGATCTCGCGCAGCGGCGCCGCCTCGGCGAGCTCGGCGAGGATCCGCAGGAACTCCGGATCCTTCGCCATCGTGGCGATGTGGATCGGCTCGGTCGCGGCGGCGAAGAGCAGGTTCTCCGCGACCGCGAGGCCGGGATGATAGGCGCTCGGATCGAAACGGATCACGGCTTCGCAGAGGTTCTCTGCGGCCAACCGATCGCGGAACTTCGGGCGGAGCGCGACGACGCGCGAGGCGAGCTCGGGGTGGCGATCGGAGCAGACGATCGCGAAGAGCGCTCTGTTCACCAGCATCGCGTCCGTGCCCATCGCCTCGGTGATGCGCAGCCACCATTGGCGCAGCTCCAACTGGTCATCGGCGCCGGCGATCGTCGGATCGAGCCAATCGACCTCGAACGGATCCGGGCTTATGCCGTCCTCGGCCGCCTCCGCGGCGGCTTCGCGGAGCTCCTCGGGCCAGTGATCCGGACGCGTCGGCGCCGCCATCAGCGCCGTCACGATGTTGCGGCCGACGGTGCCGTTGAAGAGATAGGGGCGTTCCGACACCGCGCCGATCCGCCGCCCGATCGCGTCCTGCGGCAGCTCGGCGAGATCGCGCCCGTTGATCAGAATGCGCCCGGACCGCGGCGCGACGCCCCGCGTGAGCGCGTTGAGAAAAGCGGCGCGCTCGGTGGCGTCGGACGCCTCGACCGCGACCATGGCGCCTTTCGGAATCTCGAAATCCAGGCCGGAGAGCGTCGGGCCGGCGCCGTCGCCGACGCTGACCTTCTCGAACCGGATCGGTCCGGCCAGGTCGATCTCCGCGGCGCCGTCGCCGCTCGGCCGGAAGAGCCGCTGCTCGAACATGCCGGGCGGATCGAAGCGCTCGATCAGCGTCTGATAGCGCAGGCCCATGTCCTGGTATTGGTTGTAGAAGGCGAGCAGCTCCTTCCACGGCGCCGAGAGGTCCTTGAACGCGGCCAACGCGGCGACGAGCGCGCCGAGCGTCAGCTCGCCTTCGATGACGAGATAGCCGCCGATCGAAAAGAAGAAGAACGGCGTCAGCTGATTGATGAAGTTGTTCAGAAACTTCATGAAAAACTTCAGCCGGTAGATCTGATAGCGAATGCGGAAGATCCGGCTCAAACGATTGGACAGCCGCGACAGCGCGTAGCGCAGCATGTTGTTGGCGCGCAGATCCTCCATGCCGGCGACGCTCTCGCCGATCGTCTCGGAGAGCGCGCGCACCTCGACGATGCGCTCCTTGTTGAGCCGGTTCACGCGCCGCTGGATGAGCGGAATGAGATAGGCCTGCACCGGAATGAGCGCGATCGCCGCCAGCGCCATCCAGACGTTCTGGATGAAGAGGAAGAGCAGGATGGTGAGCATCTGGCCGGCCTGGAACACCGGCTGCGCGACCATGTCGCCCATGATGCCGCCGAGCGGCTCCGCCTCGGCCGTCACCATCGAGGTCAGCTCGCTCTGGCTCGTGCGTCGGAAATGAACCAGGGGAAACCGGTGGATGCGTTCGATGAGGGCGTAGCGCAGCCGGCGCAGGAGCCGCTCGGCCAGTACGCCCTTCATCAGGTTGAGCTGCATCTTCAGGAGACCGCCGACGGTGACGGCGGTCAGGAAGATCCCGCACCAGAGCGCCAGATATTCGAACTGCGACAGATCGCCGACGATCGTCGGGATCGGAAAGTCGCCGCCGCCGATCGCTTCGTTGACGATCCGCTTCGGCGCCTCGAGCGAGACGTAGAGGATCGGCAGCGTCGACAGGGTGACGGCGAGCAGGATCAGCTGCCGTCTCTTGCTGTGAGCCCAGGCGAAGGAGAAAAGCGTCGGCGACATGGAGGATCCGATCGTGAGCGCGAGCGGCGCGCGGTCGCCGGACGTCGATCCGTCCGAGCCGTCGCCGAAACGTCCGCCGTCTTAGCCGCTTGCGACGAGAAGTCATAATCACGCCGTCGCGCCGCGCTCGCCAAACATCGTCGGGCGCGCTACCAAACGGGTCGACTCATCCGCATAAGAGAGGGAGTCGGGAGAGCCCGCCGCTCTCCCGGATCAGCCGCCGTGACCATGCCGGCCTATCGCGCGAAGGGCGTCACCAAGATCTACGGCGAAGGGCGCTCCGCCGTCCATGCGCTGCGCGGCGTCGATCTCGAGCTGCCCTCGGGCGAGATCGTGGTGCTGCTCGGTCCTTCGGGATCCGGCAAGTCGACGTTGCTCAACATCCTCGGCGGGCTCGACCGGGCGACGGACGGCGAGGTCGACTTCCGCGACATGCGGCTCTCGGACATGAGCGACGCCGCGCTGACGCGCTATCGGCGCGAGCATGTCGGCTTCGTCTTTCAGTTCTATAATCTGATCCCGAGCCTGACGGCGCAGGAGAATGTCGAGCTCGTCACCGAGATCGCCGCGGACCCGATGGACGCCGGCGCCGCTCTGGCGATGGTCGGCCTCGCCGAGCGCGCCGACCATTTTCCGTCGCAGCTCTCGGGCGGCGAGCAGCAGCGCGTGGCGATCGCCCGCGCCGTCGCCAAGCGGCCCGACGTGCTCCTCTGCGACGAGCCGACCGGCGCGCTCGACAGCCAGACCGGCCGCGCCGTGCTCAAGGTCCTCAAGGACGTCAACGCCGAGCTCGGCTCGACGGTTCTGATGGTGACGCACGCGGCCAACACCGCCCAGATGGCCGACCGCGTCATCCGCTTCGCCGATGGCGGCATCCGCGAGATCGAGCGGAACGCGGCCAAGGTCGAGCCCGAGGAGATCGAGTGGTGAGCCCGCTCGACCGCAAGCTCTTCCGCGATCTCTGGCGCATCAAGGGCCAGGCGATCGCCATCGGCCTGGTGATCGCCATGGGCGTGATGATGCTGGTGATGATGACCGGCCTCGTCGCGTCGCTGACGGAGACCCGCGACGCCTATTACGACCGCTATCGGCTCGCGGACGTCTTCGCGCCGGCCTCGCGCGCGCCGGAGCGCCTGGCCGACCGGCTGGCGGCGATCCCGGGCGTCACCTCGGTCGAGACGCGGGTGACCGGCCGGGCGCTGATCGACCTGCCGAGCCGGAGCCTGCCGACGCAGGCGCGGGCGCTCTCGCTGCCCGATCGCGGCCGGCCGGCGCTCAACGACGTCTATCTGACCGGCGGCCGCATGCCGGAAGCGGGCCGGTCCGACGAGATCCTGCTGCTGAAGAGCTTCGCGAACGCCCATGGGCTGCGGCCGGGCGACGAGATCGACGCGACCTTGAACGGCGCCCGGCGAACCTTCGAGATCGTCGGCTTGGCCGAGAGCCCGGAATATCTCTACACCACGGCGCCCGGCGAGATCGTGCCCGACGATTCGCGCTTCGGCGTGATCTGGATGAGCCGTTCGTCCTTGGCCGCCGCCTACGACATGGACGGCGCCTTCAACGAGGCGCTCTTCGCCCTCGCGCCCGGCGCCGTCGCGGAGGCGGTTCTCGACGCGGCCGACCGCCTTCTCGCCGACTACGGCGGCAGCGGCGCGTATCTCTTGGCCGACCAGATCTCCAACAAGGTCGTCAGCGAGGAAATCGCCGGATTGGAGGTGTCGGCGCGGAGCGTGCCGCCGGTCTTCCTCGCCGTCGCGGCCTTTCTTCTCAACATCGTCGTCGGCCGCATGGTGCAGGCCGAGCGCGAGAAGATCGGACTGATGAAGGCGTTCGGCTACACCGACCTCGAGGTCGGCGGCCACTACTTCAAGATGATCCTGGCGATCGCCGCCGGCGGCGCGCTCGCGGGCTGCCTCGGCGGCGTCGCGCTCGGCCGCGGCATGATCGGCCTCTACACCGAGTACTTCAAGTTTCCCTTCCTGGTCTTCCGGCTCGATCCGGCGTCCTTCGTGATCGGCGTCGCCGTCAGCATCCTCGCGGCCTCGGCCGGCGGCCTGCTCGTGCTCCGGCGCGTCTTCGCGCTCAACCCGGCCGACGCGATGCGGCCGCCGGCGCCGCCGGACTACAGCCGCTCGGGCCGGATCGGCGGCCGCCTCGGCCGCTTCCTCGATCAGCCGAGCCGGATGGTGCTGCGCCGCGTGACGCGCCAGCCCGCGCGCATGATCGGCGCGATGATCGGCGTCGCCAGCGGCATGGCGCTCTCGGCGGCGATGATCACCATCTACGCCGGCTTCGACCGCACGATCGATCTCACCTTCTCGGTGCTCGACCGCAGCGACGTGACGGTCGCCTTCACGCAGGCGGTGAGCGAGAAGACCTTGTTCGAGCTCGGGCGCCTGGAGGGCGTCGAGCGCGTCGAGGCGGTGCGCCACGCGCCGGTCATCCTGCGTCACGGCCGCGAGAGCCATCGCGGCGCGCTGACCGGCCTGCCGGAGCGGTCCGAGCTCTTCCGCGCGATCGACAGCGGCGCGGCGCCGATCGCGATGCCCGAGGCCGGCGTCGTCCTGTCCACCGCGCTGGCCGATCTTCTCGCCGTCGAGGCGGGCGACAGCCTGATCGTCGAGGTGCGCGAAGGCCGCCGGCCGACGATCGAGATCCCGGTCGCCGGCGTCGCGGAGACGTTCCTCGGCTCGCCGGCCTATATGGAGCTCGACGCGCTCAATCGGTCGCTGCGCGAGCCGGGGCGGGTCACCGGCGCCTATCTCACCATGGACGCCGCCCATGCGGACGCGATCTACGCGCGGCTCCAGGACATGCCGACGGTCGCCGGCGTCAGCGTGAAGGCCGAGGCGCGCGACGCGCTGGTGACGCTGATGAACACCGGCGCCGGCTCGGTGCGCTACGTGATGGGCGTCATCGCCTTCGTCATCACCTTCGGCATCGTCTACAACGCCGCGCGCATCGCCTTGGCCGAGCGGACCCGGGATCTCGCCTCGATTCGCGTCATCGGCTTCACCAAAGGCGAGGCGGCCTTCGTCCTGCTCGGCGAAGTCGCGGTCGTGGCGCTGGTCGCGCTGCCGGTCGGCGCCCTTCTCGGCTACTATTTGACCTTCGTCATCGCCGCGGGCTTCTCCACCGAACTCTACCAGATCCCGGCCTTTTTCGATCCGCCGAGCGTCGGCCAGGCGGCGCTCGTCGTGCTCGCCGCCGCGGTCGTCTCGGGCTGGCTGGTGAAGCGCGACCTCGATCGCGCCGACCTCGTCGCGGCGCTCAAGACCCGGGAGTAGAACGTGGCGCAGCCGAAGAAGAGATCCCGGCTCATCCTGACGGCGGCCGTCGTCTTGCTGGTCGTGATCGGACTCGCGATGGCGTTTTGGCCGCGGCCGGTGCTCGTCGATCTCGGCGACGCGACGCGCGGCCCGATGATCGCGACCATCGACGAGGAGGGGCGGACGCAGGTGAGCGAGCCCTATGTCGTCTCGACGCCGGTGGCCGGCCGGCTGCAGCGCGTCGAGGTCGATCCGGGCGACGGGGTCGTCCGCGGCGAGACGGTGATCGCGCGGATGATGCCGACCAATCCGGCGGTGCTCGACATCAGGACGCGCGAGCAGGCGCAGGCTGCGATCGCCGCCGCCGAGGCCGCGCTCCGGGTCGCCCGAGCCGACCGCAACGCCGCGATCGCAGGCCGCGACCTCGCCGAGGCGGAGCTCGAACGCACCGCGCGGCTCGCCGAGCGGCGGGTCGCGAGCGAGGCGGCGCTCGACCGCGCCCGGCAGAATCACCGCCTCGCCGAGGCGCAGCTCGAGACGGCCGAGGCGGCGATCGCCATGCGCGAGGCCGATCTCGCCAACGCTGAGGCGACGCTGATCCGTTTCGACGACCGAGGGCTCGGCGACGCGCTCGGCGCCGAGGCCGGCGAGGACATTCCGGTCTTCGCGCCGACCGACGGGCGCATCCTCCGGATCATCCAGCGCAGCGAAACCACCTTGCCGGCCGGCGCGCCGATCCTGGAGATCGGCGACATCGACGACGATCTCGAGGTGGTGGTCGAGCTGATCTCGTCGGACGCGGTTCAGGTCGATATCGGCGATCGCGTGATCATCGAGGATTGGGGCGGCCCGGACGCGCTCGCCGGCGAGGTCGTGAAGATCGATCCCTTCGGCGTCACCAAGGTCTCGGCCCTCGGCGTCGAGGAGCAGCGCGTTCCGGTGACGGTGGCGCTGACCTCGCCGCCCGAGGAGCGGCGCGGGCTCGGCCACGGCTACCGCGTCGAGGCGCGCATCGTGGTCTGGGAGAGCGAAGACGTTCTCAGGGTTCCGTCGAGCGCGCTCTTCCGCAATGGCGACGGCTGGGCGGCGTTCGTCGACGAGGGCGGGACGGCGGCCTTGCGGCCGATCGAGATCGGGCGCAACAACGGCGTCTGGGCGGAGGCTCTCGGCGGCCTCGAGGAGGGCGAGGCGGTCGTCCTTTATCCGTCCGCGGCGGTCGTCGACGGCGCCTCGATCGCGCGACGGGTGATCGAGTAGCCGCGCCGATCACCGCCAGCGGCGCAGCGCCATCGCGCGGCGCACTCGCGTCTCGGCCAGTCTCATCGCCGCTTCCCGGGGCGTGACCGCGTCGTCGCGCGCCGCTTTCAGCGCCTCGCCGGTGTTGACGCGCAGCTTCTCCTCGATCGTCGCCAGCGCCGACGCCTCGGTCCCGCCGCCATACTCGACCGCGGCGCAGATCACGCCGCCGGCGTTGACGATGAAGTCCGGCACGACCAAGATCCCGCGCTCGGCGAGGCGCGCCTCCGCCGCCGGCGTCGCCGGAATGTTGGCGCCTTCGAGCACCAGCTTGCAGTCGAGCCGATCGACGTTGTCGGCGCGGATGGCGTCGGGCCGCGCCGCCGGGATCCAGATCTCGCATTGCGTCGCGATGATCTCGTCGCGCGGGATCGGCTCGCCCTTCGGATAGTCGGCGACGCGTCCGCCTTTCGCCTTATGCGCGATGAGCTCGGCGACGTTGAGCCCGGCCGGATTGACGGTGGCGCCATGGGAGTCGGAGGCGCCGACGAGAACCGCGCCGCGCTCTGCGAGGAAGCGCGCGGCGTGCTTGCCGACGGCGCCGAAGCCCTGGACGACGACCCTAGCGCCGTCGAGCGCGACGTCGCAAAACCCCGCGGCGACCTCGGCCGCAACCGCGACGCCGAAGCCGGTGGCGCCGATCTCGTCGAGCGGCACGCCGCCGAGCTCGCGCGGCAGGCCGACGGATCGGCCGATTTCGTCTCGCACCCACGCCATCGCCCGCTCGTCGGTGCCCATATCCGGTCCGGGAATGTAGTCGGTCACGTCGCCGATCGCGCTCGCGAAGGCGCGCACGAGCAGCTCCTTCGCCTCGACCGGCATCGACGGATCGCCGAAGACGACCGACTTGGCGCCGCCATGGGCGAGCCCGGCGGCGGCGTTCTTGAGCGTCATCGCGCGGGCGAGGCGGAAGCACTCCTCCAAGCTCACATCCGGCGCCATCCGCGTCCCGCCGATCGCCGGACCGGCGGCGACGTTGTCGACGACGACGATGGCCTTGAGGCCGACGGACGCGTTGGCGACATGGACGATCTTCGCCGGTCCGAGCTCGTCGGCGAAGCGGAACGCGTCATCAGTCATCGAAGCTCTCCAGGGTCTTGCGCGCGACCGTCAGGAAGCGGGCCGCCTCGGCGCCGGCGACGGCGCGGTGGTCGAAGGTGAGCGAGAGCGGCAGCACGCGGCCGACGGCGAGCGCGCCGTCGCGCGCCACCGGCGCCTCCGCGATCCGGCCGGCGCCGAGGATCGCGACCTGCGGCGGCACCACCGCGAGCGCCGCGTGCAGCCCGCCGATCGCGCCGAAATTCGAGAGCGTGATCGTCTGGCCGCGGAGCTCCTCGCGCGGCACGGCGCGGGCGGCGAGATCGCGCTTCATCGCCTCGAGGCCGGCGCGCAGATCGGCGTCCTCGCGCCCGCCGACATCGCGCAGCGCCGGCGCGAACAGCCCGTCGCCGGTGTCGACCGCGACGCCGAGATCGATCCGGTCATGCAGCAGCCGCGCGTCCTTCTCGGCGTCGTACCAGGCGTTGAGCGCCGGCTCGGCGCGGCAGGCGGTGACGATGGCGCGCGCGAGCCGAATGGTCACGTCGGCGTCCGGCGGCCAGGCGGAGACGTCGACCTGCTCGGTGACCGTCGTCATCGCGACCTCGGCGTAGGCGCGCGCCATGTTGCGCGCCATCGCCCGGCGCGGGCCGCGCAGCGGCTCCCACGGCTCAGCGCCGCCGGCCGCGGCCTCGACGTCCTCGAGCCGGATCGCGCCGTCCGGTCCGCCGCCGACGAGCGCCGAGAGGTCGACGCCGAGCTCCGCCGCGCGCTTGCGCGCCGCCGGCGCCGCTTTCGCGCGCGGCGCTCTCTCGGCCTGCTCGCGCGGCGCCGCGGCCTCCGCCTTCGGCGTCGCCTCCGGCAGCTCGCCGACCACCGCCCCCGGATCCGCCGCGCCCTTCTCCTCGGCGCCGGCGATGTCCGCGAGCGGCGCGCCGATCTTGACGATGTCGCCCGCCGCCGCATGGAGCGCCGTCACCGTCCCGGACCAGGGCGCCGGAACCTCGACCACCGCCTTGTCGGTCTCCACCGAGACGAGCGGTTGATCGGCCACCACGCGGTCGCCGACCGAG
>CAZPTD010000140.1:0-10522 GCA_964588915.1 uncultured Neomegalonema sp. | reverse complement strand
GGGATGACGGCGTCATCGGCGTTGCATCCGCCTAAAGCACATTCGAACCATTCGGAGCGGAAACGCTGGTGCTGAGCGGCGGCCGATCCGCCGGCGTCAGCGGGCGATCCGCCACGGCCGCGGGAAGCCGTCGAGCGCCTCGCGCGCCTTGGCCTCGTCGAAAGCGCCGATCGGACTGAGCTCGGCGCACATGCCGAGATCCGGATCGTCGACGACCTCGATCTCGGCCTGGAGACCGACCTTGGCGAGCGCCTCGCCGAAGACGCGCGCGATCGCCTCCTTGCGCAGCGCCGGCTTGAAGATCTTGCCGACCGTCGTCTTCGGGATCTCCGCCATCACCTTGACCGCCGCCGGCCGCGCCGCGCGCTCATGGACGTTCTCCGAGGCGAAAGCGAGCAACTCCGCCTCGGTCGCCTTCGCGCCCGGATGCAGCTCGACATAGGCGCAAGGCATCTCGCCGGCATAGACGTCAGGCTGGCCGATCGCGCCGACGAAGGCGACGTCCGGATGCGCCGCCAGCGCCTCTTCGATCAAGCCCGGATCGATGTTGTGGCCGCCGCGGATGATGAGGTCCTTCGCGCGGCCGGTGATCCAGATATAGCCGTCCTCGTCGATCCGACCGAGATCGCCGGTGCGGATCCAGCGCTCGTTTTCGCCCGCCATCGTGAAGAACACGCCCGCCGTCCGCTCGGCGTCGCGGTAGCCGGCGAAGATGTTCGGCCCCTGAAAGCAGATCTCGCCGATCTCTCCGGGCTCGCAGACGCGTTGCATGCCGCCGTCTTCGCCGAAGACGCAGATCGCGGCCTCCGTCCAAGGCAGCGGAAAGCCGACCGAGCCGATCTTGCGCTCGCCCTCCGGCGGATTGCAGGAGGTGACGCAGGTCGCCTCCGTCATCCCGTAGCCCTCGAGGATGGTGACGCCGGTGTTCTCCTCGAAGCGGCGGAAAAGGGCCGTCGGCAAGGGCGCCGCGCCCGAGATGAGATAGCGCAGGCTCGAGACGTCGGCGTCGACCGGGCGGATGTCGAGGGCGGAGATCGCCGTCGGCACCGCGGCGAAGAAGTTCGCCTTATGCCGCTCGATCAGCTTCCAGAAATTGTCGAGCACGCCCTCGCCGCGGAAGCCCTGCGGCGTCACCAGCACCACATGCGCGCCGGCGCCCAAGGGCGCGAGCGTCAGCACGTAGCTCGCGAAGACGTGAAAGAGCGGCAGCGCCACCAGCGAGACGTCGCTCTCGTCGAGGATCAGGCTCTTGATGACGAAGCTGTTGGCGAGCATCGAGCGATGCGAATGCATCGCCAGCTTCGGCGCGCCGGTCGTGCCGCCGGTATGATAATAGGCGCCGATGTCGTCCGGCCCGACATTGCGCTCGAAGTCGAAGCGTTCGCTGCGCGCGCTCTTGAGGAGCCGCCGGAAACGGCTGACGGCCATCGCGCCCGGAAACGGCCGCTTCGGCCGCAACGCGGCGGCGATCGGCTTCAGCGGCGTCGGCAGATAGGGCAGGAGATCCACCTCGACGACATGACGCACCTTGGGCGCGCTCTCGATCGCTTTGGCGACCTTCTGCGGCACGTCCGTCTTCATGAACGAGCGCAAGGTGACGACGACCGAGGCGCCGGCCTCCTCGATGATGCCGCCGATCGCCTCGGGCTCGAGCAGCGGATTGATCGGCAGCGCGACGCCGATCGCCTGGGCGCCGAGGATGGCGACCACGGTCTCGGGCAGGTTCGGCAGCGCGATCGCCACCGGATCGCCGGGCTTGACGCCGAGCGCATGGAGCGCGTTGGCGAAGGCGACGACCTGCGTCCAGAGCTCGGCGTAGGATGTGGTGAAGATCGGATCCTTCGGCCCGCCCTTCAACTGAAAAGACACGGCGGGCGCGTCGCCGCGCTGCATGCAGGCGGCGTGGATGAACTCCGTCATCGACCCGTAAGGACAGGCCTCCTCGAACGGCGTCGCCTCGATCGCGCGCTTGTCGGCGAGCGTCGCCATCGGCCATCGGCCCTGGCGCATGCGCTCGACGGGCTTCTCCTGCGTCATTGCCGAGTCCGGCATCGTCTTTACTCCCTGCGGCGGCTCCGTCGCGATGCTTGGCGGCGCTCTTCAGCGCGTCCCGGCGACGAACCGTCAAACGTCCTTTTTTGTTCTTTCCGCCGCCGACATTGCAGCGAATCGGAACGGCGAGGCAATGGTGACGCTGCGGCGCTTCGGCCAGAAACAAGGGCGCTTTCCGTCGTTCGTCGGCCCTCAGTCGGAAAATTGAAGCCGCGCGAGCCGCGCATAGAGCCCGCCCTCCGCGATCAGCGCCGCATGCGCGCCGTCGGCGACCAGCCGCCCCTCATCGAGCACGAGAATGCGGTCCGCCGATTTCACCGTCGCCAGACGATGCGCGATGACGAGCGTCGTGCGGTTCTCGGAAAGCGCCGCGACGGCGTTCTGGACGGCGCGCTCGCTCTCGGCGTCGAGGGCCGAGGTCGCCTCGTCGAGCAGGAGCGCCGACGCGTCGCGCAGAATCGCCCGCGCGAGCGCGATCCGCTGACGCTGTCCGCCCGAGAGCATCACGCCGCGCTCGCCGACATAGGTGTCGTAGCCTTGCGGCATGGCCGAGATGAAATCATCCGCCGCCGCCGCCCGCGCCGCGTCGCGCACGGCGCCGATCGGCGCGTCCGGCCGGCCGAAGCGGATGTTGTCGGCGGCGCTCGCGGCGAGGATCGCCGGCTCCTGCGGCACGACCGCGAAGCGCCGCCGGAAAACCGTCGGATCCATGGCTCTCAGATCGACGCCGTCGAGCCGGACCGCGCCCGCGTCGGGATCGAAGAAGCGCAGGAGCAGCTGGAAGACGGTCGACTTGCCGGCGCCCGACGGGCCGACGATGGCGACCGTCTCGCCCGGCGCGACGCGGAACGAGAGATCGTGGAGCACGGGCGCCTCGGGCCGCGACGGATAGCGAAAGCCGACGCGGTCGAAGACGATCTCGCCGAGCTTCGGCCGATCGGGCGAGATCTCCGCCGGCGGGACCGGCCGCGCCGGCGGCTGAATCGGATCCTCGGCCGCCAGCAGCTCCAAGAGCCGCTCCGTCGCGCCGGCCGCGCGCTGGAGCTCGCCCCAAACCTCCGAGAGCGCGCCGACCGAGCTCGCGACGAAGACGGCGTAGAGCAGGAACTGCGCGAGCTCGCCGCCGGTCATCCGATCCTCGATCACGCTTTGCGCGCCGGCCCAGAGAACGCCGGCGACGGCGCCGACGGCGATGAAGATCACGACCGCGGTCAGCGCCGAGCGCACCGTGATCCGGCGCATCGCCGCGACGAAGGCCGCCTCGACGTCGCCGTCGAAGCGCTTCTTCGCCTCGGCCTCGTAACCGAAGGCTTGGACCGTTTGCGCCGCCTGAAGCGTCTCGCCCGCGGTCGCCGAGCTGTCGGCGATCCGGTCCTGGGCGATGCGCGAGAGCCCGCGCACGCGCCTTCCGAGCAGAACGATCGGCGCGACGATCAGCGGCGTCGAGAGCAGCACCAGGCCGGTCAAGTCCGGGCTCGTCGCCGCGAGCAGGACGACGCCGCCGACGAGGATGACGAGGTTGCGCAGAGCGACCGAGGCGGCGCTGCCGATCACGCCCTGGATGACGGTGGTGTCGGTCGTCAGCCGCGACAGCGTCTCGCCGGTGCGCATGCGCTCGAAGAAGGCCGGGCTCATGCCGACGACATGGCCGTAGACGGCGCTGCGGATGTCGGCGACGACGCGCTCGCCGAGGCGCGAGACGGCGTAGAAGCGCAGCGCGGTGAACACCGCCAGCGCGCCGGCGGCGAGAATGAGCCACAGGAAATACTGGTCGATCTCGGCCGCGCGCTCCTTGTCGAAGCTGTCGACCACGCCGCGCAGCGCCACCGGGATCGCCAAAGTCAGCGCCGACGCGGCCGCCAGGGCGGCGAGCGCCAGCGCCATGATCCGCGCATGCGGCCTCAGGAACCGCCAGAGCGCCGCCAGCGGCTTGATCGATTTCGACCGCGGCCGCTCTTGCGTCGCCGTCCGCCTTCCGCCCGCCTCGGCGTCGGCCTCTGCGACCGCCCGACCCTCCGCCGCTTCGACGGCCGGTTGGCCCGTCGTCCGGGTCGACCCTTCGGCCGCCGGCCCGACCGTCGCCGGCCGCGGCGCGGAAACCCGCGCGCCGCTCGTCTCGCTCGCCACCGAGCCTCCTTCCTGACCGGCCGAATAGATCGCCCGCCGCGCGCCCGCAGGGCCGCCGCCGGCCGAATCGCTCCGAACGCGCTTTCGCGCGTCATCCCTTAGCCACAGATCGACGGCGCCGAGAACGCCCGACGCCCGAGCGGCGAGCCGGCGCTTGCATTCAACTTGGTTGATGACAGAACGACGACAAGCCCCACACGCGAAACATGCGCGCCAACAATAAGAACGGGCGGACCGATGCGGAAATGGAGCGGACGGCCGCAGGCGGTCGCGCAGGTCGGCGCGCGATCGCTCGAAGGCCGCTCGCAGCATTGCAGAAGGCGGATCGAGCGATGCCGAAGTTTCTCAATGCCGGCGCCCGGGCCGTCGGCGAGGTCCTCTCCGAAGACCGTCGGCTCCTGATTCCCGGCTATCAGCGGCCCTACGCCTGGACCGCCGACGAGGCGCTGGCGCTGCTCACCGACATCCGAGCGGCCAAGACCGACGCCGCAGACGCGGACGACGAGACGCCGCCCTATTTTCTCGGCGCGATCGTCCTCAGCCTCGAGATCGGCGACAACGCGGCGCAGATCGTCGACGGCCATCAGCGCCTGACCACGCTCGCGATCCTGCTCGCGGTGCTGCGCGATCTCGATCCGGACGGCCCGCCCCGGCTGCGCCGATTCCTGACCGCCAAAGGACGGCGCTCGGATCAGATCGGCGGCGGCGTCGTCTCGCCGCGGCCGCTCGATCTCGATTTCTTCCATCGCGAGATCCTGACCGAAGGCGCCACCGCGCGGCTGACCGAGGAGACCACGGTCGAGAACGACGCGCAGGCGAACATGCTGAGCGTCGCGCTGGCGCTGCGCGCGGCGCTCAGGCCGCTCTCGGCGCGCGCGCGGGTCTGGCTCGCCGAGTTCGTGCTGCGCCGCTGCGTGTTGGTCGAGGTCTCCGCGCCCTATCAGGAGCAGGCCTACAAGATCTTCACGGTGCTGAACGCCCGCGGCAAGGATCTGAAAGACAACGATCTTCTGAAGGCGGAGCTTCTCGGCCACATTCGCCCGGACCGGCAGCCGCGCTTCACCATCATCTGGGAGCGGCTCGAATCGAGCCTCGGCGAGGCGGCCTTCGCGCAGCTCTTCAGCTGCATCCGAATGATCCACAGCCCGGGCAAGGCGCGCCAATCGACCGTCGCGGAGATCCGCGAGCGGCTGAACCCGGCGGCGAGCCCGGAGAAGTTCATCCTCGAGGAGCTCGAGCCGAAGGGCGACGCGTATCTCAAGCTCCTGAAGGCGGATCTGCAGATCGGCCAGCAGTCCGACCGCGTCAATCAGCTCCTGCGCGCGCTCGGACGCATCCGCAACCGCGACTGGCTGCCGCCGGCGGTCTCGTTCCTGGTCGACCGCGCGCCGAAGGGCGACGAGCTTCTGCGGTTTCTGACCGCGCTCGAGCGTCTCGCCTACGGGCTCCTGTTGCAGAACGCGGACGAGAACGTGCGGATCTCGCGCTACGCCAAGGTGGTGACGGCGATCCGCGAGGATCAGTCGATCGAGGAGATCATCGAGCAGGCCGAGCTCACCGACTACGACCGGCGCATCGCCCGGATGGTGCTCGCCGGATCGTTCAATCAGAAGGAGCAGATCCGGATCCCGGTGCTGCTGCGGCTCGACGAGCATCTCTCCGGCGGCATCGCCACCTACAAGATGCCGATCATCTCGGTCGAGCACGTGCTGCCGCGCAAGCCGAAAGAAGGCAGCGAATGGCTCCGGCGCTTTCCGGACGAGAAGGAGCGGAAGTTCTGGACCGAGCGCCTCGGGAACTTGGCGCTGCTGTCGCGCCGCATCAATAACCAGTCGGCCAACTTCAGCTTCGACAAGAAGAAGTACGAGTATTTCTCCGATGACGGCGTGACGCCCTTCGCGATCACCACCTCGATCATCCGCGAGACCGAATGGACGCCGGCGATCGTCGAGCGCCGCCAGCGCACGCTCTTCGACGCGGCGTGCAAGATCTGGCGGCTCTATGACGACGAGCGCAAACCGTCGAGCGCACGCCAGGGCCGCTCGGATCGGTAGGCCTGCGGACATTCGCCGCGTGAGCCTGAGTTCGTCCGAGATCGTCGCCGAAACAGCGTGCGTCGCCCGCCGGCCTTGCGTATGAGGTGCGCAAGATCCGGGAGGGCGGCGGCCGCCATGTCAAACGCATCGCGCAGCGCGCGCGGACCGCTCCGCGCGCTCGTTTTCGACAAGGACGGCACGCTCTTCGACTTCCAGAAGTCCTGGGGACCGTTCGGCCTGCGCGTCGTCGAGCAGCTCGCGGCGAGCGAACCCGAGAGGATGCGCGGGCTCGCCGAGGCGATCGGCCTCGATCTCGGCCGCTTGCGCTACGACCCGAATTCGCCGGTCATCCACGGCGCGGCGACCGACATCGTCGCGGCCCTCGCGCCGTGGCTGCCGGATTGGCGCGCCGACCATCTGCTCGAATGGCTCGCGCGCGAGGCGCAGAGCGTCGGACCGATGGCCCCGGCGTCCGACGATCTCGCCGGCCTGCTCGACGCGCTCAAGAGCGAGGGCTTCGCGCTCGGCGTCGCGACCAACGACGGCGCCGAAGCGGCGCGGCGCCAGCTCGAGACGGCCGGCGTCGCCGACCGGTTCGACTTCATCGCCGGCTATGACAGCGTGCCGACGCCGAAACCGGCGCCCGACATGATCCTCGCCTTCGCCGCGGCGGTCGACGCGCCGCTCTCGGAAGTGGCGATGGTCGGCGACAGCCCGTTCGACATCGCCGCCGCCCGCTCCGCCGGCTGCGGCGCCGCGATCGCGGTGCTGACCGGCCCGACGCCGGCGTCGACGCTGGCGCCCCTGGCCGACGCGGTGCTGCCGTCGATCGAAGCGCTGCCGCGTTGGCTCTTCGGCGACGCGGCCGAAGAACCCTCGGCGTGAGCGCGACGACCGCGAACGGTCGGCGCGGCGGCGTCGGACGCTCCGGCGCGGCTCAGCAAAGGCTCAGCAGGCGGCGGCAGTCGTCCGCGTCCAGATTCGGATTCCGGCGCGGCAGGATCTCGCCGAGCAGAAGCGCCATCGCGCGCTCGAAGCCTCGGCTTTCCGGATCGGAAAGCGACGAAGACGACAGCGTTCCGATCGACTCTGCGTCCAGACCGTCGCAAAACGCCGCCGTCGCCGTCCGCGGCCGCCAGTAGTCGTCGGGCGACGTCAGCTCGAACGGCGCGCCGAGGCACATCGCGTCGTCGTCGCGCGGGGCCGGGCCGAAGACGATGACCAGCCGGTCGATGCGGTCGTCAGTGGGATCGCGCTCGATGAGAATGAACTCCTCGTCGCCGTACCGCGCCGGCAGACGCAGCGCGTCGAGGATCGACGGCAGAAGATCCTCCGGCGCGCCGTAGATCTCGACCAGCGCGCCGTCTTCGGTCGCGCGGCTGACCGAAAGCCGCGAATAGGTCGTGTCGATCGACACGTTGTAGACGACGTCCTGAGCGGCGCTCGGCGTCGCCGCCCCGAGGCTCAGACCGGCGAGCGCCGCGACGAGTGCGGCGGTGCGGGAAAGGCGCGACATGCAAGACCTCCTTCGCGTGGTGATGGCGAGATTCGCATGGCGCGCAAGATAGTTCGATATGCGGCGAAATCGGGCCGAGGCGGCCCGGCGCCGGCTCGACCCGCTGCGACCGCCGGTCGCGCCGGCGTCGGTCAGGCCGCCTCGGATGCGGCGCGCGCCGCCTCGTAGCGCTCGAGGATCGATTTCAGCTCGGCGAGCTGCTTCTCGTAGCGCCGCCAGCCGCCGACCGAGCGCTTGTGCACCGGTTGGCGCACCTGCGCCGCGCTCGCCGTCAACACGGCGCCTTCGGCGAGATGCGGCGCCGCGCAGGCCTCGTGCCAGTCGAGCCCGAGATGCGCGACCATCCGCCGGCCCTCGCCCTCGAGATCCGCGACGATCTCCTCGTAGCGCACGTCGAGGATCCGCTCGCCGATCACCGAGCGCCAATGACCCATGATCTCCTGGTGCAGAATCGCGTAATGGGCGAAGCTCATCGGGTCGTATGTGTGCGGCTGCGGGAAGCGGAAGAGCTCCTTGAAGGAGGAGAGGAAGACGTCGAGCGGCTCGCGGTTGACGTGGATGACGCGGGCCTTCGGGAACAGGACGGCGATCAGGCCGAGATGCGCGAAGTTCGACGGCATCTTGTCGACGATCCGCGTCGCGTCCGGCGCCTTCGCCGCCTTCTCCGCCTCGACGAGATAGCGCTCCGCCGCCTTGCGCGCCGCGCCCGGCGTCAGGTCGAGCAGATGCGCGTAGCGGCCGACGCGCTTCTGCGTCACCTCCGCGGCCCGCTGGGCGAGCCGCCGGTTCTCGAGCGCGACGAAATGGAGCTCGCCCGCGGCGGCGACCTCGGGATGCGCGGCGAGGATGCGCTCGATCAGGGTCGTGCCGGACCGCGGCAGGCCGACGACGAACACCATGCGCTCGTCCGAGGAGCCCCAGCGGCGACGCTCGGCGAAGAAGCTCGGCGTGAAGACGGCGCGGCCCTCCTGGACGGTCGCCTCGGAGGTGTCCATGTCCATCCGCGTGCAGGGCGCGAGCGCTTTGGCCGCCGCGAAGCAGCGCCAGGCGTCGTCGTAGTCGCCCTCCGCTTCGCGGATGCGCCCGAGCGCGTTGTTCAGAAATCCGCGCTTCAGAGGCTCGAGGTCGTCGCGCTCGAGCGCGGCGCGGATCTTCGGCTCCCGCTCGGCGGCGGCCTTCTTGTCGATCTTGGAGAGCAGGATGTTGGCGACGCCGAAGCTCGGATCCTCGTCGAGCGCCTTCAGGACCCAGGCCTTCGCCTCGTCCATCCGGCCGCGCGAGAGATGGATGCTCGCCAGAAGCTCGTAGGCGTCGCCCTTCCGCTCGAGACCGTCCAGCGCCTCGCGGATCAGCCGCTCGGCCTCCTCGCCGACCTGAAACTGATCGTAGAGCACCTTGGCCTCGGCGAGCTTGATCTCCGGCCGGTGCGGCAGCTCCGCGCGGAGGCGCTGGATGGCGGCGAGCGCCGCCGGCCAATCCTCGGCGGCGCGCGCCTTGTCGTAGGCGTCGTGGAGCGAGACGAGCAGCCGCGCGCGCTCCGCCTTGGCGCGCTCCTCGCGTCGGGCCTGGAGCGCCGGGTTCGGCGTCTTGCCGCGTCTCGTCTTCGCCATCTCTTCGCCCTTTCGCCTTCGCCGATCGATCGGACGAAGGGTAGGCGAACAAGCTTAATCAGCCCTTCATCGCGCGGATCGCGCGTTCGAGCCGAGCCCCGGCGCGGCGTGGAAGGCCGTCCAGATCTGCTTGCGGCGGATCTCGGCGACGGCGATCGAGCGCTCCTTCACCGGGCCGAAGCCGCGGATCTCGAGCGGCAGGCGCGCGAGTTCGACGGCGATCGGCAGACGCTCCGGGCTGAGGCCGCGGCCGATCGCGATCAGATCCGCTTCGTATTGCGCGATCAGCCCGCGCTCGCGGCCGCGCAGCCGGCTCCAGCCCGCCGGATCGAACGCGCCGCCGCGCAAGACGCGGCCGCGCTTCACGAGCCGCATGACCGGCAGGATCCACGGGCCGAAGCCGTATTTGCGCGGCGCGCCCTGGTCGTCGCGGCCGGCGAGGAGCGCGGAGCGCAGATAGATCACAGGCCGCGCGGGATCGCCGTCGAACGTCTCGAACGCCTGCTCGGCCGCCGCCTCGGTCGTCTCGGCCACGAGCCGCGCCGTCTCGTAGAGGTCGCGATAGGACATGAGCTGAGCGAGGCCTTCGGCGACGGCGCGGGCGAGCGCGTCGCTCTCGGGCGCGACGATCTTCTCCGCCCGCGCGGCGCTGGCGACGCCGTCGCTGTAGCGCGCGGCCCAGGCCGCGTCCTGATAGGCGGCGAGCGAAGCGGCGCGGGCCGCGATCAGATCCTCGAGCGGCTTCTCGGGCCGCGCCTCCGCCGCGAGCGCGCCCGGAACGCCGCCCGGCCCGGCCGAGGCGCGGCCGAGATCGAAGGCGGCCTCGGCCCGCGTCCGTGTCGCGCGGCATTCCGCGCCGATCGCGTCCTCGAGCGCCTCGCCGCCGACCGGCAGAGCGCCGCGCTGATAGGCGGCGCCGAGCGCGATGAGGCCGGCATGCGCCTCGGTCCCGAAATAGAGCGCGCCGAGCGCGCGCGGCGCCGCCGCGTCGCCGAGCGGCGGGACGGCGGCAGGTTCGCGGAAGAGCGCGGCGGGCGGCGGCGGCTCGGACCCGCAGGCGACGAGCGCGGCGAGCTCTCCGAGGCCCGGCGGCGCGGCGAGCGCGCGTGCGGACGCGCCGCCGGCGGCGATCCGGCACACCGCCGCCAGGGCGAGCGGGCCCGCGCCGTCGCAGGCGACCC
>CAZPTD010000139.1:0-10531 GCA_964588915.1 uncultured Neomegalonema sp. | reverse complement strand
GCGGGAGCAGCTTGCGCGCCTCTATGCAGGCTCGGCTGGGCGCCGACGCCCTTCTCGTCGATCATCGCGCCCGAGCGGGAGCGGTCGAGCCGGAAGGCGGTCGCCACGGGATGGGGCTCGCCGGTGGCGAGGAGATGGGCGAAGCAATAGCCGGAGGCCGGCGTCGCCTTGAAGCCGCCATAGCACCAGCCGCCGTTGAAATAGAGGCCGTCGACCGGCGTCTTGTCGATATAGGGCGAGCCGTCCATCGACATGTCCATGAGCCCGCCCCACATCCGGACAAGCCGCGCGCGGCCGATCATCGGCATCAGCGCGACGCCGCCCTCGCAGACGTCCTCGACCACCGGCAGGTTGCCGCGCTGGGCGTAGGAGTTGTAGCCGTCGATGTCCCCGCCGAAGACCAGCCCGCCCTTGTCGGATTGGCTGACATAGAAATGGCCGGCGCCGAAGGTGATCACGCCCGGCAGGATCGGCTTCAGGCCCTCCGAGACGAAGGCCTGGAGCGCGTGGCTCTCGATCGGCAGGCGCAGCCCCGCCATCGCCATCACGCGGCTCGAATTGCCGGCGACGGCGACGCCGACCTTCTCGGCGCCGATATAGCCCCGCGTCGTCTCGACGCCTCGGACGCGGCCGCTCTCGATCCGGAAGCCCGTCACCTCGCAATTCTGCAGGATGTCGACGCCTCTTCCGTCGGCGGCGCGGGCGTAGCCCCAGGCCACCGCGTCGTGGCGCACGGTGCCGCCGCGGCGCTGCGCGAGCGCGCCCATGATCGGGAAGCGGGCGTTGTCGAAATTGAGGAACGGCGCCTCCTTGCGCACGCCCTCCTCGTCGAGGAGCTCGGCGCCGGCGCCGTGGAGCATCATCGCGTTGCCGCGGCGGCGATAGGCGTCGCGCTGGGCGTCGGTGTGGAAGAGGTTCATGATCCCGCGCTGCGAGACCATGGCGTTGTAGTTGAGATCCTGCTCGAGCCCTTCCCAGAGCTTCATCGAGAACTCGTAGAACGGCTCGTTGCCGTCGAGAAGGTAGTTCGAGCGGATGATGGTGGTGTTGCGGCCGATATTGCCGCCGCCGATCCAGCCCTTCTCGACCACCGCGACGCGGCGCGCGCCGTAGACCTTGGCGAGATAGTGCGCGGTCGCCAGCCCATGGCCGCCGCCGACGACGACGATGTCGTAGTCCGGCTGCGGCTCCGGCTCGCGCCACACGGGCTTCCAACCGCGATTGCCGGTCAGCCCCTCCCGCAAGATCCTGAGCGCCGAATACCGCATGGCGGCGATCCCCTTCTGCCTCTCGCTACCGGAGCGTTTTCGAACCGCTCGACGCCGCTTCCGCGCAGTCGCCTTGCGGCCGCCCCGCGCCTCGGCCGCCGCTCGGCGCGATCGCCGCCGACCTCGTCCGCTTCGAACACGCCCTAGGACGCCTCAGATTTTGACGTCTGGATATTCCCAAGACGTCGAATTTTTATCATCCTAGGACTCTTTGACCAAGACGAGGCGCGACGGTAGATGATGAGCCGCCGCTACGGGTTTTTATTCTTGGACGGCTTCGCGCTGATGTCCGCCGCCTCGGCGATCGAGCCGCTGCGCGCCGCCAACCTCATCGCCGGCGCGCCGCTCTACGAGCCGGTCTTCGTCTCGCGGAAGGGCGGACCGGTCAGGGCGTCCTGCGGCGCGTCCTTCGACACCCTTTCCTTTCGCGACGCGCCGGCCGACTTCGGCACCCTCTTCGTCGTCGCCGGCGGCAATCCGATGCTGATCGAGGACGAGCGGCTCGTCGCTTATCTCCGCGGCCTCGACGCGCGCCGCGGCCCACTCGGCGGCATCTCGGGCGGCGCGGTCGTCCTCGCCAGGGCCGGGCTGATGGCCAACCGCCGCTTCACCGTGCATTGGGAGCATTTCGAGGCGCTGCGCGAGCTCTCGTCCGAGTTTCTCTTGGAGCGGCGGCTCTTCGTCCTCGATCGCGACCGCGCGACCTGCGCCGGCGGCGTCGCGCCGCTCGACATGATGCACGCGCTCATCCGCGCCGCCGAGGGCGCAAGGCTCGCCGAGGCGATCAGCGACTGGTTCATCCATACCGGCGTGCGCGCGGCCGAGGATCCGCAGCGCGCCTCGGATATCGGCGAGGGCGCCTTGCTCCGGCGGTCGGTCGCCGCGACGCTGCGGCTGATGGAGGATCACATCGCCGACACGCTGAGCCTTCCGCAGCTCGCCGAGCTTGTCGGCCTCAGCCCGCGCCAGCTGCAGCGCGCCTTCGAGGCGGATCTCGGCGAGAGCGTCATGGCGCGCTATGCGCGGCTCCGGCTCGAGAAGAGCGACGAGCTCCTGCGCCAGACGCGGATGCCGATCGCCGAGATCGCCTATGCGACCGGCTTCTCCAGCCAGTCGAATTTCAGCCGCGCCTATCGGAGGCGCTTCGACGTCTCGCCGCGCGCGCGCCGGGCGGCGGCGCAGGGGCGGGCGTCGGCGCGGCCTCTCGGCGCCGCTCCTCCACCTCGAAAGGGACCGATCTCGGGCTGACGCCCTCGGGCGCGCAGACCGTCTCGCGCGACACGGCTCGCGGCGGAAGCCGCGCGCAGAGCTGACGGGCGGCCGCGCCTGCCGTCAGGTCGTAGCAGAGCAGATCGACGAGCTCGAGTTCGCTCTCGCCGGCGGGCCGGCAGCGCGCGACGGGCAGACCGCGATCCGGCGCATGGCCTTTGATCCGGCATTCTTCGCCGCGCGATTCGCAGCGCTCGCAGACGGACCCGAGCGGTTCTGTGACGTCACGGCGCGCAGAGACCGCGATTTCAGTGCGCATGTCGGTCGTCGCGCATTCGAGGAAGCAGTTCGGGCCGCCCGATCCGGGAACGGGCGCGCCGCCCGCCGAAAAGCCGCCGCCCGGCGATCGCGCGCCGTAGAAGCTGCCATTCTATCAATTCCGCGAGTTGTCGTCAGGCGGTTCAGTCTCTTGTCGGACCGCCTCGTCGAGGAGCCGCCGAAGCCGGCGCGCCGCCCCGCGAAACGCCTTCCGCCAGTCCGGATCGGCGACGACCGCGCCGCCGAGCGACTCGATCGCCATCTCGATCATCAGATTCTGCCGCATGCCCTCCGAATGCACGAGCATCCCGTCCGGATCGCGCGCCGCGCCCGAGGTCGCGCCCGATCCGGTCGCCGCCGCGGCCGACACGGAGAGGCCGAAGGTCTCGCTGAAGAAATGTTTCACCTTGTCCGGATAGGGCCGGCCGTCGACGGTCCAGCCGGTCATCGGCAACCGGCGGGCGGCGCAGAAGCCGACCTCGAACGCCGTGCCGGCGTCCATCTCGGTCCCGCGGCGGAAGGGATCGATATTGAAGATCGCCGCGTCGACGCCGAGCATCAGCTCCGCGTCGGCGCGATAGATCGACCGCGCCAGCTCCGGGCCGGATTGCGCGTCCTCGAGCCCGACCTGGTTGTCCAGAGGCGCGACGCCGACGAGGTCGAACGCGGCCATGATCGCCTTCATCTCCGCGAAGACCGCGTCCGGATCCGGATAGAAAACCATCGGTCCGGCAAGATAGACCTTCGTCATACTGGAGCCTCTCGAACGCGTCGCGCGACGGGCGCGCCGCGCGTCGTCGGCCGCGCCCGCAAGGACGAACCGCCTATTCGCCCGGCGCTTCCCGCGCCGCCCGAACCGCCGCGGCGAGCTCGTCGGTCGTGGCCGCGCCGCCGATATACTGATCGCCGATCACGAACGCCGGCGTTCCAGACACGCCGATCGCGTCCGCCAGCGCCCTCGATTGCAGCAGATGCGCTTCGACCTTCAGCGAAGCGGCGTCGCGTTGCAGCTTCTCGACATCGAGGCCGAGATCCTGGGCGATAAGAAGCGCGATCTCTTCATCGACCTGCGGCTCGGCCATCAACGCCCGGTGCATCGCTTCGTAGGCGTCCTGCTCGCGCGCCGCGAGGGCGAGCCGGGCGGCCGCCACCGAATCGTCGCCGAGAATGGGCCATTCGCGATAGACGACGCGCACATTGGCGTCTTGCTCGAGCAGCGCCGCGACTTCCGGGTTCGCCTGCTTACAGAACCCGCAATTGTAATCCATGAACTCGACAATGGTGACGTCGCCTTCCGGATTGCCGACGACCGGCGCGTTGGGATCGGCGAAGAGCTCGTCGCGCACGGCCGGAATCGCTTCACGGGCGCGCGCCTGCTCTTCTTCGAACTGCTTCTCCTGGAGCCGGTCGGAGACCTCGAGCAGGATCTCCGGATTTTCCAGAAGCGTTTCGATCACCAGTTCGCGGATCCGCGTTTCTTCATCGGCGTCGAAGGCTTGAGCGTTGGCCAGGGGCGAGGCGAACGCCACGAGCGCCGTCGCCAAGACGAGTGATTTCATCAGGTCAGTCTCCAATATCGCGCGGCTCACACGGATGAGGCGACGCAGCTCCAGTTTGTCATCGAGACGTCCGATGCGGGTCGGACGCGCCGGCCGTCGCCGCGCGCGCGCGACGCCGATATCGGCCGTCCGTCCCGACCGGCGCCGGCTCCGCCGCGCTCAGCCATGGGCCTGAAACACCTGCGCCTCGCCCGATCGAAGAACGAGGAGCGTCTCGAAAGGTTCTTTCTCATCGCCCATCTCCATGCCGGGCCGGCCGATCGGCATGCCGGGAACCGTCAGGCCGAGCCCGTCCGGCTGCCCGGCGATCATGCGTTCGATGTCGCCGGCCGGCGCGCGGCCTTCGACGAAGCAGCGTCCGAGCCGCGCGGTATGGCGGGAGCTCAGCTCTTCAGGGACGCCGAGACGCGCCTTGAATTCCCAGAGCGCGTCAGATGAGACGTCGCTCGCCGCGACGTCGAAACCGGCGGCGCGCAGGTGATCGCCCCAGGCGGCGCAGCAGCCGCAGGTCGGCGATTTGAGGACGTCGATGCGGAATGAGTCTGCGAACGCGCTGCATGCGAAGAGCGGCGCGAGAAGTCCGGCGACGACGAATGAGCGACGGCGCATCACAGTTTCTTCCCTCCCGTTCCCGTCGCTAAGCGACTCGGAGCCACGTCGTCATTCCGCCGGCCGAAGGCTCGAGCATTTGGCAATGCAGGAGCCGATCGCCGGAATTGGCGGCGACGAAGGCGATCTCGGCCGTCTCGGCGGCCTCCATGAGCGATGTGTCGCGCAGCGGACCGAGGGCACCGTCCGCGGCAATTTTGCGGAAATGATGGCCGTGAAGGCGCATCGCGCGGGCCCAGGCGGTGTCGTTGATCAACTTCAACCGAACGGTCTCGCCGCGCTCGGCGGCCGGCAAAGGCGCGTCGGGCATGTCCGCGATCCCGTTCATCGCCCGGACCTTGCCGGCGGCGGCCGTCTCTCGAAAGCCGACCCGCCGGCCGTCCGTCATCGCGCCGCGGATGCCGCCCATGGCGCCGCCCTCCATCAGGAGCGCCGCGCGCCGGGCGGCGCCGAGATCGCCGAGCGCCGGGACCGGATTGGGCGGCGGCGCGCCGGGCGCGCCGTGCGCGACGCAGGCCGCGATCGCCGTTTTCACGAGGCCCTTCATCGGTCGAGCTCCTTCTGCGCTTCCGTTCCGTCGTCGTCCGCCAGACCTTCCAGGATCGGGCAGTCCGGCCGCGCGTCGCCATGGCACTGCGCCATCAGGCCCTCCAGCGCGCCGCGGATCGCCTCGAGCTCGGCGATCTTGCGCGAGATCCGTGCGAGATGCTCCTGCGCGACCCGCTTGACGTCGGCGCTGGCGCGGCTGCGGTCCTCGTAGAGCGAGAGCAGCGTCCGGCAGTCGCCGATCGAGAAGCCGAGCGAGCGCGCGCGGCCGAGAAAGGCGAGCTTTCTCGCGTCGGTCTCGCTGAAGTCGCGATAGCCGTTGGCGCCGCGCGCCGGCCGCACGAGCCCGATATCCTCGTAATATCGGATCGTCTTCGCCGGCAGTCCGCTGGCCGCCGCGGCGTCGCCGATGTTCATCCCGTCACCTCCAGGCGTCTTGATGCCGCTTCCAGCCGCTGCATGGTCAAGGCGCGCTCTCCGGCTCGGCGCGTCTGCGCGCGGCGCCTCTTGACCCTCCAGTTGCTGGAAGCCGTATCTACGCCGCATGGAGACGATGCTCAAACTGGACGACGCCGACGCTCGCGAAGCCGTGATCCGAGATCCGGTCTGCGGCATGACCGTCGATCCCGCCGCGACGCGGTTCTCGTCGCGACGCGCCGGCGCCGATTTCTATTTCTGCTCCGCGCGCTGCCGCGAGAGGTTCGCGGCCGATCCCGAGCGCTTTCTCGAAGGCCGCCCGGCGCCGGAGCCGGCGTCCGAGGGAGCGCTCCACACTTGCCCGATGCATCCCGAGATCGTCCGCGATCGGCCGGACGACTGCCCGATCTGCGGCATGGCGCTGGAGCCGATGACGCCGCAGCGGGACGCCGGCCCCAATCCCGAGCTCGTCGATTTCCGGCGTCGGCTCGTCATCGGCGCGCCGCTCGCCTTCGCCGTCTTCCTCCTCGAGATGGGCGGCATGCTCGGCCTGCCCTGGGACGCATGGCTCGGCGGCGAGACCGTTCGCTGGCTGCAATTCCTGCTGGCGACGCCGGTGATCTGGATCGCGGCGCCGCTCTTCAAGCGCGGCTGGTCGTCGATCGTCACGGGCAATCTCAACATGTGGACGCTGATCGCGGTCGGCGTCGGCGCGGCCTACGGCTACAGCCTGGTCTCGCTTCTCCTGCCAGGCGTCTTTCCCGAGAGCCTCCGAGGCGCGCACGGACCGCCGCTCTATTTCGAAGCGGCGTCCGTCATCCTGATCCTGGTGCTCGTCGGCCAAGTGCTCGAGCTCCGCGCCCGCGACCGCACCGGCGACGCGATCCGCGCGCTGATGGACCTCGCGCCGAAGACCGCGCGCCGCCTCTCCGAGACCGGCGAGGAAGAGGACGTCCCGCTCGACGCGGTGCGCGAAGGCGACCGCTTGCGCGTGCGGCCGGGCGAGGCGGTTCCGGTCGACGGCGTCCTCGTCGACGGGCGCTCGTCTGTGGACGAGAGCATGGTCACCGGCGAGCCGGTTCCGGTCGAGAAGGGCGCGGGCGACGCCGTCACCGGCGGCGCGCTCAACAAATCGGGCTCATTCGTGATGCGCGCCGAGGCGGTGGGCGCCGACACCATGCTCTCGCGGATCGTCGCGCTCGTCGCCGCCGCGCAGCGCTCGCGCGCGCCGATCCAGGCGCTCGCCGACAAGGTCGCGAGCTGGTTCGTGCCGTCGGTGATCGTCGCCGCCGTTCTCGCGTTTCTCGGCTGGCTCGTCTTCGGCCCGGCGCCGGCGCTCGGGCATGCGCTCGTCGCCGCCGTGAGCGTGCTCATCATCGCCTGTCCCTGTGCGCTCGGTCTGGCGACGCCGATGTCGATCATGGTCGCGACCGGCCGCGGCGCGCAGGCGGGCGTGCTCATCCGCGACGCCGAGGCGCTCGAACGCCTCGCGACCGTCGACGCGCTCATCCTCGACAAGACCGGCACGCTGACCGAGGGCCGGCCGAGCCTGACCGACGTCGCGCCGTTCGGAGGCGTCTCGCGAGAACGCGCGCTGGCGCTGGCGGCGGCGCTCGAGCGCGGCTCCGAGCATCCGCTCGCCGAGGCGATCTTGCGCGGCGCGGAAGAGGAGGGCGCGCCGCGTCTTACTGCGGCCGAGTTCGAGGCGGTTCCGGGCAAGGGCGTGCGCGGCGTCGTCGACGGGGACGAGGTTGCGCTCGGCAACGCCGCGCTCATGAACGATCTCGGCGTCGCGACGGCGGAGGCGGAGGCGCTGGCGGCCGAGTTGCAGAGCGACGGCAAGACGGCCCTCTATCTCGCCGCGGACGGCGCGCTGATCGGCCTTGTCGCCGCGGCCGACCGCATCAAGGAGACGACGCCGGCCGCGATCGCCGATCTGCGGGCCGCCGGATTTCGGATCGTTATGGCCACGGGCGACAGCCGCCGCGCCGCGGAGGCGGTTGCGCGCCGGCTCGGGATCGACGAGGCGCGGGCCGAGGTCTCGCCGGAGGACAAGGCGGCGCTCGTCCAAGAGCTGCGCGGCCAGGGGCTCAGCGTCGCCATGGCCGGCGCCGGCGTCAACGACGCGCCGGCTCTGGCCGCCGCCGATGTCGGGATCGCGATGGGCGCGGGCGCGGACGTCGCCATCGAGAGCGCCGGCGTGACGTTGGTCAAAGGCGATCTTCGCGGCGTCGTCCGGGCGCGGCGCCTGGCGCAGGCGACGATGCGCAACATCCGGCAGAACCTCTTTTTCGCCTTCGTCTACAACGCCGCCGGCGTGCCGATCGCGGCGGGCGCGCTCTACCCGATCTTCGGCCTGCTCCTCTCGCCGATGATCGCCGCCGTCGCGATGAGCCTCTCCTCGGTTTCGGTCATCGCCAACGCGCTGCGCTTGCGGAGGGCGGCGCTGTGAAGGCGCGGGCGATCGCCGCGCTCGCCGCGCTCGGCGCCGGAGCGGGCGCTCTCGTCGTGGTCTTGGCGCGAGAGGAGGCCGGCACGGTCGAGACCGACGCCTCGTACACGCCCGATCTCGCGCGCGGCGAGGCGATCTATGCAGAGGCGTGCGCGTCCTGTCACGGCGTCAGCCTAGAGGGCGAGCCGAATTGGCGCGAGCGCGGACCGGACGGCCTTCTGCCGGCGCCGCCGCACGACGTCACCGGCCACACCTGGCATCACCCGGACCGCGTGCTCTTCGACATCACGAAATACGGCGCGGCCGCCGTGGTCGGCGGCGACTACGAGAGCAGAATGCCGGGCTTCGCAGACGCCTATTCCGATGCGGAGATTCGCGACGTCCTCGCCTGGATCAAGTCGCAATGGCCGGAGGCGGCGCGGGAGGCGCAGGCGGCGGCGACGGCGCAGGACAAGGCGGCGCAATGATCCTCATGACGGCCCACGCCTAGAGAGACGCACGCGACCGCGCGACGGTCGGCTGATGCGGCCCGCCTTCTCGAGCGCGGCGAGCGCGCGGTAGAGCGCCGGCGGCGTGACGCCGAGATCCGCTGCGATCGAGATCATGCGCGTATCCGTCGGCACGTCTCCTTTCTCGTCGGCGAGATCGGCGAGCCGGGCTGCGGCGGCCTCGGTCAGCGGCGCCGTCGCGCGGAGTTCGAGGAGGCGTCGCGCCTGCGTCAACGAGGTCGCGAGATGGATCATCAGGCGTTGCGCGACGTTTGTGTCGCGCTCGATGGCGGCGAGAACGCTCCGGCGCGGCAGCAGGGCGAGCTCCGACGGCGCTTCGGCGACGGCGTCGCAATGGCAGGCTTCGGCGAGCAGCGCGGCTTCCGCGAAGGTCTCGTTCGCTTCTGCGGCGTGGATGCGGACGGCGCCGCCTGCCCGCGTCCACCGCATGAGCGCGATCCGGCCGCGCCTGACCAAGAGGAGGCCCGGCGTCGGCGTCCCTTGGCGAAAGAGCGTCTCGCCGGCCTCGAGCGCGATCGTTTTGGACGCGACCGGCGCGCAGGCGCGCTCCAGCGCTTCGAAGAGTTCAATCGCAGACATGATCGCGATCATATCGAATGGCGCGACGCGACGCTATTTCGGCCGCCCGCCATTGGCGAAGGAGAAGCCCATGAGATCCGCAATCGCTCTTCTATCGGCGACGATCCTGGTGGCGTCGTCGGCGAGCGTCGGTCGCGCGCAGCATGACGGTCGCTCGCATCGTCTTCACGCCGACCCGACATCCGCCCGCGAAGCGCCAGGGCCGACCGAGACCGGCGAGGCGGCTTTCGCCGCGGTCGCCGAGATCGTGGCGATCCTGTCGTCCGATCCCGAAACGGAGTGGAGCCGCGTCGACATCGACGCGTTGCGCGCGCATCTCGTCGATATGAGCGAACTCATGCTGCGCGCCGAGGTCGAGACGACGGAGGAGCCCAACGGTCTGCGCATGCGCGTATCGCTCGACGGCCGCGCCGGCGAGGCCGCGTTGCGGATGGTTCCGGCGCATGGGCCGGTTCTTTCGGCCGAAACCGGTTGGTCGACCGACGTTGCGTTCGACGACGACGCGTTCGTCTGGACGGTCGAGGATCCGACCGGCGCGGACGTCTCGCGGATCCGAGCGCTCGGCTTCTTCGGGCTTATGGCGACGGGCGATCATCATCGGCCGCATCACATCGCCATCGCGCGCGGCGAACGCGGGCATTGAACGTAGAGATCGCCGCCGTCGCAATGAGCCTCTCCTCGGTTTCGGTCATCGCCAACGCGCTGCGCTTGCGGAGGGCGGCGCTGTGAAGGCGCGCGACGTTCGTGTCGCGCTCGATCGAGGCGAGAACGCTCCGGCGCGGCGCTGGCCTGGATCAAGGCGCGGGTCTTCGGGGTGGTCGTGGCGTTGGCGTGGAGCTTGGTTTTCATGCTGCTCTCCGCAGCGCGTCGAGCAAAGCGGCGCCACGCGCTGCGCCCGGCCGGTCCAGCCAATCCGCCGAAACGCAACACGCCCGGGGCGGTCGCCTTGCGACCACCTCGGTGGAACGCTTGCGCTTCCGCCCGCTTGTCGGTCTCCGCTAGAGCAGGGCCTGTTGAGGTGGATGCAACGCTGATGACGCCGTCATCCCGGGATGACGCCGTCAT
>CAZPTD010000138.1:0-10609 GCA_964588915.1 uncultured Neomegalonema sp. | reverse complement strand
GCCGTTGAGGACGAAGCGGTCGTTGCGCTTCTCGGCGCGGAGCTTCATCGAGACGACGTCGGAGCCCGCGCCCGTCTCGGACATCGCGAGCGCGCCGATATGCTCGCCGGAGCAGAGCTTCGGCAGGTATTTCGCCTTCTGCTCCGGCGCGCCGTGCCGGTTGATCTGGTTGACGCAGAGATTGGAATGCGCGCCGTAGGAGAGGCCGATCGACCCGCTCGCGCGGCTCACCTCCTCCATGATCACGGTATGCGCGAGATAGCCGAGGCCGGAGCCGCCATAGTCGGGATCGGCGGTGGCGCCGAGCAGCCCGAGCGCGCCCATCTCCGGCCAAAGATCGACCGGCGTCTCGTCCGTGCGGTCGATCTCCGCCGCCCGCGGCGCGAGCTTGTCCTGCGCCCAGCGCCGAACCGTCTCGCGGAGCGCGTCGATCTCGTCGCCGAGTCCGAAATTCATCGTGCGATCAAACACTTCGGAACCTCCAGTCCTGCTGCCCGGTCTTGCGCGCCGCGACCGCGCCGATTTTGTCCCTAGGCGACGCCGAGCTTGGCGATGGCGCCGGCCGCGCCGGCCGCGGCCTTCGCCATGTCGGCGTAAAGATCCTCGACCTCGTCGCGCGTGAGCCGCCCGCCGTCGCGATACCAGGTGTTGACGCCGGTCAGCATGGCGATGATCGCCATCGCCGCAACATGCGGCTCCGGCGCGCGCATCACCCGCGCCTGCACGCCGCGCGCGATGATCATGGTCAGGATTCGCTCATAGCGCCGGCGCTGGGCGCTGATGCGCTCGAAATTGTCCGGCTCGAGGCTTCTGAGCTCCATGTAGGAGAGAAAGACCTCGTTCGGCCGGTCGAGATGATAGCGGATATGGAAGCGCGCGAAGGCCTCCAGGCGCTCGACCGGATTGGGCCCGAGCGTCTCCTCGACCGCGTCCCAGGCGGCGAGCAGCTCCGACATGTGACGGTCGAGCAGATCGACGAGCAGATGCTGCTTGGTCGGCCAGTAATGGTAGAGCGCGCTGGCGCGGATGCTGACGCGATCGGCGAGCTGGCGCATCGACGCCGCCGCGTAACCCTGCTCGGCGAAGAGCTCCAGAGCCGCCGCGCGCACCGCCGCCGAGGTCTCCTCGCCGCTCGATCCGGGTTTGCGCGCCATGGTTCCGCTCCTCGCCGCTTCGCCGTCCTCATAAATTTACTGAACGTTCATTCGATTGCTGTCAAGCCGAATCGCGCCCGCCATCCGCGGCGCGAAGCGCATCGACCTCAGGCCGCGCTCTCCGCCGCGGCGCGCGCGTCCTTGAGGCGCTTCTCGCGTCCGTCCCGGCGCCGCGGAAAGGGCGAGAGCGCGCTCATCAGCAGCCAGTCCGGAAACGCCCGGCGATGCTCCGCGGGACCGTCCAAGCGGATCGCGCCGCGGCGGATCTCCTCGCGGAGCGCGCGAAAGCCGCGCCAGGTCTCGACGAAGAGCCTGAGATCCGACGACACGGCGAGGTCGACGTCGTAGCCCGGATGCTTGAGGCACATGTCGGTGGCGCCGTTCTCGTGGACGAGCCAGAACCGCCGGACGGAGACGTTGGTCCCGGTGAAGAAGAACTCGATGACGGTGCGGCCGGCCGGCATCGCCTCGCTGTTCATGCGCGTGTGCATGCTCCAGGCGAGAAAGGCCGGATCGAGATCCTCGTCGACGAGATCGCGGCTCCAGCGCTGGCCCCAGGCGGCGAGATCCATGATGATCGGATCGAGCTCGGCGCCGGCCTCGGTCAGCCGATATTCATGGCCGCGGCCGTCCTCGGTCGGCTCGCGATAGATGAGGCCGGCGTGCTCGAGCTGAGCGAGCCGCTGCGAGAGCATCGTCGCCGAGATCTTCGGCACGCCGCGTTGGATGTCGTTGAAGCGCCGGCATCCGTCGATGACGCGGCTGATCACGAGCAGCGTCCAGCGCTCGCAGAGCAGCTCCGCCGCCAGCGCCAAAGGGCAGTATTGTCCGTATCCGCGCGCCATGTCCTTCTCCTCTTCGAAACCGCCTCCTTCGAGGCGCTGCCGACGCGCGCTCAGGGCCGGCCATTCTCCGCACGCCGCCCTCCGCCCTCGTCCCGGACGCCGCTGCGGGCGGCGATCCGGGACGAGGGCGGAATCATCGGCGCGACGTTGCCGACAGCGCTCCGCGACGGAGCCGACTTCCAGACTGCGCGGCGCGGAACGCGGCGGCAACTCCGGATTCCGTAGCGCTCCGGATTACTGAGTTTCTTTCACCCGCGGAGAGGGCGAGTTTTCCGGCGACCCGAAGGCGACAGGAAAGGAACGCCCATGACGCCGGAACTCGCACCGCTCGCCGCGCAACTCCGCGGCGCGCTGATCACGCCGGACGCGCCCGATTACGACGCCGCCCGCGCGGTCTGGAACGGCTTGGTCGACCGACGACCGGCGGCGATCGCAAGCTGCAGCGGCGTCGCCGACGTGATCGCCGCCACGCGCTTCGCCGCGGAGAAGGGCTTGGCGGTCTCGATCCGCGGCGGCGGCCACAACATCGCCGGCTCCGCCGTCGCCGACGGCGCGCTGATGATCGATCTCTCCGCCATGCGCGCCGCGCATGTCGATCCGGAGCGCCGGATCGCGGTCGTCGAAGGCGGCGCGACGCTCGGCGATCTCGACCACGAAGCGCAAGCCTTCGGTCTCGCCGCGCCGGGCGGCGTCGTCTCGACCACCGGCGTCGCCGGACTGACGCTCGGCGGCGGCTTCGGCTGGCTGGCGCGGCTTCACGGGCTCGCCGCCGACAATCTCCTGTCGGTCGATCTCGTGACGCCGGACGGAAACCTGGTCACGGCGAGCGACGCCGAGAATCCGGATCTCTTCTGGGCGCTCCGCGGCGGCGGCGGCAATTTCGGCGTCGCCGTCCGGTTCGCGTTCCGGCTCCATCCGCAGCGGCGCGACGTCCTTTTCGGGCCGACGTTCTTCCGCCTCGAGGACGCCGGCGCCGCGCTCCGGCGCTGGCGCGACTTCTCTGCGGACGCGCCGCGCGAGGCCTGCGTCTGGGCGAATCTGATGACCGCGCCGCCCTTGCCCTTCATCGACGCGCGGCTCCACGGCGAGAAGGCGCTCAACCTGCTGCAGTTCTACGCCGGCGATCCGGAAGAAGGCGCGCGCGTCCTCAAGCCGTTGCGCGAGGCCGGCGCGCCGATCGCGGACGCGGTCGGCGTCACCGAATACGTCGAGGCGCAAAGCCGGCTCGACGGCGTCTACGAGAAGGGCCCGCGCAACTACTGGAAGGCGTTCAACTTCGCCGCGCTTTCCGACACGGTCATCGACCTGCTGGTCGACCGCGCGGCCACGATGCCGACGCCGGCGAGCGAGATCCTGATCTGCCAGCTCGGCGGCGCGATCGCCGACGTCGCGCCGGACGCCACCGCCTATCCGCATCGCGGCGCGAACTTCATCGTCACGCCCGGCGCGCGCTGGACGGATCCGGCCGACGACGGGCGTTGCCTCGACTGGATCAAGACGTCGTTCGAGCCGCTCTCCGAGCATCGTCCGCTCGGCGCCTATGTGAACTTCATCGCCGAGCCGTCCGGACGCGAGAAGGACGCCTACGCCGCGAATTACGAGCGGCTGGCGCAGGCGAAGGCGCGGTTCGATCCGGCGAACCGGCTCCGCTCCAATCAGAACGTGAAGCCGAGCGCCGCGTAGGGCGGAGGAGCGGCGCCGGAGACGCCGCTCAGCTTCGGATCACGCCGCCTCGGCATGATGGTGAAGATGACGCGACACGCAGCCGACATGGCGATGATCCGTGCCGCAGCACCCGCCGACGACGCGCAAGTTCGGCAAGAGCGCGGCCAGCTCGAGATGGAGCGCGCCGAACTCCTCCGGGTCGCCCTCATCGAGCGCCTCGGCGGCGTCGAGCTCGGCGTGGCTGAGACGCGACGCGTTGGCCCGCACGCCGCCGATCCGCTCGATCCAACGCTCGCCCGACTTCAGCGCATCGCGGAAATGGGTCGGATGCGCGCAGTTGATCATATAGTAGAGCGGCGCGCCGCCCGTGAGCGCGTCCGTCGCCGCGATCGCGCCGCCGAGCGTCTCGCCCGAGGGCAGCCGCGCGTCCGTCTCGAGCGTGAAGGAGAGCGCGACCGGCAGACCGTGATCCGTGGCCGCCTGGGCGACGCCGGCGGCCTCGATCGAGCCCGTCATCGTGATCGCCGAGATCATGTCGACGCCGCTCCGCGCCAGAGTCCGGACCTGCTGCCAATGGGCCGCGCGCGCCGCGCCGGCGTTCGGCAGATCGCTGGCCGAATAACCGTCGCCGGCCGGTCCGATCACGCCGTTCACGATGATCGGATCGACGCGACCGCGCCAGGCGTCGCGGAGCTCCCGAGCGAAGGCGGCCGCGTCGGCGCTGAGGCGCAGAAGATCGCTGCGCGTCCGCCCGAGTTTAGGCGCCCAGCTGACGCAACCGCGCCAGGTGTTGGTGTCGAGCACGTAGCCGACGCCAGCCGCTTCGGCCTGGCCGAGGAAGCGCTCGAAATAGGCGCGCATCGCTACGCGGGCGGCCGGCTCGTCCATGAGCGCGATCGCGGCGAACTCGGGCGCCTCCAGGCCTTCATGGAAGAAGAGCCACGTCTCGAAGCCGCCGTCGGTCAAGAACGGCCGCTCGGCCTGCATGAGCCTTTCGATCGCCGTCACTGTTCAGCTCCCTTTTGCTTCGCGTGAACGCCGCTCATCTGCTTCGGCGACCGCTGGCGGGGCTAGACGACTCGTGGTACGCTCAGCCTTCCGCGTTTTTCTGGCGACGGATCAGGGCGTTGAGCAGCTCGGACAGCGAAGCGCCCAGAGCGGCGCGGCCGAAGCTGCACCGTGAGTGCTGTACCGGCGGTTTGGTTTTGGAGGCGAACCCGATGGCGCGCGCGAAAGACACGCGAGAACGGATCCTCGACGTCGCCCAAGACTCGGTGCTGACCAAGGGCTTCGACGCGACGTCGATCGAGGAAATCGTCGCCGGCGTCGAGATCACCAAGAGCGGCTTCTTCTACCATTTCCGCGACAAGAACGCCTTGGCCCGGGCGCTGATCGAGCGGTATGTCGAGCTCGACAACCGGATGTTCGACGAGCTCTTCGAGCGGGCCCGCGAGCTGAGCGAAGATCCGCTGCAGGCGATGCTGATCGCCCTCAAGCTCTTGGCCGAGCTCATCGAGGATCTGCCGGCCGGCCATCCCGGATGCGTCGTCGCCACGGCCGTCTATCAGGACCGTCTCTTCGATCGCGACGTGCGCGAGGTCAACCGGCAGGCGGTTCTCGGATGGCGGGAGCGCTTCCGCGCGCTTTTCGAAGAGATCGCCGAGCTCTATCCGCCGCGCGATCCGGTCGAGCTCGATCATCTCGCCGATATGGTGACGGCGGTGATCGAAGGCGGCATCATTCTCGCGCGCGCGGTCTCCGAGCCGCTCGTGACCTCGCAGCAGCTGATGCTGCTGAGATCCTATGTGAAGCTCCTCTTCACGCCGCCGCGGCAATAGCGCAGAGCCCTTCGCTTTTCGCACCGGCTTGAACAGATCGAGACCATGACGCGTCCATTGGAACTCTGCCGCTCCTGGCTCTTCGTCGGCGGCGCCGATCGCGCCGAGCTCGACGCCGCCGCGTCCTCGGGCGCCGACGCCGTCATCCTCGAATTCGAGGACTTCACGCCGAAGGAGGCGCGGCCCGCCGCCCGCGACGCGGCGCCGGCGCTGCTCGCGTCCTGGCGCGGCGCCGGCGTGATTCCGGCCGTCCGCGTCAATCCGCTCGCCGAGGACGGGCGCGAGGACCTCGCCGCCGCGATGAAGGGCGCGCCCGCCATCGTCATGCTGCCGAAAGTACAGGGGCCGGAGGACGTGCGCGCGCTCGCGGACGCGGTCGCCGAGGAAGAGGACAAGAACGGGATCGCCGCCGGCTCGACGCGCCTGGCGCCGAATTGCGAGAGCGCGGCGGCGCTTCTCGACACCCGCGCCATCGCCGCGGCGAGCCCGCGCGTCGTCGCCTGCCTGATGGCGAGCGAGGACCTCGCCGCCGATCTCGGCGCGACGAGGACGCGCGCATCGGGCGAGATCGCCTTTCACCGCGCCTATTTCCACGCCGCCTGCGTCGCCGCCGGCGTCCTCTCCATCGATTGCCCCTACACTTTCGCGGACGCGGAGGGCCTTCGAGCGCACGCCGAAGAAGCCGCCGCGCTCGGCTACCGGGCGAAGTCGCTGGTGCGCGCCGCCCACGCGCCCGCCGTCAACGCCGCCTTCACGCCGAGCGACGAGGCGGTCGCGCACGCCCGCCGGGTCGTCGCGGCGGCGGCGGAGGCCCGCGCCAAGGGCGAAGCGCGGGCGTCGCTCGACGGCCATCTCGTGGAGATCCCGACGCTCAAGAACGCCGAGGCGGTCATCGCGCGGTCCGAGACGCTCCGCGCGGCGGGCGGCTGACGGCGCGCGGGCCTGCGCCATCGGCGCCAGCGCCGAAGCCACACTCGCCATGCTCGGATGCGCGCCGTCGCGGCGGCGCCCGCTTGCGCGTTGCCGCCTCCGAACGGCGCCGTTAGCGTGCCGGCCGAGACCAAGGACCGCGGCGGAACCATGACCAGCGAGGATGAACGCGACTATCTCTATGTCGTGGTCAGAGTGCCGAAATCGGGCAGCACGAGCCTGCAGCGCATGGTGCGCGACGCGCTGCCGGGCGCGAAGATCTTCAGCCTGCCCGACGAGCAGAAGCTCGGGCTGCGCTGGAATCTCGACGCGACGATCGCCAACGGCCTGACGATCTGGCGTCGGCTCGTGCTGCCCTACGGCCGGCTGACGCTCGGTGGCGCGCTCGAGAAGATCGCTCGAACGGCGAGACGCGGCGATATTCTCGACGGCCATGTGAGCGCCGACAGGATCGAGCTTCCGGGCTGGCGTCAGCGGCGGATCACGCTGCTGCGCGCGCCGGTCGATCGGCTCTATTCCGAATACAACTACGCGAGGCGCGGCTACGAGAAGTTCTCGCGCTGGCGCAAGGCGACGAATTTCGGTCATCGCCGAGTCGCGGCCAAGGGCTCGTTCGAGGATTATGTCGCTTGGGTCTATGAGCGCCGCGCGCAATACGCCGACTCCGCCGCGCGCATGGTGATCGGCGCCGCCGAGATCGACCGCGCCGAGGCGCTCCTCGACGAGATGTACTTCCAGCACGGCGTGGTCGAGCGGATGGACCTCTTCGCCGAGCAGCTCTCGCGCAAGCTCGGCGTCGCGATCGCGCCGCAGAAGCTCAACACCACCGCGCCGGCGGAACGGCCGGCGCTCTCGGCCACCGCCCGCTCGCGGATCGAGGAGATGTTCGCGCGCGACCTCGCCCTCCACGCCCACGCGACGCGGCGCGCGCTCGCCGAGGCGCGGGTCTCGACCGCGGTCTGACGCTCGGGTTCTGAGCGCGATTGATCCGGCCGACTTCCGGCGCGACGCGGAGACCGTCACGCGCGCGCCGCCGTCCTGACGAGCGCGCCGACCGGTTCGCCCGCAGAGGCTCGGAGCCGCCTTTCGAGCGCTCTCTTCACCTCATCCGCCGACGCGGCGCTGTCGGTTTCCACATGGCGAAGCCGATCTCGGCGCAGAGCGCTCTGAGATCGGCCGTCGGCGGCGCGCCGGTCCCGCCGACATTCACGGCGAAGAGGAGCGCGACATAGGTCGTCACGCCTACTCCGCCGCCATCGCCTGCGAGTCCGGCGCCGGCGCGTCGAGCCGCGCCAGGAGCTCCGCCTTCTTCTTCTGCGCCGCCTCGACCGACGCCGCCTTCACCGGGCCGAAGCCGCGGATGTCCGCCGGCAGATCGAGGAGCGCGACCGCCGTCGGCGCGTTCTCCGGCGAGAGCCGCGCGGCGAGGCGGTCCATCAGCGCCTCGTACTCTTCGATGAGCCGGCGCTCCATCTTGCGCTCCGCCGTCCAGCCGAAGGGATCGTAACGCTTGCCGCGGAAGCGCTTCATCTTGGCGAGCTGGCGGAAGACCGGGCGGATCCACGGCCCGAAGGCCCGTTTTCTCGGCCGGCCCTTCGCGTCCTTGCCGGGCAGGAGCGGCGGCGCGAGATGGAAGACGAGCTTGGCCTCGCCGTCGAACGCGTCCCGAAGGCGCGCCTCGAAGGCCGGATCCGAATAGAGCCGCGCCACCTCGTACTCGTCCTTGTAGGCGAGGAGCTTGGCGTAGTTCGCCGCCGCCGACCGCGCGAGCGTCTCCTGCATCGCTTGGGAAAGCCCGGCCGTCTCGGCCGCCGCCCGGATCGCCGCGACGCGGCCGCGATACTTCGCGGCGAGCGCCGCGTCCTGATAGGCGACGAGATGCTCGGCGCGATGGTCGATCAGCTCCTCGAGGCTCATCTCGGCCAGCGGCTTCTCGTCGGTCGTCGTCTCCGGCCGCGTCAGAGCCTCGGCCTGCGCCGGATCGGCGGCGAGAACCCGGCCCCAATCGAACGCGGCCTGGTTGGCCTTCACCGCGACGCCGTTGAGCTCGATCGCGCGGAAGAGCGACGCCTTCGAGAGCGGCACAAGACCCTTCTGCCAGGCGTAGCCGAGCAGCATGACGTTGGCGGCGATGGCGTCGCCGGTCAGCCGCTCGGCCGCGGCGGTGAAGTCGAGGAAGTGCTCCGGCCCTTTGACCGACTTCTTGATCGCCGCCTCGACCGCGCGGGCGCGGAAGTCGAGATCGCGCTGCAGCACGAAATCGGCGACCGGAACCACCGCGGTGTTGACGACGCCGGTCGTCTTCTCCGCCGAGGCGAGCGCGGCGCTCTCGGCGCTGGCGGCGACGACGTCGTCGGCGGCGAGCAAGAGATCGGCGCCGCCATTGACGATCCTCGGCGAGCTCAAGGCGTCCGGCGACGTCGCGATCCGGATCGTGCTGAGCACAGCGCCGCCCTTCTGCGCGAGGCCGGCCATGTCGAGCACCATCGCGCCCTTGCCCTCGAGATGCGCCGCCATGCCGATGAGCGCGCCGATGGTGAGGACGCCGGTGCCGCCGACGCCGGTGACGGCGATATTGTACGGCCGTTCAGTCAGCGCCGGAACCGTCGGCGCGGGCAGCGCGTCCGCGTCCGGTCCGCCCTTGCGCGCCGCCTTCCTCGGCTGGGCGCCTGACACGGAGACGAAGCTCGGGCAGAAGCCGCGCACGCAGGAATAGTCCTTGTTGCAGCTCGACTGATTGATCTTGCGCTTGCGGCCGAACGCCGTCTCCAAGGGTTCGATCGAGACGCAGTTCGACTGGGCCGAGCAATCGCCGCAGCCCTCGCAGACCGCCGGGTTGATGAACACCCGCCGGTCCGGATCCGCCATCAGGCCGCGCTTGCGCCGCCGGCGCTTCTCCGCGGCGCAGGTCTGGACATAGACGATCGCCGAGACGCCCTCGGTCTCGCGCAGGGTCTTCTGGACGGTCTCGATCTCGTCGCGATGACGGATGATCACGCCCGGCGCCGTATCGAAGGAGCGGAACTGCTCCGGCTGATCCGAGAGCACGTAGATCGGCTTGACGCCTTCCTGGTGGAGCTGATGCGTGATCTGGCCGGGCGCGAGATCGCCCTCGACCTTCTGCCCGCCGGTCATCGCGACGGCGGCGTTGACGAGCACCTTGTAGGTGATGTTGGCGCCGCCGGCGACCGACTGGCGCACCGCCAGGAGGCCGGAATGGAAGTAGGTGCCGTCGCCGAGATTGGCGAAGACGTGCTTCTCGTCGGTGAAGGGCGCCGTTCCCATCCAGGCGACGCCCTCGCCGCCCATCTGGCTGAAGGTCTCGGTATGCCGGTCGGGCATCCAGACGGCCATGTAGTGGCAGCCGATGCCGGCCAGGGCGCGCGAGCCGTCGGGCACCTGCGTCGAGGTGTTGTGCGGGCAGCCCGAGCAGTAATAGGGCTTGCGCAGGATCGGCGCTTCGTGGCTTCGGCGCAGCTCGGCCCGCTTGGCGAAATAGTCGAGCCGCTCGGCGATCCGCGCCTTCAGGCTCTCGTCGAAATCGAACTGGAGCGCGCGTTCGGCGATGGCGCGCGCGACCATGCCGACGGTCGTCGTCTCCGAGAGCGGGAGGAACGGCTTGTCCTCGTGGTCGAACTTGCCGACGATCCGCGGCCGCACGTCCTCGCGCCAGTTGAAGAGCTGCTGCTTGATCTGGTACTCGATGATCTCGCGGCGCTCTTCGACGACCAGCACCTCTTCGAGGCCTTCGGAGAAATGGCGCACGCCTTCGGGCTCGAGCGGCCAGGGCATGCGCACCTTGTAGAGGCGCAGGCCGATCTCGGCCGCCTCCTCCGCGCCGATCCCGAGCTCGATCAACGCCTCGCGCACGTCCTCATAGGCCTTGCCCGAGGCGACGACGCCGAAGCGCGCATTCGGCGCGTCCATCGTCACCTGGTCGACGCCGTTGGCCCGCGCGAAGGCGCGCGCGGCGTAGCCCTTATAGGTCTGAAGCCGGTGATCCTGCTCGAGCGGCGGATCCGGCCAACGCAGGTTCAAGCCGCCGGGCGGCAGCTCGAAGTCGGTCGGCAGGACGAACTGGCGCGTCTCGCCCGAGAGGTCGACGACGCCGCTCGTCTCGACGGTGTCCGAGGTGACCTTGAAGCCGACCCAGCAGCCCGAATAGCGCGACATCGCG
>CAZPTD010000137.1:0-10640 GCA_964588915.1 uncultured Neomegalonema sp. | reverse complement strand
AGCTCGGGCTGCCACTACGGCAGCTATCCCGAGGCCACGCGCTCGGTCCGTGACCCCAGGGCCTTCTTCGAGCGCGTGCAGCGCGTCCTGCTGCATGACCCCTCGCACCTCGCCCGGGCCCCCGTCCAGTCAGGCTTCGCGGACGAAGCCCGCCGGCTCCGGGACGCCAGCAGCGACGTCTACCCAGGTCGCCGCTGGCGGCCGCCGGAGCTGCAGCGAAAGATCGACGCCTGGGCAGTCCCGGCCGAGCGCAAGGACCAGCTCCGCCGGGACCGGAAGCTGCGCGTCGTCCAGAATCGCGTGCGGGGCGCCGGACCGGACGTGGTGATCCCCGCCGAGCGCCCGAGGTGAAGATCCTGGTCACGGGAGGAGCCGGCTTCGTCGGCCGCCACCTCCTGCGTGAGCTGAGCCGGCGCTACGGCGCCGACCACGAGATCGTGGCGGTCAGTCGGGGCCCGGCCCCCGAGCTGCCGACCGGGGTGGTCCCGCTGCGAGCAGACCTGCGCAAGCTAGACTCCACCCTGCGAGCACAGCTGCGCACCAGCGAGGTCGTGTTTCACGTCGCGGCCAACGCCGACTTCCATTCGGCCACCACCGCCCGCGAGATTCTGGACGACTTCGAGGCGCTCGGCCTCGATTATTGGGTCAGCGGCGCCGGCACCGGCGGCACGCTCAAGGGCGTCGCCCGGGTGCTGAAGGCCGAGAGCCCCGGGACCGAGATCGTCGTCGTCGAGCCCGAGAACTCGCAGACGATGAACAGCGCCATCGCGCAGGTTCGCAATCCGGACGGCGCGCCGGCGCGGAGCCACCCGAACGCGCGGGCGCATCCCATCCAGGGCTGGTCGCCCGACTTCGTGCCCAAGCTCGCCGGCGACGCGATGGCGGGCGGTCTGATCGACCGGTACGCGCCGGTCTCGGGGGCCGCGGCGATGCGCGTCGCCCGCGACCTCGCGGCCAAGGAGGGCGTCTTCTGCGGGATCAGCGGCGGCGCGACGGTGGCCGCGGCGATCCAAGTCGCCGAGACCGCGCCCGAGGGCGCGCGCATCCTCGCGATGCTGCCGGACACCGGCGAGCGCTACCTCTCGACGCCGCTCTTCGACGACGTCGCCGTGGAGATGACCGAGGAGGAGCTGAGCATCGCCGCGTCGGCGCCGCCGGTCCGCCGTAGGTCCGCTTCCGAGCCGGCGCGGACGCCCGAGACGCCGGAGCCGGAGGCCGTCGCCTTCGTCGAGGGCGCGATCGCGAGCACGGAGCAGCCGGTGGTGATGTTCGCGTTCGAGTGGTGCGAGTTCTGCTGGTCGGTCCGCAAGCTCCTCGCCAAGGCCGGCGTCGCCTTCCGATCGATCGACATCGACGCCGCCGCGCTCCGCGAGGGCGATCAGGGCGGCAAGATCCTGAGGGCTCTGTTCGCCAGGACGGGCAAGCGGACCATTCCGCAGGTCTTCGTCGGCGGCGAGCTGATCGGCGGCGCCACCGAGACGCTCGCGGCCTTCAACGACCGCTCGCTGCACGAGCGTCTGCAGAAGACGGGCGCGCCGATCGCGGCCGATCTCGACGTCGACGCGCTCAGCTTCCTGCCGAGCTGGGTTCAGCGTTCGCGCTGAGCCCGGAAGGCGTGCGAAACCGGAAGGCTGTTCTCGCATGAACGCACCGATCGACATCGACACGGCGTCGCGTCTGCTCGACAGGCCGGTCTGGACGGCGCTGACGACACGCCATCCGCGCTTCTCCGAAGGCGTCGGCTTGGCGTTGCGCTTCAAGCCCGACGTCAGCCCGTTCGCGGCGTGCCGCGCCGACGATCCCGAAAGCCTCGACGCGTTGGCCGAGCTCGTCGGCGGCGACGGCGCGCTGCTGCTCCAGGCGGGTCCGATCGCGGTCCCGGACGGATTGTCGGTCGTCTCGTGCGCGCTCGGCGTGCAGATGCTGCTCACGCGCCCGATCGACCGGCCGGCGCGCGACGGCGCCGTGCGGCTGAAAGGCGCCGACGCGCCGGAGATGCTGGCGCTCGCGACGCTGACGCGACCCGGGCCGTTCCTCGAGCGCACGCATCTCCTCGGCGATTTCTGGGGCGTCAAGCGCGGCGGGCGGCTCGTCGCGATGGCCGGCGAGCGCCTCAAGCAGCCGGGCTTCACCGAGGTGAGCGGCGTCTGCGTCCATCCCGAGCACCGAGGCCGCGGCTATGCGCGGCTTCTCTCGGCGATCGTCGCGGCGGAGATCCAGGCGCGGCGCGAGACGGCGTATCTCCACGCCTACGCGCACAATCATGGCGCCATCGCGCTCTATGAGAGCCTCGGCTTCCGAATCCGGCGCAATGTCGACATCGCGTTCCTGGAGCGCGCGGAGAGCTGACGGCGCAGAGGCCGCCGCGGCGTCCCGCGGCGGCCTATTGCGACCGTCTGTCGGGCAGCTGCTCGGGCAGCCAGAGCGCGATCTCGGGCCAGATCGTGATCAGCACGACGCCGAACATCATCAGGAAGAAGAAGGGCATGGCGGCGACGGCGACGCGGTTCACCGGGACGCCGGTGATGCCCTGGAGCACGAACAGATTGAAACCGACCGGCGGCGTCATCTGCGCGAGCTCGACCATCAGCACGAGAAACACGCCGAACCAGATCGGATCGTAACCCATCGCCAGGATGAGCGGCAGCGTGATCGGCAAGCTCATCACCACGATCGAGATGCCGTCGAGGAAGAGCCCGAGGATGATGTAGAAAACCGCGAGCACGACGATCAGCCCGATCGGCCCGATATCGAGCGCGGCGATCGCGGCGGCGACGTCCTGCGGCACGTGCATGTAGCCCATCGCCGTCGACAGGAACGCGGCCGCGACCAGGATCGAGCACACCATCGCCGAGGTCCGGACCGCGCCCATCAGGCTGTCGCGGATCAGGCTCCAGCGCATCTGGCCGAGCAGCGTGACCAGGACGAGCGACGCGAGCGCGCCGACCGCCGCCGCTTCGGACGGCGTCGCGTAACCGGAATAGATCGAACCGAGAACGATGACGATCAGGATCAGCACCGGCGCGAGATCGAGGAGCGGAGGGCGGCGCCGGACGGACCCGTCGAGCTCGGCCGCCGCGCCGCGCGGCGCGAGATCCGGGCGAACGGCGCAGCGCGCCGCGATATAGGCGGAATAGAGGAACGCGACCAGAAGGCCGGGCAAGACGCCGGCGGCGAAGAGCTTCGAGATCGAGACCTCCGCGAGCACGCCGTAGATGATCATCACGATCGAGGGCGGGATCAGAAGGCCGAGGCTGCCGGCGCCGGCGAGGCTGCCGATCGAGAGCTTCTCGTCATAGCCGCGGCGCTTGAGCTCGACGGTGGTGATCTTGCCGACCGTCGCCGTCGTCGCCGCGGAGGAGCCGGAGACCGCAGCGAAGAGCGCCGATCCCGCGACGTTGGTGTGGATGAGCCCGCCCGGGATCCGCGCGGCGAGCGGCGCCAGCCCGCGGAACAGCCGGTCGGAGATGTCGGTCCGGAAGATCATCTCGCCCATCCAGATGAAGAGCGGGATGGCGGCGAGCTCCCAGGAGTTGGCGCTTCGAAACAGAATGCCCTTCAGGATCGCGCCGATGCGCTGGATCTCGAAACCCTGCACGACGTAGAGCCCGACGGTCGAGACGAGCAGCAGGCCGATGAAGACCCAGACGCCGGAGCCGAGAAAGAAGAAGATGAGAACGAGGACCGTCAGGCCGGAGATGAGCGCGTCCATTACCGCTCCTCGGCCTCGCCGATGACCGGCCCGCCGGTGACGACGCGCAGGAAATAGGCGAAGAGCTGCAGCATCAGCAGCACGAGGCCGAGACAGACGACGGCGCGCGGGATCCAGAGCGGGAACTCGGCGATGCTCGAGGAGACGCGTCCGCGATCGAAATCGCGGATGGTGTCGAAGCCGATCCAATAGGCGCAGAAGGCGGTCATCGCGAAGCTCGCGAGGATGCAGAAGAGCTCGATCCAGCGCCGCGGCCGGCCGCGCACCCGGCCGATCGCGAGATCGACGCGGATGAGCGCGCCCTTGTCGAGGGCGTGGGCGAGGGTGAGGAAGGTCATCGCCGCGACGGCGTAGCCGACGAACTCGTCGAGCACGAAGGTCGAGCTGTCGAAGGCGTTGCGAAGGACGATCTCGTAGATGATGTGGCCTAAAATATAGACCAGAAGAACGGCGGCGATCGCGCCGGCGACGGCGCTGATGAAGGAAATAACGCGATCTATCGCTTTGATCATGACAGGCGCAGCTCCGCGAATAACGTCGGCTCCGCCGCCGGTCGGTTGCCCCCTCGTCGCGGCTGACGCCTGTCCGGCCGCCGCAGAGCGCGGCGGCCGGCGCTTCTGAGACCGTCCGCGATCAGCCGGCCATGAACGCCTCGAGGATCGCGGCGCCGCGATCGCCGGTCTTCTCGAGCCAATCCGCCCGCGCTTCTTCGCCGGCGGCGTTGAGCGCGTCGAGATAGCTCGCCTCGACGCCGGTCACGATCGTCATGCCGTTCTCCTGCATCTCGGCGTAGTTCTCGGCGACACGGCCTTCGACCGCGCGCCAAACATAGTTTTCGGCCGCCTCGGCCGCCGCCAGCACCGCCTCTCGCTGCGCGTCGGAGAGGTCGCTCCAGGTGTCGTTGTTGATGTGCACCATGTTGAGCGGCATGGCGTAGTTCACCTCGGTGAAGTGCGACACATGCTCCCAGAATTTGGCGTTGACGCCGCCCTCGGCCGAGGTCAGCACCGCTTCGATGCCGCCGGCCGAGAGCTGCGGCACGACGTCCGCCCAGGAGAGTTGGATCGGCGCCGCGCCGGCGGCGGCGAGCGTGATGGTGCCGTTGGCGTCGTAGGTGCGGATCTTGAGGTTGGCCAGCGCCTCGACGCTGTCGACCGGCCTGCTCGCCCAAATGCCCGAGGGCGGCCAGGGCGAGGCGTAAAGCAGCTTCTGGTTCGCGCCCTCGAAGACCGCGTCATAGTCGTCCTTGGCGATCTCGAAGAGCCGACGCGCCTCCGCCGGCGTCTTCGCCAGGAACGGCAGCGACGGCAGCAGGAACATCGGGTCGATGCCGCCGAGCGGGCCGACATAGGTGTCGGCGATCGGCAGGGCGCCGTCGGCGACCGCGTCGAACTGGTCCTGCGACTTGAAGCCGATCGAGCCGCCGAAATGGTGGGTGACGGCGATCTCGCCGCCGGTGAGTTCGGCGAGCGTCTCGGCGAAGACGACGTCGCCCTCGGCGTGGATCGAGGTGGCGTTGTACTCGTTCGCCATGTCCCAGGACACGCTCTGGGCGAAAGCCGGGCGCGGCAGAGCCGCTGCGGCGGTCAGAGCGGCGCTGCTGAGCAGAAATTCACGACGTTTCATCCTAGTCTCCTCTCCAGACTTCGGCAGTTTACTCTCCTGGAGTTTCCAGCGCGTTGCCGGCCCGTCAATGGCCGGACGCGTCCTCCGTCGGTTGGTCCGGCGGATTCTCGGACGCCGCCGGCGGGCCGTAGCCGCCCGCGCCCGGCGTCTCTATGATTGCGGCCGCGCCCTCGGGCAGAGGCTCGCCGAGCGACTTGTTCGGCAGGCGCCGCTCGGCGCCCGACGGATCGCGCATCGAGAACGCGCCGGGCGCGCCCGGCGCGCCGCCGAAGACGCCCCAGGGCGCGCGGGCGAAGCGCTCGCCGACGCCGGCGAAGACCGCGTCATGGCCGACCGGCGAGACGACGCGGCGCAGCCCCATGCCGCCGCGGAAGCGGCCGGCGCCGCCCGAGCCCTGGCGCAGCGCGTACTCCTCGACGCGGAGCGGATACTCCATCTCGATCGCCTCGACCGGCAGGTTGGAGGTGTTGGTGATGTGGACCTGGACGCCGTCCTTGCCGTTCTTCGTCGCCCGAGCGCCCATGCCGCCGCCGAGCGTTTCGAGATAGACGTAGCCCTCGCCGGTCTTCGGGTCGGTTCCGGAGAAGACCGCGGAGGTGTTGGCGCCGTTCGCCGCGCCGGTGGCGCGCTCGGGCGCGGCGCCCGCCAACGCGCCGAGGACGACGTCGACCACGCGCTGCGAGGTGTTGGCGCGCAGCGCGACCGCGGCCGGCGGGCGGCAGTTGAGGAGCGAGCCCTCGGGCGCGAAGATCTCGACCGGCGCGAACACGCCGGAATTGTTGGGCAGCTCCGGATCGAGCAGCGCCTTGAGCGCATAGAAGACCGCCGACTCGACCGCGTTCAGCGTCATGTTGACGTTGCCGCGGGTCTGCGCGCCCGAGCCGGTGAAGTCGAAGCGGATCCGATCGCCGGTCTTCTCGATGCGAAGGCGGATCGGAATGTCGCGCGCGTCGAAGCCGTCGTCGTCGAGGAAATCCTCGAACGCGTAGACGCCGTCCGGAAAGGCGGCGATGGCGGCGCGCATCCGCGTCTCGCTCCGCTCGAGCACCTCGGCGAAGATTTGCTCGAGCCCGTCCGGCCCGTGCTCGGCGATGAGATCGCCGAGCCGCTGCGCGCCGAGGCGGCAGGCGGCGATCTGGGCGTTGAGATCGCCCATCCGCTCGGCCGGCAGGCGCATGTTGAGAAGGACGATCCTCAGGATCTCCTCGCTGCGGACGCCGGCGCGCTCGAGCCGGAGCGGCGGGATCCGAACGCCTTCCTGCCAGATCTCGCTCAACTGCCCGGACATCGAGCCCGGCGCCGCGCCGCCGACATCGGCGTGATGGGCGATGTTGACGACGAAGGCGACGAGCCGGCCGTCCGCGAACACCGGCTGCGCGAGATTGATGTCCGGCAAATGCGTGCCGCCGGCGACATGCGGGTCGTTGCCGATGAAAAGGTCGCCCTCGGCGATGTCGTCATAGGTCGCCATCAACTTGCGGGCGAGCCCGGTCATCGAGGCGAGGTGGATCGGCAGCGACAGCTCCGCCTGCGCGATCAGACGGCCGTCGCGGTCGAGGATCGCGGTGGAGTGGTCGTGCCGCTCCTTGATGTTGGTCGAGAAGGAGGCGCGCATCAGCGCGAGAAAGCACTCGTCGGCGATCGAGCGCAGCCCGTTCCAGGCGATCTGCAAGGTGACCGGATCGATCGCGCTCATCACGCCTTCTCCATGATCAGGGCGTCGGCGGCGTCGCGGCGCACGCGCCAGCCGGGTGGCACGAGGGTGGTGGCGTCCTCCTGCTCGACGATCGCGGGACCGTCGATCAGCGCGCCGAGCGCCAGGGCGCGGCGCTCGAAGATCCAGGTCTCGACCGGGCCCGAGAGCGCGAACCAGACCGGCCGGGTCCGCGGCGCGGGCGGCGTCTCCGGCGTCGCGAGCGGCGGATGCGGCGCGGGCGCGCCGGCGATGCGGGCGAGGAGCCGGATGTTCACGATCTCGACCGGCGCGGTCTCGTCGGCGTGGCCGTAAGCGCGGCGGTGCTCGGCGAAGAAGGCGACGCGCAGAGCGTCGCGATCGGAGCCGTCGAAGCCGTCCGCCGGCGCGGCGAGCTCGTAGTTCTGCCCGACATAGCGCATGTCGAACCAGGTCTCGAGCCGGCCCTCCGCGCGCCCGGCGGCGCCGAGCCAGCGCTCCGCCGACGCGGTCAGCTCCGCGAGCGTCGTCAGCAGCTCGCCGAGATCGCCGTCGAGCGGCGTGCGGCGCGTCGCGACGAAGCTCTCGGCGAGATCCGAGGCGAGGAGCCCGCGGGCGCAGAGGAGCCCGGGCGCCGGCGGCGCCAGGATCGTCCGCATGCCGAGCGCGTCGGCGACGTCGGCGGCGTGGAGCCCGCCGGCGCCGCCGTAAGGCGCGAGCGCGGCGCCGCGCGGGTCGCGCCCGCGCTCGATCGAGACGGCGCGGATGGCGCGCACGACGTTGGAGGCGACGATCTGCGTCGCGCCGAGCGCCGCCTCCTCGACGCCGACGCCGAGCGCCTCCGCGATCGGCTCGAAGGCGCGGCGCGCGGCGGCGAGATCGAGGCGCATGTCGCCGCCGGCGATGTCGACCGGCAGCCGCCCGAGAATGAGATTGGCGTCCGAGAGCGTCGGCTGCGTCCCGCCGCGGCCGTAGCAGGCCGGTCCGGGATGGGCGCGGGCGCTCCGCGGCCCGACGGTCATCAGCCCGTCGCCTCCGACGGCGACGATCGAGCCGCCGCCGGCGCCGACCGCGTTGACGTCGATCGAGGGCAGCCGCACCGGAAAGCCGGCGATGTCGCGCTCGAAGGCGAGCGGCGGCGCGTCGCCCTCGATCAGGCAGACGTCGGTCGAGGTGCCGCCCATGTCGAGCGTCACGAGCCGCCGGAAGCCGGAGCGCGCGCCGGCCTCGATCGCGCCGACGACGCCGGCCGCCGGACCCGAGAGCGCGGTGCGGATCGGCACGCGCCGCGCCCGCTCCGCCGCCATCAGCCCGCCCGCGGACTGATTGATCAGAACCGGCGCTTTCGAGCCGGTCTCGGCGAGGAGCCGCTCGACGCGCTCGACATAGTTCGAGACCACGGGCTGCAGATAGGCGTTGAGCGCGTTGGTGGAGAAGCGCTCGTATTCGCGGAACTCGGGCTGCGTCTCGGCGCTGGTCGAGACGAAGAGGCTCGGACGGGCGCTCCGGAGCGCTTCGGCCAGCCGCAGCTCGTGATCGGGCCGCAGGAACGAGAAGAGGAAGCTCACCGCGACGGCGTCGGGCTCCGCCGCCAGAACCTCCGCGACCAACCGCGCGATCTCGGCGTCCGCGAGCGGAATGATCGCCGCGCCGTCCGGCCCGACGCGCTCCTCGGCCTCGAAGCGCAAAGCGCGCGGAATGAGCGGCGCCGGATAGTCGGCCTGGATGTCGTAGATCTTCGGCCGCGTTTGCCGGCCGATGTCGAGGAGATCGCCGAAGCCCTTGGTGGTGACCATGGCGACGCGGCCGCCGGAGCGCTCGATGAGCGCGTTGGTCGCGACCGTGGTGCCGTGCCGAAGCTCGGCGAGCCGGTCGAGCGCGTCGCCGGCCGTCCGTCTCAGCCGCTCGAGCCCGTTCGCGATCGCCTCCGAGGGATCCTCCGGCGTCGAGTGCGTCTTGAACGCGATCACCTCGCCCGTGGCGTCGTCGACGGCGTAGACGTCGGTGAAGGTGCCGCCGATGTCGATCCCGATCCGCAAGCGCGCCCCCTTCTCGTCCGTCGCGGCGTCCGTGAGCCGATCCGGCCCGATCGACGCATTCCGCCCACAAGACGGTAGAGCGTCGGCCGGGTCAAGCGGCGAGCAAGATCGGGCGCGGCGCCTTTCTCGTAGGCCTTCTCGCGGCGCGGCGCCGCTTTCGTCAGCCTTCCTTGGGCGCGGCGGCGCTGGGGCTCAGAACCTGCGAGGCCTCGTCGGTCTCGAGTTCGGGGAAGCCGGCGAGCGGGCCGATCTCGTCGGCGTCGCGCTGGATGCCGACCGGGCTGAGCGCATAGGCGGTCAGGAGCTCGGCGATCGATCGGAGCGCGTGCATGTGGATGCGCTCATAGCCGTGGCTGGCGTCGACGCCGAAGGTGACGAGCGCGGTGCGGACGTCGGCGCCGGCCTCGATCGCCGAGGCGCTGTCCGAGCGGTAGTGCTTGAACATGTCGCGCTGGTGCTTGATGTCGTTCTCGGCGCAGAGATCGATCAGCTTGCGCGTCGTGTGGTAGTCGAACGGTCCGGTCATGTCGCCCATGCCGATGGTGACGCCGAACTCGGAGCTGTATTGACCGGGCGCGCTGCAGCCGTTGTCGACCACCACCATCGAGGCGATGTCGTGGGTGAGGAGCGCGCTCGCGCCGTGGCCGACCTCTTCGGAGATCGAGAAGAGCCAGAGCGTGTCGACGGTCGGCGTCGCCTCTTCGTCCGTCAGCGCCTTCAGCGCCGCGAGCATCGACGCGACGCCGGCCTTGTTGTCGAGATGGCGCGAGACGATGAAGCCGTTGTCGAGAAACTCGGGCTGCGGATCGATGGCGACGATGTCGCCGATATCGACGCCGAGCTGGCGCGTCTGCTCGACGGAGGCGGCGTAGGCGTCGAGGCGGAGCCGGATGTGATCCCATCCGATCGGCGCCTCGTCGACCTCGTCGCCGAAGGCGTGCCCCGAGGCCTTGGGCGGCAGGATGGTGCCGCGATAGGAGCCGGAGCCGGTGAAGACCGTCGCCCGCGCGCCTTCGGCGAAGCGGGCCGACCAATGACCGATCGGCGCGAGCCCGAGCCGTCCGTCCTCGCCGATCGAGCGCACCTGCGCGCCGAGCGTGTCGAGATGCGAGATGATCCCGCGGGCCGGCTGGCGCGCGCTGCCCGCGAGCCGGGCGCGGATCGCGCCGCGGCGCGTCAGCTCGAAGGAGACGCCGAGCCGGCCGAGAGTCTCGCAGACATGCCGCGCGACGTTGTCGGTGAAGCCGGTTGGGCTCGGAATATCGAGGAGCTCTCGGAGCATGTCTCCGAGATAGTCGATGTCGATGGCGAGGCGGGTCATCGGACGGGGCGTCTCCGGGCGGTTCATGGGGCGTCGGTCTTCTGCAGGGCTGAGCGGGCGCGGCGCGCCGGCGCCGGCATGGAGAGCGGAAACAACAAATCGACGAAGCGCTCGGCGGTCGGCTGCGGCTCGTGATTGGCGAGGCCGGGCCGCTCGTTCGCTTCGATGAAGACGTAATCAGGCTCCATCGGGCTTTTCACCATCAAATCGACGCCGACGACCGGAATGTCGATGGCGCGCGCCGCCTTGAGCGCCGCGTCGATGAGCGTC
>CAZPTD010000136.1:0-10665 GCA_964588915.1 uncultured Neomegalonema sp. | reverse complement strand
CCGACGGCTTCTCGACCGGCTCCTCGATCATGCCGCAGAAGCGCAATCCGGACGCGGCCGAGCTGATGCGCGCCAAGGTCGGACGGATCATGGGCGCTTTCGTCGGGCTGACGACGGAGATGAAAGGGCTGCCGCTCGCCTATTCGAAGGACATGCAGGAGGACAAGGAGCCGGTCTTCGACGCGGCCGACGCGCTCTCGCTCTGCCTCGCGGCGGCGGCGGGCGTGGTCGCGGATCTCGAGCCCAACCGCGAGCGGCTCCGCGAATGCGCCGGCGCCGGCTTCGCGACCGCGACCGACCTCGCCGACTGGCTCGTGCGCGCGCTCGGCCTGCCCTTCCGCGACGCGCACCACGCGACCGGCGCGCTCGTCCGCGCCGCCGAGGAGAAGGGCGTCGGTCTCGAGGACCTGTCGCTCGAGGACATGCGCGCCGTCGAGCCGAGGATCGACGATCGCGTCTTCGGCGTGCTCGGCGTCGAGAATTCGGTCAAAAGCCGAACCAGCTATGGCGGAACCGCGCCAGATCAGGTCCGCGCGCAGATCGCCGCCTGGCGAAAACGCCGCGACGCTTGACCGGCCGGGCGGCGGACGCGATTCAAGGGGCGAGAGGGAGTCTCCGCAAGCCGCCAGAGGGATCGCGCCATGTTCATCCGCTCGCTCGCCCGCCGTTCGGGCCTTAAATTCGTCCTGACGGCGTTCCTCGCCGTCGCCCTCGTCGCGAGCGTCTCGGCCTGCGGCCGCAAGGGACCGCTCGAGCTGCCGGAGGCGGACGACCAGATGTAACGGGCGCCGCGCCGCGCGGGCGGGCCGTCCGACTTCGGCACACCGGGCCGCGCCAAGGATTCGCCCGATCATGGATCATTTCGTCTACAAGGACGGCGTCCTGCACGCCGAGGACGTCTCGCTCCTCGACATCGCCGACGCGGTCGGCACGCCGTTCTACTGCTATTCGACCGCGACGCTGACGCGGCATTACAAGGTGATCGACGAGGCGCTCGCCTCGCATCTGCCGGGCCGCGAGCGGCTGATCGCCTTCGCCGTCAAGGCCTGCCCGAACATCGCGGTGATCGCGACGATGGCCCGGCTCGGCGCCGGCGCCGACGTCGTCTCCGAGGGCGAAATGCGCCGCGCGCTCGCCGCCAGCGTGCCGCCCGAGAAGATCGTCTTCTCGGGCGGCGGCGAGCTCGAGCCCGAGATCCGCGCCGCTCTCGAGGCGGGCGTCGGCCAGATCAACGTCGAATCCGAGCCCGAGCTCGCCGCCGTGAGCCGCGTCGCCGCTTCGCTCGGCGCGACCGCGCGGGTCGCGATCCGCGTCAACCCGAATGTCGACGCGCGCACCCACGCCAAGATCTCGACGGGCGGCGCCGAGACCAAGTTCGGCGTGCCGATCGACCGCGCGCCGGCGCTCGCCCGCGAGGCCGTCGCCCTGCCCGGCGTCGAACTCGTCGGCCTGGCGACGCATATCGGCTCGCAGTTGACCGAGCTCGCGCCCTTCGCGGCGGCCTTCGCCAAGCTCGTGGACGCCGCCAAGGCGCTCGCCGCGCAAGGAACGCCGGTCCGGCGCCTCGATCTCGGCGGCGGCCTCGGCGCGCCGTATCGCCGCTCGAACGACGCGCCGCCCCTGCCCTCCGACTCCGGCGCCGCGGTCGCCGCGGCGCGCGACGGGATCGAGGCGGGCGTCGTCGTCGAGCCCGGCCGCGTCATCGCGGCGAACGCCGGCGTGCTCGTCAGCCGCGTCGTCTATCTCAAGGAGGGCGCGGCGCGGTCCTTCCTCGTCGTCGACGCGGCGATGAACGATCTCGTTCGGCCGGCGATCTACGACGCCTGGCACGACATCGAGCCCGTCAAGGCGCCGGGGCCGAACGATCCGGTGGCGCCGATCGACGTCGTCGGCCCGATCTGCGAGACGGCCGACCGGTTCGCGGCCGAGCGCCCGCTGCCGCCGATCGCTCCCGGAGACGTGATCGCGATTCGCTCCGCCGGGGCCTATGGCGCGGCGATGTCTTCGGAGTACAATTCGCGACCGCTCGTTCCGGAGGTCTTGGTGCGCGGCGACAGGTTTGAGATTGTCCGCCGGCGCCCCACTATTGCCGAGATGTTGGAGCGTGATCGCCTGCCGGATTGGCTCGAGTGACGCGCCGGGACGGCGGTCGCGCGCGAGCGGCGCGGCGCGGGACGCAAGACGACGCGCGGCTCAGCGGAAATCAGCGCAGAGGCGAATGAGATGACGTCGAGAGAGATGAGAGCGCGCGCTCGCGACGATCGGCGCGCCGCCCGGCGGCGGCGGACGGTCGCCAACAAGCTCGCCTGGCGCACCGACGTCGCGCAGTTCATGATGGCCGTCGACCGCGCCGTCCTCGCCTTCTGGCCGCTGGTCGCGGTCGTCGTCTTCTTCCTCGCCTGTTCCGAGGCCGGCGTCTGGGGCCGCGCGCCGGACGAGGTTCGCGGCGGGCTGCTCTTCGCGATCGCGCTCGGCGGCCTCTTCGCGCTCGTCCGCGGCCTGCGCCGCTGGCGCTGGCCGTCGAGGGCCGAGGCGCGGGCGAAGCTCGACGAGGGCCGCCGCGATCGACCGGTGGCGAGCTTCGACGAGGAGATCGCGCTCGGCCGCGAGGACGCCGGATCGGGCGCGCTCTGGGAGGCGCATCAGCGGCAAGTGACCGAGAAGGCGGCGGGCGTTCGCGCGCCGGCGCCGACGCTGACCGTCGGCGGGCGCCGCGACCCTTGGGCGGCGCGCTTCTTCGCGCTGCTGCTCCTCTGCGGCGGCGCGCTGCTCAGCCCGTCGGGCGCCCGGATCGCCGACGCCTTCGAGCCCTTCGGCGCCGAGGCCGCCGCGATCGCGCCCGAGGACGCGATCGAGCTCTGGGCGGTGCCGCCCGACTACACCGGCCTGCCGCCGATCTATTTCGAAGCGGCGACGGAGCGCAGCGGCGTCGCGCGGATCCCGCTCGGATCGACCGTCTATCTCAGCGCCTTCCTCGCCGGCGACGGCCCGAGCCTCGAGGTGACGCCGCCGCTCGAGGCGAACCCGCTCACGCAGGCCGCCGACGGCGCCTACAGCGCGGAGATCGTAATCGACCGCAGCCGGCGGATCGAGCTCGTCTCGCGGCCGTCCGAGACGGAGCCGGCCGTCGACCTCAAGGTCGAGCCGATCCCGGACCGCGCGCCGCGCGTCGAGATGGTCGAGCGGCCGCAGCGGGCGGGCGACGGCCGCCTCGGCCTCACCTACGCCGCGTCGGACGATTACGGCGTGGTGCGCGCTTGGATCGAGATCGCGCTCGATCCCGAGGGCGCCGAGCGGTTCGGCTATCCGCCGGACGCCGCCGATCCCGAGATCCTCGAGGTCGATCCGCCGCGCGGCGGCGGCTTCGTCGAGGGCGGCGGACCGCCGGACCGGAGCAATCCGACCGTCGCCGACATCGACGTCTCCGATCATCGCTGGTCCGGCCTGCCGGTGACGATCAGCCTGCATGTCGAGGACGCGATCGGCCAGACCGACGAGACCGAGGTCGCGCGCTTCGTCCTGCCGGATCTCATGCTGTCGGAGCCGATGGCCAAGGCGGTGATCGAGCAGCGGCGGGCGATGATCTGGAGCGCGGCCGCGACGCCGCGCGCCGTCCGCACGCTCTACGCCGCCGCCGAGATTCCGGAGGAGTATTTCCTCGGCTCGACGATCTTCCTGCTGATCGAGTCGGCGCTCCATGATCTCAGCTTCGGCGTCGAGACGGAACGCTTCGCCGAGATGCGCCAGGGCGGGCTCGACAAGCTTCTGCGCGCCGCGCTCCGGCTCGAGGATCAGGGGCGCGAGCATCCGCCGGGCCGTCTCGAGCGGGCGCAGCGGCGTCTGCGCGAGGCGATCGAGCGCGACGACATCACCGATCGCGAGATCACGGCGCTGATGGACGAGCTCCGCGGCGCGATCCAGGACTACATCGCCTTTCTGATGGAGCTCGCGCGCACCAACCCCGAGCTCGCCGAGCAGCTGGCGCAGCAATTCGGCGGCGGCGGCGCCAGCGGCGAGACCCTCGGCCGGTCCCAGCTCGATCAGCTTCTCGATCAGCTCGAAGACGCCGCGCGCGACGGCGAGCGCCAGGCGGCCGAGGACATGCTGGACGCGCTCGAGCAGCTGATGGAGAGCCTCAGGCCCGGCCAGCGCGGCCAGCCTTCGCCGGACGGATTCGGACAGCCCAATCCGGGCGAGGGCGAGCCCGGCGAGCGCGATGTCGGCGAAGAAATGCAGGATATGATCGAGGAGCAGCAGCGACTCGCCGAAGAGGGATTCGACGAGTATCTGCGCCGGCGCCGCGAGCAGTCCGAGCAGCAGAACAACGGCCAGCAGAACGACGGCCAGCAGAACGGCGGCCAGCAAAACAACGGCCAGCAAAACGATGGCGGGCAAGATCAAGCCGGCCGGCCGGGCGCGGGCTCCGACGAGCGGTCCGACCGGCGCGGCGGCGGCGACGGCGACTCGACGGAAGATCTCGCCGAACGCCAGCGCGCGCTGCGCGACGGCCTGTCCGAGCTCCGCCGGCGGCTCGATGACGAGCTGCCCTCGGACCTCGACGACGCGGAATCGACGGCGCGGCGGCGCCGGGCCGAGGACGCGCTCGAGCGCGCCGAGGAGGGCATGGAGAACGCCGAGGAGCGCCTGCGCGAAGGCGACGAGCGCGGCGCCGCGCGCGAGCAGATGGAGGTGATCGAGAACCTGCGCGAGGGCTTCCGCGAGTTCGACCGACGTCTCGCCGAGCGCGAAGACCGGCGCGACCGGCGACCCGGCGAGCCGGGCGCCGAGGAGGAAGACTTCGGCCGCGACGACCGTCGCCGCGGCGACGAGGACCGCGCCGAGAACCGCAACACCGATCCGCTCGGACGCCCGCGAGGCCCGGAAAGCTCGGGTCCGGGCGGCCTCGACGAATACGCCGACGGCGACGTCGGCAGCTTCGGCCCGTCCTATCAGTCGCGCGAACTGCTGAACGAGCTGCGCCGCCGCCTGCAGGAGCCCGAGCGGCCGCAGCGCGAGCGCGAGTATCTCGATCGGCTGCTGAAAGACCTGTTCTGACCGCGCCGGATCGCGCATATCCGTCGCAGAAACGCCGCGCCGAACGACCGGCGCGGCGCGCGCCGAGGCGAGGACGGGCGAGATGCATGTTTTCATCAGCTACGCGCGGGCCGATCGGGACTGGGTGAGCGCCCTCGCCGGCGCGCTCGAGAGCGACGGGCGCGCCGTCTGGTACGACCGGCGCCTCGCGCCCGGCGACAGCTTCGACGACGTGATCGAGAAGGCGCTCGACGCCGCCTATGCGGTGATCGTCGTCTGGAGCGCCGCCTCGGTCGGCTCGAACTGGGTCCGCGCCGAAGCCGGCGAGGGCCTGCGGCGCGGCGTTCTCGCGCCGGTGATGATCGACGACGCCCCGATCCCGCTTCGGTTCCGCGCCGTGCACTCGGCCGACCTCTCGGGCTGGCGCCCCGATCGCCCGAACGCGGAATTCGCCACGCTCGCCGACACCTTGAGCGCGCTCGAGAAGAAGGCCGGCGGCGCGTCCGCCGCGCGTCAGAAATCGGCCGACGCGCCGCCGCGCGCGACGGCGAAGGCGGCGCCGTCGCAGGGCGGCGCGGCCGCTTCGATCAGCGCGCTTCTCGCGGCCGGATCGGTCTCCGCCAAACAGCTCGAAGCCGGTCTCAACGACGTGAAGATCGCGATGCGGCTCGGCGAGACCGAGTACGTGATCGAGCATCAAGAGCGCTTGTCGCGGCAATACGTGCTGCTGAACGACAAGAAGGTGGCCGAAGGCGGCGCGCTCCTGCGGCACGACAAGCAGTTCGAGTTCCCGCTCGTCTATGACGGCGTCAAATACGACGCGCGGCTCATCCTCGACGCCACCTTCCTCGGGACAGTGACGGCGATGACGGTGATCATCGGCGCGATCGCCGTTCTCGACCGGTTCCCGATCAAGAGTTAGCGGCGCGCCGGACGCCCGCCGCGCGTCGGCTTGATCACGGCGCCGTTCCTCGCCAAAAGAGTCTGGCCATGCGACGCCGGAGCGCGAGCGGACCGGCGCCGATCAAGCTCTGCGAGGCGCCATGCACGTCTTCATCAGCTACGCGCGAACCGATCGGAAATGGGTCGCCGGCCTCGCCGAGGCGCTTGCGGTCGAAGGACACGCGGTCTGGTGCGACACGCGGCTTGCGCCAGGCGACAGCTTCGACGACGTCATCGAGAAGGCGCTCGACGCCGCCTACGCCGTCATCGTGGTCTGGAGTCCGGCTTCCGTCGGCTCGAACTGGGTGCGGGCGGAGGCGGGCGAGGGGCTGAGACGCGGCGTTCTCGCGCCCGTCAAGTGCGCCGACTGCGTCGTTCCGCTACGCTTTCGCGCGATCCACATGGCCGACCTCTCGAGTTGGAGCGCCGGCCGGCCGCATGTGGCGTTCGAGGGCCTGCTCGATGCGCTTGCGCAACGGCGCGCGACGTCGACGGCGCCGTCCGCCAAGCAAGCCGCGCCGCCGGCCGGCCGGCGCGCAGAGACGGCGCCAAGCTCGAAGATGACGGCCGAATATCTCGGTCGCGCGGCCAAAAACGTGTGGCGCGCCAAGATCGCCTTGAAGATCGGAGCGAAGGAATACCAAATCGAGCACAAGCTCGACGGCGGCGTGCAGGCGGTTTATGTCGACGGCCAAGAAGCCGCGCGCGGCGACGTCATGCTGGCCAGCCTCTTCAGTTGCGACAAGTCGTTCTTCTTCCGCATCGACCATGAAGGCCGGGCGGTCACGGTCGAGTTGAGCTTCGAGGGCGCGTCGCTGGCCGGACTGCACGCGGTCAGCATGCGCGTCGACGGCGTCGAGCTCTTGAAGGACGTTCGGCTCTGATCGGCGGAGCGCCGCAAGCGACCCTAGAAATCGACCGCCACGCCCTTCTTCTCCCAATCGCCGAAGCGGGTCGGGCTCGGCCCGTCGCGACCGCCGATCTCCTTGGGCTCCTCGGCCGCCGCCGCTTCCGCCCGGCGCCCGGCGGCCTCGGCGAGCGCCCGCTCCGCCGCCGCGGCGATCCGCTCGGCCTTGGCCCGCTCCTCGGGCGCACGCTCCGAAGCGTTTTCGCCGGCGCCCTCTTGCGCTTTTTCCGCGTCCATGCGTCTTCCCTTCGGTTCGACCACCAGGAGGATCATAGCGCGAGCGGCGCGCCGAGACAGCCGCTCGCGTTGGAGAGCGAGGAGCCCGCGCCCATGGCGGCGGCGTCAAACCGATCGGAGACAGGCGATGACGGCGGCGAGGCGCCCGGCGTCGCCGCGCGCGCCGCGGCGGCGGCGACGCTCGAACGCGTGCTCGAGGACGGGCTCTTTCTCGACGCCGCCGAGGCGCGGATCCGGGAGCGGCTCGACGCGCTCGCGCCGCGCGACCGCGCCTTCCAGCGGCGGCTCGTCCTCGCGGCCCTGCGCAGCCTCGGCGACGTCGACGCGGCGCTCGCGAAGCGGCTCAACCATCCGCCCGAGGACGCCGGCGTGCGCGCCTGCCTGCGGATCGCGGCGACCGAGCTTCTGACCCTGAAGGCGCCGGCGCACGCCGCGGTCGACGCCGCCGTCCGCGTCGCCAAGGGGATCGCGCCGCGCTTTTCCGGCCTGGTCAACGCCGTCGCCCGTCGCCTCGCCGCCGACGCCGCCGCGGCCGTCGCCGAGCCGAGCGCGGACGCCGTCTCGGCCGTCGACTGGGCGAAGCGGAACACGAGCCCGGCGTTCTGGGAGCGCCTCGCCGCCGATCACGGGCGGCGCCGGGCGGCGGCGATCATCCACGCCCAGGCCGAGGGCGCGGCGCTCGACCTGACGCCGAAGGATCCCGAGGCGGCCGAGGCGATCGCCGGCGCGCTCGGCGGAACGGTTCTGCCGACGGGCTCGATCCGCCTCGCGCCGAGCGGTCCGATCGAGGCGTTGCCGGGCTTCGAGGACGGCGGCTGGTGGGTCCAGGACGCCGCGGCGGCGCTGCCGGCGAAGATGATCGGCGCGCGAGAAGGGCTCCGGATCGGCGATTTCTGCGCCGCGCCGGGCGGCAAGACGCTGCAGCTCGCGGCGACCGGGGCCGAGGTCGTCGCGCTCGACGCCAGCGCCGAGCGGCTCGAGCGGGTCCGCGACAATCTCGGGCGCACCGGGCTTTCGGCCGAGATCGTCGCCGCCGACGCGCGCGACTGGCGCCCCGAGCGCCCGTTCGACGCGATCCTCCTCGACGCGCCCTGCACCGCCTCGGGCACGGGCCGCCGCCATCCCGAAGCGCCCTATGTCAAGGATCTCCGCGAGATCGGCCGCCTGGTCGCGCTCCAGGACGCGCTCCTCGACGCCGCCTGGCGCCTCGTCGTCCCGGGCGGCCGGCTCGTCTACTGCGTCTGCTCGCTCTTCGCCGCCGAGGGTCCGGAGCGCGCCGCCGCCTTCCGCGCGCGGACGCCGGACGCGGAAGCGGAGCCGGCGACGCCGGCGACCTTCGCGCGGCGGCACGAGGACGTCGCCGCCTGCGCCGAGCTCGTCGCGCCCGACGGCGCGCTTCGGACGACGCCGGCCGCGTGGCGCGGACGCGGCGGTCTCGACGGATTTTTCGCGGCGCGCTTCCGCAAACGCGTCCGTCCGCACGCGGAAGCTGTGCTATGAGAAGCGGCGAAGGAGACGCGCCATGACCACATCCGAGCCGATCGAGGAGGCCGCCGCCGGAGCTGCGAAAGAGCGCGGCGGCGCCTGGTCGCGCGGGTTGTCGCTGACCGGCGGCGCGCTCAAGCGGCGCATTCGCGAGCGCTTCACCGAGCCGGCGGCGCTGCGCGGCGCCTATCGGCGCGCGCAACCGACGCCGCTCTACACCTTGCCGCAGGACGAGACCGGATCGGCGGATCGCGGGCGCCGGCTGCTTTCGGGCGTCTACAAGTTCTCCGAGGTCGCCGTCGAGGCGGCGCCCGAGACGGTCTGGACGCTGGAGCCGCCGAACCGCGCCTGGCTCGCGGAGCTGCAGAGCTTCGCCTGGCTCGCGGATCTGGCCGCGCTCGGCCGGCCGCCGGCGCAGAAGCTCGCGACGGCGCTCGCCGTCGGCTGGCTCGAAAGCGCCGTGCGCTACGATCCGATCGTCTGGGCGCCGGTGATCTCGGCCAACCGGCTGCGCTCCTGGCTCGTCTCCTCGGACATCCTGCCGCTCGACGCCGAGAACGGCGCCAAGCTGACGCGCAGCGCCGTCGCGCATCTCGACTGGCTCCTGCGCCGCGGCTTCGACGCGCCGCCCGGGCTGCCGGCGCTGACGGTCGGCGTCGCCATCGTCGAGGCGGCGGTCTCGCTCGAGAGCGCCTCGGCCCGCTACGAAACCGCGGCGGCGCGGCTCGATCAGATCCTGGCCGCCAGCCTCCTCGAAGACGGCGGCGTCGTCGGACGCTCGCCGACGGACGCGCTTCTGGCGCTCGACCGGCTCGGGCTCCTGCTCGCGCGCTGCGACGAGGCCGGCGCGCCGATCTCGGCGTCGCTGCGCGACGCGCCGGCGCGGCTCGGGCGGGCGATCCGCTTCCACCGCGTCGGCGACGGCGGGCTGCCGGTCTTCCAGAGCGGTTGGGAAGCGTCCGATGGTCGGGTCGACGCGGCGCTGGCGCGCTATCGGCTGCCGGCCGAGCCGGCGCGCGCGCTGCCGCAAAGCGGCTACATGAAGCTCGTCGGCGGACGCGTCTCGGTGATCATGGACGCCGCGCCCGCGCCCATGGGCGCCGCGGCCGAGCGCGGACACGAGAGCGCGCTCGCGATCGAAATGACGAGCGGACGGCGGCGGCTCGTCGTCAATTGCGGGTCGGCCGCGCATCTCGACGCCGAATGGAGCCGCTTCGGCCGCAGCGCGCCGGCGCATTCGACGGCGACGGTCGACGGCGCGCCCTTCGCCAAGCCGGCCGCGCGCACCGGACCGCACGGCGAGGAGGAGATCGCGCTCGTCGGACCGCCGACGGTCACCCATGAGCGCAAGGAGGAGCGCAACGGCGTCTGGGCGCTCGCCGCCCATGACGGCTATGTCGCCGATTACGGGCTGACGACGACGCGGCGGCTGTTCCTGAGCGCCGATGGCGGCGATTTCCGCGGCGAGGACAGCTTCCGCTCCGAGGGCGCGCTCGCCAAGAAGACGTTCGAGAAGCGGCTCTCGAAGCTGCCGCGCGCGCGCCGCGAACGCGGACTGCCGGCCGAGGCGCGCTTTCATCTGCATCCCGAGATCTCGGCGGCGCTGGTGGCCGAGGGCGAGGCGGCGACGCTGCGCCTGCCGCATGGCGAGGTCTGGGTGATGCGCCAATCGGGCGGCGAGCTGTCGCTCGAGGACAGCGTCTATCTCGGGCGCTGGGGCCGGCCGGAGAGCACGCTGGCGATCGTGATCCGCGCCGACGTCGGGCCCGAGGGCGGGCGGATCCGCTGGGCCTTCCGCCGCGTCGGCGAGTTGGAGCAGCTGCCGAAGGATCTCAACGCGCTCCTGCCGCCGCCCGGCGCGCCCGAGGACGCGCTCTTCGGCGCGAAGGGCGAGCTCAACGGCGACAATCGGCCGAGAACGCCGCCGAAGACGCCGTCGCCGCGCAAATAGACGAGAGCCCGAGAAACGAGAAGCGATGACCGACCAGACCGACCGCCGCCGGATCGCGCGCGCGCTCCACTCCGTCTCCGACAAGACCGGCCTCGCCGCGATCGCCGCG
>CAZPTD010000135.1:0-10672 GCA_964588915.1 uncultured Neomegalonema sp. | reverse complement strand
CGCTCAGCACCAGCGTTTCCGCTCCGAATGGTTCGAATGTGCTTTAGGCGGATGCGACGCCGATGACGCCGTCATCCCGGAAAGCCGCAGGCTTATCCGGGATCCAGGGCCGGTTCGCCGCAGGCTCGGCCCCTCGGCCCTGGATCCCGGCTCGGCGCGCTTCGCGCTCGGCCGGGATGACAAGGGCGAGGTCGGCTCCGTCAGAACCGATCAGACGATAGAAACGGCCGCGTCCGCCGCCGACCGGTCGGCGATCGCTCACCCGCGCCCCATCACGTGGATCGGCTTGAAACAGCCGTAGATCAGCCGTTTCGGGTCGAAGGGCGCCGCGCCCGAATAGTCGAACTCGCCCGCTTCGCTCATCCGCTTCTCCGCCGCCTCCAGGCTGGCCTTGTCCGGCCAGATCTGCCAGGTGAAGACGATTCTCTCGCCCTCCCGCGCCTGGACGGCGCGGCGGAAGTCGGTCGCCTCGCCGTCGGGCACGAGATCCTCCCAGGACTCGACGATCTCGAGACATCCGTATTCCTTGAAGAGCGCCGCCCCGCGCTCGGCCCATTTGCGATAGGCTTCCCGCTCGTCCTCGGGGACCGGGATCACGAAACCCGCGACATACATCTCTTCGCCTCCTTCCGTCAGGCCGGCTCGCGCAGCCAACGCATCCGAAACCCCTCGGCGCCTTCCGCCGCCAGCAGCGCCGCCAGCCGCTCGCCGATCGCCGCCGCCTCCTCGGCGAACCCGTAGGGCGGATTGGCGACGGTCACGCCCGAGCCGACGAGCCCGGCGCCGCCGGCGGGCGCGACGAGAAGCGACGCTTCGAGGAGCGGCGCCGCGCCCGAGACCGCGATCAGCCGCGACGCCCAAGCCTCGCGGTCGACGCCCTCCTTGATCGGACGCCACAGGACGAAGACGCCGCTCGCCCAGCGGCGGAGCCCGTCTTCGAGCGCGGCGGCGAGACGGTCCAACTCGCCCGGCGCCTCGAAGGGCGGATCGATGATCGCCAGCCCGCGCCGCGGCGTCGGCGGCAGAAACGAGCGCAGCGCCGTCCAGCCGTCCGTCTCGAAAGCCCGCGCCCGGCGATCGCCTCCGAGCCGCGCGGCCAACGCCGCGCATTCCTCCGGATGCTTCTCCACGGCGAGGAGCTTGTCGTCCGCGCGCAGGCCCGCGAGGGCGAGCAGCGGCGAGCCCGGATGGAAGCGGAACGCGTCCCGATCGTTCCAGAGCCTCAACCGCTCGAGATAGGATCCGAGCGGCCCGTCCGCCTCCTCGGCGCGGGCCGCCCAGAGCCGCCCGACGCCGCCGCGCCACTCGCCCGTTCGCTCCGCGCGCTCGTCGAGACGGACGTCGTAGAGCCCGGCGCCGGCGAAGAGATCGATCACGACCATCGGCTTCGCCTTCCGAGCGAGCCTGCGGATCGCGGCGTCGAAGAGCGCGTGCTTCAACATATCGGCGTGGTTGCCGGCGTGGAACGCGTGTCGGTAGTTCATCGCACCTCCCAAGGCGCTTTCCGGCGACGAATTCCAGGTTACACGGCCGAAAGCGCGTGTCCCTCGCCATCCTTCATGCTAGAGTGCCTGCAAGACTACCGGACTGCGGCGGCTTCAGGCATCGACTCGCATGGGTTGTCGAAGCGTTGAGTGACACATTGCCTACGAAGGTGGCGCAGATGCCGGCAGGCACGGTAAAGTGGTTTAATCCTGATAAAGGATATGGTTTTATTCGCCCGAGCGACGGCGGCGACGACGTTTTCGTTCATATCTCGGCGTTGCAGAAGGCCGGGTTCGAGACGCTGCCCGATGGTCAGCCCGTCACCTACGAACTGATCGAGGACCGGCGCGGACGCATGTCCGCCGGCAATCTCGCGCTCGACGGCGACCTGATCGAGGCGTCGGAGCGCCCGCCCCGGCGTGATTTCGGCGACCGCCCGCCGAGGCGCGATTTCGGCGACCGCGGCCCGCGCCGCGACTACGGCGACCGTCCGCCAAGGCGCGATTTCGGCGATCGGCCGCCAAGGCGCGACTTCGACGATCGCGGCCCGCGCCGCGACTACGGCGATCGGCCGCCAAGGCGCGATTTCGGCGATCGGCCGCCCCGGCGCGACGCCGATGAGCGCGGCCCGCGCCGCGAATACGGCGATCGGCCGCCTCGGCGCGATTTCGGCGACCGTCCGCCCCGGCGCGACTTCGACGATCGCGGACCGCGCCGCGATTTCGGCGATCGCCCGCCGAGGCGCGACTCCGACGAGGGCGGCGATTTCGGGTCGAGCTTCGAGGAGTCGAAGTTTCCGCCGGCCGAGCCGCCGAGCTTCGCGCCCGAAGGCTTCGAAGAGCCGCGCCGCAGCCGCAAGCGCGACAAAGCCCGCGATGCGGACAAGCACGAGCGCTGGGAAGAAGACGACGAATAACGGACGCGTCGGCTGACGGCGCCGTGGCGGTCGTCATCGGACGGGTTGAGCGCAAGCGCGAGCGCGTCGCCTCAGGCGGCGCGCTCTTCTTTTTCGTCGGACGCGTCCAGCTTGAAGGTCGACACCAATTCGTCGAGCCGGTCGGTCTCCGCGCTGAAGACCTGAGCCGACTTGGCCGACTGCTCGGCGGCCTCGGCGTTCTGCTCCGTGAGCGCGCCGAGCGCATTAACGGCGTCGGAAACCTCTCGAACCGCCTCCGACTGCTCGCGCGTCGCTGTCGAGATGTGACTGACCCGGTCAGAGACTTCCGCGATCGCCTTCGAGATGTCGTCGAGCGTCGTCCGCGTCGCCTCGACGAGCCGCACGCCGTCGTCGACCTGGCGCGTGCTCGCCTCGATCAGCTCCTTGATGTCCTTCGCCGCTTCGGCCGAGCGCTGCGCGAGCGCGCGCACCTCGCTCGCCACCACCGCGAAGCCCTTGCCGGAGGCGCCGGCCCGCGCCGCTTCGACGGCGGCGTTGAGCGCCAGCAGGTTGGTCTGGAAGGCGATGCCGTCGATCACCGCGGTGATCTCGGTGATCCGCGCCGCGCTGTCGCTGAGCCGAGCCATCGCCTCCTTGGCCTCGCCGACGACGGCGCCGCCCTCTTCGGCCTGCGAGCGCGTCTCGGTCGCCAACGCGCTGGCTTCCTCCGCGGTCTCGGCGTTGGAGCCGACGGTCTCGCGCATCTCGTCGAGCGCCGTCGCCGTCTGCTTGAGCGACGCGGCCTGGTTGTCGGTGCGATCCGAGAGGCGGCGCGCGCCGCTCGCCATGTCGCGGGTCGAGGCGGCGATGCCGGCGCTCGCCCGACGGATCTCTTCGATCAGGCCGGCAAGCTTCGACATGGTCGCGTTGGCGCTTTCGGCCATGTCCTGAAAGGCGCCGTCATGGGCGTTCTCGATCCGGCCGGTGAGGTCGCCGACCGCCAACGCGTCGAGCGACCGTTTGAGATCCGAGAAGAAGCCGCCGACGGTCTCGAGGACGCGGTTCATGCCGTCGGCGATCGCGTTGAGCTCCGGATCGGCGAAACGCGCGTCGACGCGGCGCTGAAGGTCGCCGAGCGCCGCCGCGTCGACGACGCCGCCGAAGGCCTCTTGAAGCTCCGCCATCATGCGCCGACGCGCCGCCTCGGCCTCCGCGTCGCGCCGCTCCTGCGCCGCGGCCAGCTCGCGCATCTCGAGGCCGTTCCGGCGGAAGACCTCCACGGCCGCGGCCATCTCGCCGATCTCGTCCTTGCGGCCGGCGTCGGTCAGTGCGACGTCGAGATCGCCGTCGGCGACGTCCTTCATCTGCGAGGTGATGCGGCGCACCGGACGCGCGATCGACCGCGAAACGACCCAGGAGACGACAAGCGCCAGAACCGCGGCGGCCGCGGTCGCCCAGGTCAAGATCGCGCTCACCGCGTCCGCGGCCTCGGCGCTCGCGCCCATCTCCGCCGCGCCGAACGCCGTCGCGATCTCCGAGAAGCGCGACGCGGCGGCCGACATCTCTTCGAGCGCCGCGGCGCGTTCGTCGAAGGCGGCGCTCAGCTCGGTCAACCCGGCGTCGAAGGCCGCGACGCCGACGTTGATTTCGGCGAGCGTCGCCGCGTTCTCCTCGCCCGACCGGCGCTGGAGCGCGAACTCGATCAGAGGCTGCAGCTCGCCGAGCGCCGCGGCGTAGCTCGCATCCGTCGGGTCGAGGATGAACTCCAGGAACTTCGCCTCCATCGCCGCGGTCGCGCCGTTGAACGCGTTGCCCTCGCGGCTCGCCTGCAGCGCCGCGTCGGCCGCTTCGCGGCTCGCGCGGAGCTCCTGGGCCTGGTTGCGCTTGATCGACTGAATGTCGCGCTCGAGCAGAGCGATGGCGTTCCTCATCCGCTCCGCCGCCGCGACGACCTCGGCGCGGCTCTCGCGGAACGCGCCGAACGCGACGAGATCGGACGCCATCAGCTCCTTGAAGGCGTCGAAACGCGCGGAGAGCGCGTCGAGCGCCTCGAGCGACGCGGCGTGGCGCGCGGCGAGATCGTCGGTCAGCTCCGATCCTTGCATGCGCGTCAGCGCCTGACGCATGGACGTCAGGCGCATCTGGAGGTCGCGCAGCGGCGGAAACGCCTCCGGCGTCAACGACGCGGAAAACTCGGTGACGAACGCCGTGCTCTCTCGACGAATGCTGAGCGACAAGGCGTCGAGCACGTTGAGCCGCGTCAGCTCCTCCTCGACCGCCGTGCGGCGCGCCGATTTCGCCTCCAGCGCCTCGTCGCTCACGGCGAGGAGCTCGGCGGCGGCGGCGCGCAGCCCGTCCGCCGCCGCCCGCATATCTTCGACCTTCGCGTCGATCGCGACGTCGCTCGTCCGAGCGCGCGCAAAGCTTTCGGCGAGACGCTCGGTCTCGCTCGTCAGCTCGGCGATCCTCTCCGGCGCCGCGGCGTCGAGATGGTCGAGGCTCCGGCGCAGCTCCCCGAGCGCGGTCTCGACCGCCGCGGACGCGTCGGCGTCTCGGCGCGCGAAATAGAGCGTCGTCGCGTTGGCGACGCGCTCGGCCGACGCCAAGACTTGGTAGGCGTCCACGCTCGACTCGGCGCGCTCGCCGCTTTCCGATGCGACCGTGAGCGCGCCGACGGCGACCACGATCGTGATCACGACGAGCGCCGCGAACCCGACCCGAACCCGAGCGCCGATCGACGCAGACACCGAAAAACGCATTCGTCCCATCTTGCTCCCCGTGGCGAAGGCCGTATCAGGGTGCAGGAAGACTGTTGAAATTCGGCTGACGCCGGCGCTCCGGCGTCTTCGAACGACACGAATCGGCTGCGAACGGCTTGATGTGTAGATGAAAAACGCCCTCGGCCGCGTCGCCGACCTTGCGAGCAGAGCGCGCGCGCCGGCGCTTCGAGCGATGCGCCGCGGACCGCGCGGATTGACGCTGGTCGCGGCGGCGATCGCTCTTCTGATCGCGGCGCCGATCCTCTCCGTCGTCATCGGCGTCTTCGGCCAACCGGGCGAGATCTGGGCGAGCGTGGCCGACACGGTGACGCCGCGCTACGCGCTCAACACCTTCCTTCTGGCCGCGCTGGTCGCGATCGGCGTCAGCGTGATCGGCGTTTGGAGCGCCTGGCTCGTGACCATGCGCGACTTCCCGGGCCGCGGCCTTTTCGAGGTGCTGCTCATCCTGCCGCTCGCGTTTCCGGCCTATGTGATCGCCTACGCCTACACCGACCTCCTCGATCATCCGGGTCCGGTTCAGACGCTCCTGCGCGAGACGACCGGCTGGGGCCCGCGCGACTATTGGTTTCCCGAGGTGCGCTCGCTGCCGGGCGCGGCGATCATGCTGATCCTGGTGCTCTATCCTTACGTCTATCTGCTGGCGCGGACGGCGTTTCTCAACCAGTCGGCGGCGGCGCTCGACGTGGCGCGCACGCTCGGCGTCGGTCCGCGGCGGGTGTTCTTCCGCGTCGCTCTGCCGATGGCTCGGCCGGCGATCGCGACCGGCGTCGCGCTGGCGCTGATGGAGACGGTCGCCGATTTCGGCGTCGTGCAGTATTTCGGCGTCCAGACCTTGGCGACCGGCGTCTACAAGGCGTGGTTCGCCTATCGCGATCCGGCGGCCGCGGCGCAGCTCTCGGGTTGGCTGCTCGTCTTCGTCTTCGCGCTTGTCGCGCTCGAACGGGCCGAGCGCGGCCGCCGCCGCGTCCAGGATTCGCGAAGCCTCTTTCGAGCGCCGCCGCGGCCGCGCCTTAGAGGCCGCCGCGCCGCCGGCGCCGCGCTGATCTGCGGGCTGCCGGTGCTCCTCGGTTTCTTCACGCCGCTCGCCATGCTCGCTTGGATGAGCGCCGTCGGCGGGCACGACTTCTTCGGCGCGCGCTATATCGGCTACGCGGCCAACTCGCTGATGCTGGCGGGCGTCGCCGCGCTCACGATCACGCTGCTCGCGGTCTTGATCGCCTACGCGACGCGTCTCGCCGCCGGCCCGATCACGCGCTTCGCCGCGCTGGCGGCGTCGATGGGCTACGCCGTGCCCGGCCTCGTCATCGCGATCGGGTTGCTCGCGCCGCTCGGCGCGATCGACAACTGGGTGAACGACGCGATGCAGGCGACCTTCGGCGTCTCGACCGGGCTTCTTCTGACCGGCACGATCGTCGGACTGGTGCTCGCCTACACCGTCCGGTTCATGTCGGTGTCGCTGCAGACGGTCGACGCCGCGCTCGGCAAGGTGACGCCGTCGATGGATCACGCCGCGCGCGCGCTCGGCCAAACGCCGCTCGGCGCGCTTCGGCGCGTGCATGCGCCGATGATCAGCGGCGGGCTCCTGACCGCCGCGCTCATCGTTTTCGTCGACGTCTTGAAAGAGCTGCCGGCGACGCTGATCCTCCGGCCCTTCGATTTCCAGACGCTGGCGACCCAGGCCTACAACCTCGCCGCCGACGAGCGCCTGAGAGAGGCTTCGACGCCGGCGCTCGCGATCGGCCTCGTCGGCCTTCTGCCGGTGATCCTGCTCTCGCGCCAGATCCGCCGCTCGCGGCCCGGCCGACGCGACGGCCGAGAGCGTCCGCCCTCGGCCTGATCCGCCCGTCGGAGCGGCCTATTCGTAGCCGGCGGCGTCGTAGAGCGCCTGCGCCATCGGCTGGTTCTCGCCGAGCTTCTCGAGCGCCAGCGCGTCGGCGCGGAAGAGCCCGAGCCGCGCCACCGATTCGCTCAAGGCGACGCCCGGCGCGGCCGGATACTCGTCGTTGCCGGCCGAGAAATAGGCCTGGGCGCTGTCGGAGGCGAGATATTCGAGGAAGAGCAGGGCGTTCTCCGGGTTGGGCGCGTTGACCGCGACGCCCGCGGCCGAGATGTTGACATGCGCGCCGCGGTCCGACTGGTTCGGGAACACCCAGCCGATGCGATCGATCGCCTCGGAGACGCCTTCGACGTCCGTGCGGATGGCGCGGGCGAAATAGTAGGTGTTCGAGACCGCGATCGCGCATTCGCCCGAGACCAGGCCGCGCAGCTGATCGGTGTCGCCGCCCTGCGGATCGCGGGCGCGGTTCTCCCAAACGCCGGCGACCCATTCCGACGCCGCATCGGCGCCGGCGTGCTCGATGATCGAGGCCAAGAGCGAGAGCATGTAGATGTTGCTGGAGGAACGGGTGCAGATTTGGCCGCGGAAGCGCGGATCGGCGAGCGCCTCGTAAGTGAGCGGCGGCTCTTCGACCGCCTCCTTGTCGTAGAAGATGATCCGCGCCCGCTGCGAGAACCCGAACCATCGGCCTTCGGGATGGCGCAGATACTCGGGAATGCGGCGCTCCAGGATCTCGCTCTCGACGGGCGCCAAGAGACCGGCTTGCTCCGCCCGCCAGATGCGGCCGGCGTCGACGGTGATCAGCACGTCCGCCGGGCTCGCGTCGCCCTCGGCCTGAATCCGCGCGATGAGCTCGTCGGCGCCGCCTTCGATCCGGACGACGCGGATGCCGGTCTGCTCCTCGAAATCGGTGTAGAGGCGCTCGTCGGTGTCGTAATGCCGCGACGTGTAGACGTTGACGACCTCCTGCGCGATCGCGCCGCCGCCGATCAGGCTCGCCGCCAGCGCAGCGGCAAAGACTTTTCTTTTCAACATTTTAGACTCCTAAATCGATCCGCCCAACAACGGACTCGCCGACTCGCCGACCGCGATCGGTTGATCTTCGCTCACATACCCGACAATTTTGGTCAAGATTAATTCGACGCGGCGAAACCGCCGCTCGCGGACCGGACGCATTGGCGTGAGCGGGCGCGACGACGATTGGAACCGCGCGAAAATGCGGTAACAAGGGAGAATGAAGAGGTTAACGAAAAGCCGGGCGCCGCGACGCGCGCGTCACGATCTCGGGCGAGTCCTCGCGGCCGCGCTTCTGACGGCGCTCGTCCTGGCCGCTTCCGCCGTCGCGCCCGCGGCGGCGCGCGTCCTGATCGGCGTGACGCTGATCGAGCATGATCGCGCGCCGGCCGAGATCCAACGCGTGCGCGCCGGCTATCCGGCGGCGGCGGCCGGCCTCAGGCCGGGCGACCTCGTCCTGGAAGTGAACGGCGCCGCGCCCGACGGCGCCGAGGCGACCGCGCGGGCGATCACCGCGTCGGGCGACGAGCCTGTGCTGCTGGTTCTCCGGCGCGGCGGCGAGCGCGTCGAGGCGACCATCCTGCCCTGGGCGACGCCCGACCCCGAGCGCGACGCCGCGCTGTTCCCGTATCCGGCGCCCGAGGACGCGCCGATCGGCACGAGCCTGCGCGCCCGCATCGCCGAGCGCGACTACGACATCGTCTCGCCCGAGGCCGTGTTCACGCTTGAGCGCGCCTTCGGCGCCGACCAGGCGATGATCGGGCGGCGCGTCGCGTTCCGCGCCCGGGCGATCAATTGCGACGCGATCGCCGGCGCGCCGCCGACGCTCTACCCGCCGAACAACAGCCCGCTCAACGAGTTCCGACCGGCGCAGTCGCTGCTCTTCGATCCGCGCGCCGCCGAGGCGGAGCGCGCGCGCTGCGAGGCCTATATGCGCGAGCGCGGCCTCGATCTCAGCAGCCCGGTCGTCGTCGTCGCCGGACGCTTCGTGCTCGACGAGGGGCGCGTCTTCTCATCGGGCGGTCCGGTCCTGCTCGTCGACGCCGTTCTCTTCGACAACACCCATGTCTCGCTCGGCATGCAGGTGATCGGCTTCATCGACGTGCTCGAGCGGATCGCGAGCGCGTTCTGAGCGCGCCGATCCGGCTTCTACGCCCCGGCGTCGGCGCGGGCGCCCTCATAGGCGAGCATCGCCCGTTTGACGGTCAGGCCCCAATGATAGCCGCCGAGCGCGCCAGACTTGCGCAGCGCCCGATGGCAGGGAATGAGCCAGGAGATCGGGTTGCGCCCGACCGCCGTGCCGACCGCGCGCACCGCCTTCGGCCGGCCGATCGCCGCGGCGATGTCGGAATAAGTGGTGACGTAGCCGCTCGGCACCTGCAGGAGCGCCTCCCACACCTTCACCTGGAAAGGCGCGCCGATGAGCCGAAGCCGGCCGCGCCCGCCCCTGAGCGCCGGCCCGGCGACCGCCTCGGCGACCTCCTGGTCGCGGCGGAAGCGCGCCTTCGGCCAGCGGCTCGCCATGTCCCGATAGGTCGCCTCGCGACCGGTCTCGGCGGTGAAGGCGAGGCCGCAGACGCCGTTCTGCGTCGCCATCGCCAGCGCCTCGCCGAACGGGCTGTCGAGCCAGCCATAGGCGATGTCGAGCCCCTCGCCGCCGGCCGCGTAGACGCCAGGGCTCATCGCCTCCCAGCTCATCATCAGGTCGTAGAGCCGCCCGCCGGAGCTGAGGCCGGTCTCGTCGATCGTCTCGAGCACGGTTCGACGCTCCGCCAGCAGGCGCTTCGCATGCCCGACCGTGAGATAGGAGACGTATTTCTTCGGGCTGACCCCGACCCAGGCGGTGAAGAGGCGCTGGAAATGCGCCGGGCTGTAGCCGATCCGCTCGGCGACGGCCTCGAGCGACGGCCGCTCATCGGCCGTCTCCTCGAGATGGCGCAGCGCCGCCTCGATGATCTGATAGTGCAAGTTCGGCGTCTCGCTCATGTCTTCGGCGATGCTCATCTCTCCGCCCTGTTCTCGTGGCGACCTCTCTGGCGCCAGATAACGCCGCTTGCGGCGCACAGGCGACCCGAGTCTTGCGCTTGGCGCCGCTCGTTCCGCTTGCAAGATCCCGCGCGCGCCGTCCATAGAGCCGAGCGATGAACGCCCGAGACAAGAAACCGAAGCCGCCGCCGCGCGCGGCGGATCTGTCGCCGCACGCGATTTTGGAGTGCTTCCGCCGCTTCCGCGACGCCGAGCCCGAGCCGAAGGGCGAGCTCGAGCATGTCAACGCCTTCACCCTGCTCGTCGCGGTCGCGCTCTCGGCGCAGGCGACCGACAAGGGCGTCAACAAGGCGACGCGGGCGCTCTTCGAGATCGCCGACACGCCGGAGAAGATGCTCGCGCTCGGCGAGGAAGGGCTGATCGAGCGCATCAAGACGATCGGCCTCTACCGCAACAAGGCCAAGCACGTGATGGCGCTCTCGCGGCGGCTGATCGACGAATGGGACGGCGAGACGCCGTCGAGCCGCGCCGCGCTCGAAACCCTGCCCGGCGTCGGCCGCAAGACGGCGAATGTCGTGCTCAACATGTGGTTCGGCATGCCGACCATGGCCGTCGACACCCATGTTTTCCGCGTCGCCAACCGGACCGGCATCGCGTCGGGCAAGGACGTGCTCGCCGTCGAGCGCCGCTTGG
>CAZPTD010000134.1:2927-10680 GCA_964588915.1 uncultured Neomegalonema sp. | reverse complement strand
GTCCGCGCCGGCGCGGCGCCGGGCGGCGGCGCGGCGCCGGCGCGATCGCCGCGGCGAGCGCCGCCAGGAGCGGCGGCCACTCCTCGGCGCGGATCGCGGCGTGACGCTCGCGCGTGCTGTCGAAGAGGCCGAGGCCGAGCGCGGCGAGCTTGCGATAGGCCGAGCGGTTGCAGAGCCCGGCGACGGGCGCGAACTCGTCCCACGCCGGGGCGCAGAGCGGGTCCGCCGACGCGGCGCCGAGCAAGCGCTTCTTCTTCGGCAGCCGGTTGGCGACGAGCAGGATGTCGACGCCGCGCGCGCCGCAGGGCGCCGCCTCGATGCCGGCCAGGAACTGCCGCGTCGCCTGGGCGTCGAAGGGCGAGGGCGTCGTCGGCGCGACCACGCTGTCGGCGCGCTCGAGGACGCGCGCGAGCCGCCGGCGCGTCTCGCGGCTGCGCAAGAGCTCGGCCGGCGCGTCGACGATCAGCCAGTCGAGCGTCCGCTCGCCAAGCGCGAGGCACTTGGCGACCGTGGCCGGCGCGGCGACGGTCCAATCGAGCGCGCCGATCGGCGCGGCGTCGACGGGGCGGCGTCCGAGCCAGGCGAGGCTCGAGCGCTGCGGATCGGCGTCGGCGAGCGCGACGCGGCGGCCCGAGACCGCGAGCGCCGAGGCCAGCGTCGTCGCCAAGGTCGTCTTGCCGCATCCGCCCTTGCCGTTGGCCAGCACAGTCAACCGCATCTCGCCGGATCCTCCACACGTATGGCGCGCATCGCCGGAAAGGGACAATTTGTAGACTCGCCGATTGGCGTTCCGTTAACACGCCGCGTCGAAGCGACGCCGAAGACGCGGCGATTATTGGCGACAAACCGAGTCGCCCTCGATATTTTCGTCCCGATGCGCATTATCCGAACGCAATCCGATCTCGAAACGCTGGTCCGTGAATTCTCCGAGGCGCCGTTCGTCACGGTCGACACCGAATTCATGCGCGAGCGCACCTATTGGCCCGAGCTCTGCCTCATTCAGGCGGCGCGCCCGGCCGCCGGGCCGAAGGACGATCGCTCCGCCGCGATCATCGATCCCATCGCCGGCGACATCGACCTCGGGCCGTTCTTCGAGCTCATGGCCAATCCGCGCGTGGTGAAGGTCTTTCACGCCGCGCGGCAAGACGTCGAGATCTTCATCAATCTGAGCGGCGCGGTGCCGGCGCCGCTCTTCGACACGCAGGTTGCGGCGATGGTCTGCGGCTTCGGCGATCAGGTCGGCTACGAGACGCTGGTGCGCCGGATCGCGAGCAGCAGCCTCGACAAGAGCTCGCGCTTCACGGATTGGTCGCGCCGGCCGCTGTCGCAGAAGCAGCTCTTCTACGCGCTCGGCGACGTCACGCATCTGCGCGACATCTACGCGCATCTGAAGGCGCATATCGAAGAGGCCGGACGCGGCCATTGGGTCGCCGAGGAGATGGCGACGCTCGCCGATCCCGCGACCTATCTCGTCGAGCCCGACGAGGCCTGGCGGCGCCTCAAGACGCGCTCGAACAACCGTCGGTTCCTGAGCGTCGCCCGCGAGCTCGCCGCCTGGCGCGAGCGCGAGGCGCAGTCGCGCAACATTCCGCGCGCGCGCATTCTCAAGGACGAGGCCCTGCTCGAGATCTGCGCCTCGCAGCCGAAGACGCTGGAGGAGCTCGGCCGATCGCGGCTGCTCTTCCGCGAGGGCCGCAAGCCGGACGCGCTCGAAGGCATTCTCGCGGCCGTGCGGCGCGGGATCGAGACGCCGGAAGAGGAGCGGCCCGAGGCGCCGGAGCAGAAGCCGCAGAAGACCGGATCGGGCGCGCTGGCCGATCTCTTGCGCGTGCTTCTGAAGGCGAAGGCCGACGAGATCGGCGTCGCGCAGCGGCTTTTGGCCTCGAGCGCCGATCTCGACGCGCTCGCCAATGGCGCGGAGGAAGGCTTGCCGATGATGTCCGGCTGGCGCCGCGAGGCGTTCGGCGAGGACGCGCTGCGGCTGCGCCGCGGCGACATCGCGCTCTCCGCCGGCGCCGACGGCGTCCGCGTGGTGCCGCTCTGAGCGCAGCGGTCGGAGCGGCGGCGCCGGTTCTCATCCTGGGCGACGGGCGCGAGGCGGATCTGCTCGAGCGGCTCCTGGCGCGGCGCGGCGCGCCGACGGCGCGGGCCGAGGCGCCGGCGCACGCCGCGATCGTCGACGCCCGTCATCCCTATGCGCCGCCGGCGTTCGACGCGGCGCGCGGCGCGCCGATGCTCCGCCTTCTCCGCGCGCCCTGGGCGCCGACGCCGCTCGACCGCTGGTTCGAGGCGCCGACGCCCGAGTCGATCGTCGCCCGGCTCGCGCCGTTTCGCCGGGTCTTCGTCACCCTCGGCCGCGACCATCTCGCCCCATTTCGCCGCGACGCGGGGCGGCGCTACTTCTTCCGCGTGCGCGCCGCGGCCGCGCCGCCGCCCGAGGGTCCGATCACGTTCGTCGCCGGCGAGGGGCCGTTCACGGTGGCGGGCGAGCGCGCGCTTTTCGAGCGGCTCGGCGTCGAGGCGCTGGCGACGCGCAATGACGGGCTTCGCAGCGCCGCGCCGAAGGCGCTGGCGGCGCGCGCGCTCGGCCTGCCGGTCTTCATGCTGTCGCGTCCGCCGGCGCGCGCGCCCTGGACGACCTCGCCGCGGCGCGCGGCGGAATGGGCGGCGGCGGCCTGGATCGCCGAGAGCCGCGCGCGCTCGGATTGCATCGCCGCGTCGAAAGCCTAGATAGGCTCAAACCCGCGCCGAACGGGCGCCGGCGAAGGTGGAGGATCGAGCGAGATGACGTCCGAGACGGCGAGCGCGTCGGGTCCGAGCTTCGAGGAGATCGCGGAAACCTTCGAACTCCTCGACGATTGGGAAGCGCGCTACGGCTACGTCATCGAGCTCGGCGCGGGGCTGCCCGGGTTGGACGCGTCCCAGAAAACCAACGAGACGAAGGTCGACGGTTGCGCCAGCCAGGTCTGGCTCGTCGCCGAACGCGTCGCCGGAGAGAACGGCGTCGAGCGGCTCTTCTTCGAGGGCGACAGCGACGCGCATATCGTTCGCGGCCTGATCGCGGTGTTGAAATCTCTGCTCAACGGCCGCGCGCCGGCCGAGGTCGCCGCGGCCGATCCGGTCTCCGAATTCGCGAAAATAGGGCTTGACGCCCAACTGTCGTCGCAGCGCTCCAACGGGCTTCGCGCGATGGTTGCGCGGCTGCAGGCGATCGCGCGCGATCTGAGCTAGTTATCCACAATTCTTTCGGCGCCGGATCTTGCGTTATCCGGAAGCGCCTGCGCATCATTTTGCAGGTCTCGGCGAGAACGCCATCGCCAATACGCGAATCGTATGATAGGGTTAATGAAAGGTTGGGTTCCGCGTATACGTCGAATCGGCGAGGTTGGCTTTTCAACGCGGAGAAGGATGTTCGACCCGAGCGGCGCAGAGACGGCGTAAACGCCGCGACCGCTCGGGACGTGAGGCAGGCGCGGCGCGAGACGCGGGGCGACGTCCCGCGGATGGAGGCGCGCAATGGGCGAGAGGGTGCTGGTCGCGATGACCAAACGGGCGAACGAGCCGGAGCGCGTCGGGGAAGAATGCCGATTCAGGAGCATCTCGGCGCGCGAGTTCGCGCGGCGATTCCGTGGCGGAGTCGCCCGCGGCGATCGGACCTATGTCACGCTGCTCGGGGCCGGATGCTCCGTCAGCTCGGGGGTGCCGTCGGCGGCGGAGCTGGTGCGCCAGTGGCTGAAGATCCTGATCTATTACGACTGCGGCGACGACGTCGACGTCGACGAATGGGCGGCGCGCAATTTCGCGCGCTACGATCCGGACGATCCGGCGGGCGTCTACGCCGAAGTTTTCCAGGCGCTTTTCCACAATGAGCGCGACAAGCGCGAGGAGCTCGAGCGGCTGATGGAGTCGGCCGAGCCCGGCTTCGGCTACGCGACGCTCGCGCAGCTGATGACGCATCCGAAATGGGGGCCGCGCCTCAGCCTTGCGATCACGGTCAATTTCGACGATCTGCTCGCCGACGCGCTGCATGTGTTCAGCCAGCGGCGGCCGCAGATTCTGACGCATCTGAGCCTGACCGAGTCGATGCCGCTGCCGCCGGAGGCGCCGACGGTGGTCAAGGTCTTCGGCGACGCGCATATGGGCTCGGACGGCGCCGGCGGCGGCCGCGCCAAGCTGCCGCATGCGGTGCGGGCGCGGCTGCGCGAGCGCCTCACCGACAGCTGCCTGACCATCGTCGGCTATGGCGGCCGCGACGCCTCGGTGCTCGATCTCCTCGACGGCCTGCCGCCGACCGCGCCGAGCGGCGGCGTCTATTGGGTCAACGACGCCGAGCCGAAGGGCGCTTTCGCCAACTGGCTCGAGAGCCGTCGGGCGATCTGGGTGAAGAGCGACGATTTCGACGAGCTCTTCTACTTCTTCCGCCTGGAGTTCGGCATCGGCCATCCGACGCTCGAGCGCTTCGAGCGGGTCTTCCGCAAGTACAACGCGAAATACCGCGAGCTCTCGACCCGATCGGGCTTGAACCTGCCGGCGACGCAGCCGAGCGAGCCGGCCTCGGTGGCCGGCGCTCTCGACGACCGTTCGGGCGGCGTCATCCAGTTCCCGAAAAGCGGCCAGGCCGCGCGGCGCGAGACGGTGTCGAGCCGGCGCGAGCGGCTGCGCCGATCGCTCGACGCGTATTCCCGGGCGATCTCGGACACGGCCAATCTCGGCCAGCGGATCGAGGGCGAGACCGCGGGACGCGGCATCAGCCGCATGATCAGCGCCGCGTCGCTCGAGCTGCATGGCGATCCCGAAGACCATCTCGGCGCCGGCGGCCTGCAGAGCGGCGAGGATCCGGTGGCGCCGCGGCGCCTGGCGCCGCACGGCGCGCGCGCGCTCGCCGAAGACGTCGTCGGTCAGGACGCTTCGGCGTCCGGGCCCGCGGAGCGCGGCGCGTCGGGGGCCGACGAGGCCAAGGGCGGCGCCGTCGTCAAGGCGGACGACTTCGCGCATCTGCGTCCGGGCGAGCGGTGGCTCGAGGACGACGAGGACGACGAGGACGACGTCCCGGGCGGCGACATCGGCGCCATCGACAGCGTGCTCGCGGAGCTCGAGAACGAGTCGGCGATCTCGATCCCGCGGCCGGCGCGCGAAGGGCGCGAGAAGCGGCGGACGCAGCTGGTCTCGAAATCGGCGCAGCGCGCGCTCGTCGATCGCGCTCAGGAGCGCAGCCCGCGCGGCGTCGATCCTGGCGACGGCCTCAGGCGGCTCGGACGGAGCTTCAGCATGCGCAAGCGTATTCGTCCTCACGGTCAAGGGCCGACCGGACTGCCGGCGGATCCGAGGACCCTGCTGCCGAGCGACCGCGCGTCGGCCGGCGACATGGCGCTCGCCGCCGCGACCGAGGCCAATCCGGACGACGGCGTCCTGCGCGCGCGTTACGCCCGCTTCATGGCGATCGGCGCCGGCGACCTCGTCCGCGCCGAGCGGCTCTACGAGGAGGCGCATCAGCTCGCGCCCGACAATCTCGGCATCCTGCGCGAATACGCGCGCTTCTCGCTCGACATGTTGCGCGACGCGCCGCGGTCGGAAGGGCTGCTCGCGCGGGCGCTGCAGCTCGACGTGCGCAACGCCGAGACCTTCCGGGCCCTCGCCGACTTCTTCTTGCGGGCGCGCGGCGATCTCGGCGAGGCGGAGGACTGCTATCGCCTGGCGATCGAGATGCAGCCGGAGTCGGTGGCGAGCCTGATCGATTACGCGTGGTTCCTGGTCGATCGGCGGTGCGAGCTCGAATCGGCGGAGACGCATCTCAAGAAAGCGGTCGCGGCCTCGACGAGCGGCGCGGCCGCCCATGCCGAGCTCGCGATCTTCCTGATCGAGAAGCGCCGGGCGCTCGACGCGGCGGAGTCGGTGCTCGTCGAAGGCGCGCGGATCGGCCCGGACGACCCCGAGATCCTCTTCGCGCGCGCGCTTTGCGCCGAGCGCAAAGGCGATCTCGACGCCGCGGAGGCCTTCTATCGCCGGGCGACAGGCCTCGATCCGCGCGAGCCGCGCGCGCATATCGCCTTCGCCGCCTTCCTGGCCGAGCGCCGCGGCGATCTCGACGCCGCGGAGGCGCAATACGAAGCCGGGCGCCAGGCGACGCCGAACGCCGCCGCGCTGCTCACCGCCTTCGCGCGCTTCGTCGGGTCGGCGCGCAAGGACCGCGACCGCGCCGACGCGCTCCATCGCCGCGCCATCGAGGCCGAGCCCTACGCGCCGGTGTCTCTGGCCGCCTACGCCGAGCATTTGGCGACGCAGCCGGAGATGACCGACGAAGCCGACGCGCTCTTCCGCGACGCGTTGGCGTTCAGCCCGCGCTCTTCGGAGGCGCTGCGCGCGCATGGCCGCTTCCTCGCCTATGTGAAGGGCGACGCCGACAGCGCTCTGGCGCAGCTGCGTCTCGCGGTCGATCTCGATCCCTGCGCCGAGGCTTTGGAGGAGCTCGCGCTCTTCCATCATCGCATCCGCAAGGATGTCGCCGAGGCGGAGATGGTGTTTCGCGACGCCGTCGAGGCGTCCACGAACCGCGCCGGCACGCTCGAGCGCTTCGCCGCCTTCCTGCGCGAGACCAAGGGCGACGCCGAGATGGTCGCGGTCGAGTTCGAGCGCGCGGTCGAGAAGAGCCCGCGCGACGCGCCGACCTTGGCGCGGGCGGCGCGGTTCCTGCTCGCCGCCGGGCGGCGCGCGGATGGGCTGAAGGCGCTCAACAACGCCTTCGACGCCGCCTGGCGCGTCGATCCGTCGAACCGGCCGGGACCGCTGATGCTGGAGCTCTGGATCTGCCGCTACGCGCATGATCAGTCGCGCCGGCAGGACAGCTGGCGAGCGGCGATCGGCCTGATCAGCGCCGGCGTGCGCTGCGACGGCGCGGATCTGCACGCCATGGCCGACGCCGCCGTCGCGTCGGGACATCCCGCAGCCGACAAGTTGCGGGCGCTCGTCGCCGTCGCGGTTGACGGCGCTGATCCGGCGGTGTTGGGGTGACGCCGCAGTGTCGCCGGGCTTCCCGCTCGGCGGCGGATCGGGGCTGATATGGGCACGCAACTCTCGGACCTTCTGGCCGAGCGCCGCTGGCTGATGGCCGACGGCGCCACCGGCACGACGCTTTTCGCCATGGGGCTCGCCTCGGGCGACGCGCCGGAGCTTTGGAACCTGGAGGCGCCGGACAAGATCCGCGCGCTGCATCAAGGCTTCGTCGACGCCGGCGCGGACGTCATCCTCACCAACTCCTTCGGCGGCTCGGCCCAGCGGCTGAAGCTCCACAAGGCCGAGGGCCGCGTGCGCGAGATCAACGCCGCCGCTGCGCGGCTTGCGCGCGAGATCGCCGACGCCGCCGGCCGGCCGGTGGTCGTCGCGGGTTCGATGGGGCCGACGGGCGAGCTCCTCGAGCCGGTCGGGCCGCTGTCTTTCGAGGAGGCGGTCGCGTCCTTCAAGGAGCAGGCGGAGGCTCTTCTCGAGGGCGGCGTCGACGTGCTTTGGGCCGAGACGATCTCCTCGCGCGAGGAGATCGCGGCGATTCAGGCGGCTGCGGCCGCGCTCGGCGCGCCCTTCTGCGGCACGCTCAGCTTCGACAGCGCCGGCCGCACGATGATGGGGCTCACCTCGGCGGACTGGGCACGGATCGCCGTCAGCCTCGACCCCGTGCCGGTGGCGATCGGCGCCAATTGCGGGGTCGGCGCATCGGATCTTCTGCGCACGGTGCTGGGCATGACCGAGGCGCTGGGCGCGC
>CAZPTD010000134.1:0-2917 GCA_964588915.1 uncultured Neomegalonema sp. | reverse complement strand
CAATTGCGGCGGCGGCGCCTCCGATCTCTTGCGAACGGTGCTCGGGCTGAACGCCACGGCGCCGGAGGCGGCGATCATCGCCAAGGCCAACGCCGGCATTCCGAAATATGTCGAGGGCGAGATCGTCTATGACGGCACGCCGGAGCTGATGGCGGACTACGCGTTGCTCGCGCTCCGGGCCGGCGCGCGGATCATCGGCGGCTGCTGCGGCACGACGGCCGAGCACCTCCGGGCGATGCGCGCGGCGCTCGACGCGGCGCCCGAGGCGCTCGAGCCGCCGAGCCTCGAAGAGATCAAGGCGGCGACCGGCGCGTTCAGCTCCGAGGCCGACGGCGTCTTCGGCGCCGGCGCGAGCGACGGCCGGTCCCGCTCGCGCCGCGGCGGTCGGCGGCGCAGCTCGAGCTGACAGCATCCGCGCGGCGGAGACCGCTACGGCGCATTGTTCGACCGGCGTAGTCGCTGCAGGAGCGCGCGATGCGCGCCCTGGCTGATCGCGACGCCGGCGAGGATGATCGCCAGCGCCATCGGCGCCTGCGCCGGCGCCTCCTCGCCGAGAAAGACGACGCCGAAGGTCATGCCCCAGACCGGCACCTGATAATTGACCATCGCGAGGAAGGTCGGGCCTCGGCGGCGGATCACGGTCAGCAACAGCAACATGGCGAGCGCCGTCGGCAGCGCGCCGAGATAGAGCATGGCGAACGCGCTCTCGAGGGTCCACTCGATTTCGAACGGACGGTCGGCGATGAGCGCGATCGGCGCCGCGATCACCGCCGCCAAGACGAGCGTCAGCGCGGCGTAGCCCATCGGATGCGTCGGCGGCGCCCGCTTGATGACGACGGCGCCGATCGCGTAGCCCGTCGCCGCGCCGAGGCAGGCGAGCTGCGCCAGGATCTCGATCCAGCCGCCGCCGAGACCGCCGAGCGCGTCGACGCCGATGAGAATCGCGACGCCGGCGAAGCCGACGACGAAACCGATCGTCTTCGTCGTGGTCATGCGCTCGCCGGCCACGAGCCACGCCGCGAGCGGCAGCACGATGAGCGGCGTCGCGGCCATGAAGATCGCGGCGAGACCGCTGGCGATGTGGCCGTCCTGCGCCCAGGCGAGCAGCGCGAAGGGCCCGGCGTTCGAGAACACGGCGGCGCCGAGCGCGAAGAGCCAGATCCGCTTGCCGTCGCGGCCGCGCGGCGACGGCAGTCCGCCGGCCATCGCGACGGCGATCGGCGCGAGAAGGAGCGCGCCGAGAACGAGCCGAATCGCGGCGACCGAGATCGGCGGCAGATCGCGCACGGCGACGCTGGTGAAGCTGAAGGAGGCGCCCCAGATGACGCCGAGCGCGATCAGGATCGCCCAGGAGAGCCGATCGGGGCGACGCGGAGCGACGGGCGCGCCGAGCGGCGGCGGTGCGACGGCGAAGGGCTCGTTGGTCATGTGAAGCGCTCTGTCGATGAGAGGCGGCGCCCGCCTCGGACGGCGCAAATGGGGCCATGCGGCGCCGCAAGGCGCAATCTCAAGGTCTTTTAGAGTTGCTCACGCAGAGATCTAGACAATGTGATCTCGCTGGCCCATTTGCCTGAGATGGAAAGCGAATCGACACAGCCGGCGCCGAGCGTGCAGTACGTTCGCACCAAGGAGGATCTGGACCGGATCACGTTCACCGACGGCGTCGCCGCCGTCGAGGCGCCGGTCGAGCTGTTGCGTTCGATCCGCTTCAAGAACCACAAGCGCGGCGACGGCCCGCGGCTCGACGCGATCCTGCGCTCGATCCGCGATCGCGGCTACCGGCCGACCGATCCGATCGTCGCGCGCATCGGCCAGAAGGGCAAATGGGTGATCGTCGACGGCGGCCATCGCCTGACGGCGCTGAGGCGCATCGCCAAGAGCCTCTGGTCGCGGCTCTTCGGCCGGAAGCTCGGCACCGTCTATTTTCTCCTTTTCGAGACCGATCGGAGCTGGACCAAGCTCGAGGGCGATCCGGCGCGGCGGCGCGAGGCGGCGCTGCGTCGCGGACGCGCCTGAAGCCGCGTCGCAAACGCGTCTCGACACGCCGCTTTTTGGAGATTGACAGACCGGCCGGCCTGGCGGATACGCGCTCTGGGCGCGCGCTCCGCGAGGGCGAGAGGGGCGCCGCTCAGCATTGCTCGCCCCGACATGGAGCAGGTCCATGAGCGCTGACGCGCAGGCTCGGCCGGAGATCCGGCCGGCGAACCCGTCTTTTTCTTCAGGTCCGTGTCCGAAACGTCCCGGCTGGTCTTTGGAAGCCGTCGCCGAGCGCGCGACGCTCGGCCGTTCGCACCGCGCGAAAGGGCCGAAAGCGCAGCTCAAAGCCGCGATCGACCGGACGAAACGCCTTCTCGGCGCGCCCGAGGATTGGCTCTTCGGCGTCGTGCCGGCGTCCGACACCGGCGCGGTCGAGATGGCGATGTGGCATATGCTCGGCGCGCGGCCGGTCGATCTGCTCGCTTGGGAGAGCTTCGGCGCGGGTTGGGTGACCGACGCGCTGAAGCAGCTCAAGCTCGAGGGCGCCCGCGTTCTCGAGGCGCCTTACGGGTCGCTGCCCGACCTCTCGACGGTTCGCGACGACGCCGACCTCGTTTTCTGCTGGAACGGCACCACCTCGGGCGCCCGGGTCCCGAACGCCGATTGGATCGCCGACAATCCGGAGCGGATCGTGATCTGCGACGCGACCTCGGCCGCTTTCGCGCAGGAGCTCGACTGGGCCAAGCTCGACGTCGTCACCTTCTCTTGGCAGAAGGTCCTGGGCGGCGAGGCGGCGCATGGCGTTCTCGCGCTCTCGCCGCGGGCGGTCGCGCGGCTCGAATCCTACGCGCCGCCGCGGCCCTTGCCGAAAATCTTCCGTCTGACCAAGGGCGGCAAGCTCAACGCCGAGATCTTCTCCCGCGCGACCATCAACACGCCC
>CAZPTD010000133.1:0-10686 GCA_964588915.1 uncultured Neomegalonema sp. | reverse complement strand
CACCCAGGGCCGCAAAGCCATCGCCAAGGAGCTCAACATTCCGGTGATTGCGCTGAGCCAATTGTCACGTAAGGTTGAAGAACGTGACGATAAAAAGCCGCAGCTCTCCGATCTAAGAGAATCGGGGTCCATCGAGCAGGATGCGGACGTCGTCATGTTCGTCTTCCGCGAGGAGTACTATGTCGGGCGACAAGAACCGCGAGAAGGCACGCCCGAGCATATCGAGTGGCAGGCGAAGATGGAGAGCGTTCACAACCTCGCCGAAGTGATCGTCGGCAAGCAGCGCCACGGGCCGATCGGATCGGTCAAGCTGATGTTCGACAGCCGGTTCACGCGTTTCGGCGACCTGGCGAAGGAAGACCGACATCCGCGGCTCGAATAATCCTGCGCGCGCCGACGGCGCGATCATGGACGTCGATCTCGACGCGATTCTTCACAATTGGCGCGCGCTCTGCGCCAAGACCACGGCGCGCGTCGGCGCCGCCGTGAAGGCGGACGCCTACGGCGTCGGCGCCGCCCGGGTCGCGCCGGCGCTCGATGGAAGCGGCTGCCGCGACTATTTCGTCGCCGTTCTCTCCGAGGCGCTGTCGCTCGCCGAAGACCTCAAGCGCGGCGCGCCGGCGGGCGCCCGGCTCGAAGACCGCCGGATCTACGTCCTCAACGGTTTTGCGCCGGACGCGAGCGGCGTCGCCGCCTGCGACCAGCCCGGCCCGCGGATCGCGCCGGTGATCCAATCGCTCGGCCTCTGGCGCTCCTGGGCCGAGTTCTGGCGCTTCGGCTCCGCCCGCCGGCCGGTCGCCGCGATCCAGATCGAGACCGGCATGAACCGCCTCGGCGCGCCTCTCTCGGAACTCGCGGAAATGGACCCGGACGATCTGCCCGCCGGCGCCGATCTTCTCGCGCTCTCGCATCTCGCCTCCGCCGACGAGCCCGACAACCCGCAGACCGACGCGCAGCGCGGGCGCTTCGAGGAGGCGCTCCGGCTCCTGCGCCCGAAATTTCCCGATCTCGAGGCGAGCCTCGCCGCGACGGGCGGCGAGATCGCGGATCCGTCGCTGCATTACGATCTCATCCGCGCCGGCATCGGTCTTTATGGCGGCGCGCCTTTCCTCGACGCCGAGCCTGTCGTCGAGCTTTCCGCGCCGATTCTGCGGGTCTGGGAGGCCGAGGCCGGCGCCAAGGTCGGCTATAACGGAACCTGGACGGCGCAAGCGCCGACGCGGCTGGCGACCGCCGCCATCGGCTACGCCGACGGACTGCCGCGCGCGCTCTCGAACACGGGTTGGGCGCATGTCCAGGGCGCGCCGGCGCCGATCGTCGGGCGCGTCTCGATGGATCTGACCGTGCTCGACGTCTCGAGCCCGCAGATCGAGCCGCGGGTCGGCGACCGCGCGGTCTTTCTCGCGCATGGCTCCAACGCGCCGAAAGAGCTCAGCATCGACGCGATGGCCGAGCAAGCGGGCACGATCGGTTACGAGATCCTGACCCGGCTCGGCGCCGCGCCCAGGGTGGCTCGGCGCTATCGGGGCGGCGCGGCGGCCGAAGCGGGAGGCGCGCAATGACCGAGGACGACCACGTCATCGACAGCGTCGCGGCGCTCGAGGAGCTCTACGGCGCGCCGCATCCGGCGTCGCTCATCAAAGAGAAAGATCGCATCATCCCGACGTATCGCCAGATGATCGAAGCCTCGCCCTTCGTCATTCTGGCGAGCGTCGGGCCGGACGGCGTCGACTGCTCGCCGCGCGGCGATCCGGCGCCGGTCGTCATTGTCGAAGACAAGCGCACGCTCTTCCTGCCGGACCGGCCCGGCAACAACCGCACCGACGCGCTCCGGAACATCGTCGCCGATCCGCGCGTGGCGCTGCTGTTTCTCATCCCCGGCGTCGGCGAGACCTTGCGCGTCAACGGCCGCGCGCGGATCAGCGTCGCGCCGGAGCTGCTGCGGCGCTTCGAGACGGCTGGCAAGCCGCCGCGCTCGGTGCTCGTCATCGCCGCCGAGCAGGTCTATTTCCAGTGCCCGAAGGCGCTCGTCCGCTCGAGGCTCTGGGATCCGGCCGCGCGCGTCGACCGCTCCGCCGCGCCGACCGCCGGCCAGATGCTCGAGGACGCGTCGGAGACGCCGTTCGACGGCGCCAAGTTCGACGCCAGCTATCCCGAGCGGATCAAGAAGACGATCTACTAGGCGCGCCGGCGACCGCCCAGGCCATCGCGATCACCTGGGCGAGGCCGGCCGTCACCGCGATCATCGCCGCCGCCGAGAGGCCGCGCTCGAGGCCGAGCGCCGGCGCGAGAAACGCGGCGAGCCAGTAGCCGACGAGCGCCGAGGCGAGCGCGACGCCCTGGCTGATCCAGATCTGCCGGTCGAGCCGATCCGTGAGCAGCCGCGCCGTCGCCGCCGGGCAGACGAACATCGCGATCACCAGAATGGAGCCGACCGCGTCGAAGGCCGCCACCGCCGCGACCGCGGTCATCGACGCGACGCCGAAGCCGATCCAGCGCGCAGGCGCGCCGACCGCGTCCGAGAACGCCGGATCGAAGCTCGCCATCCGGAGCTCCTTGTAGAAGACCAGGATCAGCGCGGCGCTCAGCAGGTAGACGATGGCGACGCGGAAGATCTCGGCCGGCAAGGACGCCCAGGCCGCGAGGTCGAAAAGCGCGCCCTCGCGGAAACCGGCGGTCCAGATCGCGCGCTCGAGGCCGCCCATGAGCGCGTGCTCGACGTCGATATGCGCGCTCGAGGCGTCGGTCTGCTCGAGGAGCAGCACGCCGGCGGCGAACATCGCGGTGAAGACGACGCCCATCGCCGCGCCGGATTCGATGAGGCCGGTGCGCCGGACGAGCTCGATGAGCGCCACCGCGAGAAGCGCCGCGCCGAGCGCGCCGAGGAGGGTCGCGAACTGCAAGGTCGCGGCCGAGACCGCGCCGACGGCGATGAAGCCGACGACGATGCCCGGCAGCACGACATGGCTGATCGCGTCGCCGAGCAGCGCCTGGCGTCTGAGGATGAGAAAATTGCCCCAGAGCGCGCAGACCGACGCGGCGAGCGCGCCGAGGAGCAGCGACGGAAGGTCGTTGGCGATGGAGAACTCAGGCATGACGCATTCGCCTCACTTCTCGAACGCCAAGAAGGATGCGCCGCGCCCCGTCATCCCGGATCGGCCTGCGGCTAACCGGGATGACGCCGATCCTCGCGCCGCCCTTCACGGCGCCCCCGCGATGCCGCTGCGGCGCGCCCTGGCGACGTCGTCCACCAGCCGCGCGACGAGATCCGCCGGCAGCGCCTCCTCGATCGGGCGGAGCGACCAATCGGCGAGCGCGAAGGCCTCTTCGGGATAGAGATCGCGATACCGGTTCCAGAGCGCCTGATCGCGCGCCATCGTCTCGGCCGCCGCCCTGCCCTCCTCGGTCGCCGCGCCGTCGCCACGGAGATAGGCGCGCCGCTTGAGGATCCTCTGCGTGCGCAGGTCGAAGATCGGCTCGCCGCGGGCGAGCGCCAGCAGCCCTTGGCGCAGATGGACGCGGCTCTGCAGCCGCCGCTGACGGAGCGCCGCCGCGACGACGCCGCGGCGCGGCGAGAAGAGCAGCGACAGCGCGAAGATCGTCGCCAGGCTGAGCACGATGACCGCGCCGGTCGGCAGGCTCTCGCCGCTCGCCGAGATCGCGGCGCCGAGATAGCAGCCGACCGCGCCGATCGCGCCGGCGATGAGCGCCATCGGCCGCGCCCGGTCGGACCAGAAGCGCGCGGCGACCGGCGGCGCGATCGCGAGCGCGATGATCAGCACGAGCCCGACCGTCTGCAGGCCGACGACGACGATGGCGAGCAGGAGCGCCATCAGAAGAAGATCGAGCGTGCGCACCGGCCAGCCGAGGCTGGCGGCGTAGTCCGGATCGAAGGCGATGGTCGCGAATTCGCGCGTCAGCCCGATGGCGACGAGCGCCAACGCCGAGGCGACGATCACGATGAGCTCGCGCTCGCCTTCGAGCATGCCCGCCGCCGAGCCGATGAGGAGCGACTCGACGCCGGCCTGGCCCTCCAGCGAGAGCTGCTGGATCACGCTCAGAAGCGCGACGCCGAGCGCGAAGAAGGTCGAGAGCACCGTGCCGATCGCCGCGTCCTCGGCGAGGCGCGTCCGCGCGGCGATCCACTGCGTCGCCAGCACGCCGAGCGCCGCCGAGGCCGCGCCGCCGAGCAGGAGCGCCGGCAAGGAGCGCGCATCGGCGCCGAAGGCGCTGATCACGAGGAAGGCCGCCGCGACGCCGGGCAAGGTCGCGTGGCTGATGGCGTCGCTCATCATCGCCCGACCGCGCAGGAGCGTGAAGACGCCGACGACGCCGGCGCCGGCGCCGAGCGCCGCCGCGCCGAGCGCGACCACGGCGGCGTTCCAGCCCGCCTGCAGGGTCAGCGCGTCGATGAGGTTCGACCAGAAGGAGGGCTCCATTCCCGCATCCCTCGGCTCATGCGCTACGGATGCTCGTCATCCGACAACGCGATCTGCGCAAACGCGCCGCCCAGGGATCGACCCGGGCCTCAGGCTCCCGCACGACGCGTCGGGCGACGGCGCCGAGATCGGGCGACGCCGGCGCTGGTTCTGAGGCCCGGCTCGAGGCCGGGGCTGCGACGCGCGGTCTCCAAATCTCAGCGCGCGACTTCCGCGGCGTCGCCCTCCGGCCTCAACCGGCGACGGCGTCGAGCTGCGTCTCCGCGAGCCGGCCGCCATAGGCCTTGCCGAGCGCCTCGCGGGTCAGCGCTTCGCCGACCGTCCCGCGCGCGATCACTGCGGTGTTGAGCAGGACGGCGTCGTCGAAATACGTCCGCGCCGTGGTGAGGTCGTGATGCACCGCGATCACCGTCCGGCCTGCGGCGGCGAGGCCGGCGAAGAGGTCGGCGATCCGCCGCTCCGTCGCCGCGTCGACGCCGGCGAAGGGCTCGTCGAGCGCGATGATCGGCGCGTCCTGGGCGAGCGCGCGGGCGATGAAGACCCGCTGCTGCTGGCCGCCCGAGAGCTGACCGATCGGGCGGTCGGCGAACTCGGCCATGCCGACGGCGTCGAGCCGCGCCAGCGCCTTCTCGCGGTGCCGCGCCCGCGCCGGCCGCGCCCAACCGATCTCGCGATGGAGCCCCATCAGCGCGACGTCGAGGACGCTCGCCGGAAACTCCCAGTCGACCGCCGCCCGCTGCGGCACATAGGCGACCGCCCGCGCCAGCGCGCGCCGGCCCGACACGGTCTCGCCGAAGAGCCGGGTCTTGCCCGAGAGCCTCGGCGCGAGCCCGAGCGCCGCCTTGAGGAGCGTCGACTTGCCGGCGCCGTTCGGGCCCATGATCGCCAGCCGCCTGCCCGTCGCCGCCTCGAAGCCGGCGTCGATGAGCGCGGGCTTGCGCCCGTAGGCGACCGTCACGCCTTCGGCGGCGAGCGCGATCTCCGCCACCGGCCGCTCCGGCGCGAGACGCTCGCCCTCGGCCGCCGCGATCCGCAATTCCGCCGGCGTCATGCGTCGGCCCTCAATTGTCCGAGGCGTCCGCGCGCCGGCGCCGCGCCGCCGAGCGCCCGCGCGATCGCCGTCACATTGTGATCGATCATTCCGAGATAGGTTCCTTCATACGTTCCGTCCGCGCCCATGGCGTCGGAAAAGAGCTCCGCGCCGAGCGAGACCTCGGCGCCTTCGGCGCGCGCGCCCTCGATCAGCGCCTGGACGTTGCGCGGGCTGACCGAGCTCTCGACGAACACCGCCTTGACGCCGCGCTCCACGATCAGGCGCACGATCTCGCGGATGCGCGCCAGCCCGGCCTCGCTCTCGGTCGAGACGCCCTGGACGCCGACGACCTCGAAGCCGTAGGCGGCGCCGAAATAGCCGAAGGCGTCATGGGCGGTGACGAGCACGCGGCTCTCCTCGGGCACGCTCGCGAGGATCTCGCGCGAATAGGCGTCGAGCGCTTCGAGTTCGGCGCGGTAGGCGGCGGCGTTCGCGGCCAGCATGTCGGCGAGATCGGGCGCGCGACCGGCGAGCGCCGCCTCGGCGGCGTCGACCGCATGGGCCCAAAGCGTCGGCTCCATCCACACATGCGGATCGTAGCGCCCTGCATAGTCGTCATGCGCGCGCAGCCGCTCGCGCGGAACCGCCTCGGCGATCGCGAAGACCGGCTTCTCCTCGCCGAGCGCCAGCAGGAGCTCCTCGAGCTGCGCCTCGAGATAGAGGCCGTTCCAGAAGACCGCCTCGGCGCGGAGCAGGATCTCGATATCCGCGCGCGTCTCGCGGTAGCTGTGCGGATCGACGCCCGAGCCCATCAGCGCCGTCACTCTGAAGCCGCCGCTCGGCCCCGCGGCGTCGCCGAGCAGATTGCGCGCGACGTCGGCGACCATACCGGTCGTCGCCGCAACCAGCCGGAGATCCTGCGCGCGCGCGGCGCCGCCCGAGAGGCCGACGCCCAATACGCCGCTGCCGATCAGCGCCGCGGCGGCGCCCGCCGAGCGAAGCAGCTCGCGCCGCGTCGACCGAGAGCGATCCGATCCTGTCCTTGCTCGTTCGCGAGCCATGCTTTCGCGTCGTCCTTGGCTGGCGCATCCCGCGCAGACGGACGCTCCGAACGCTCGGCGCGTTCGGACGGCTCGCCCGCCTCCTGCGAATGCGAATGATTTTCAAAATCAGAATAGGATCGATCGATCGAAAGTCAAGCGCCGAAGCTGCGCGACGCGGCGCCGTCGCCGGACCGCCTCAACGCCGGCAGCCGATGGCGTTGAAGCGCAACAGCCCCTCGCCATAGGCGTCGTCGCGCCCGCGCGGACCGAGATCGACGGCGCGATCGAGGAGCGCCGCGCGCGCGCGGCCGGAGCGGCCGCTCGCCGCTTCGAGGTCGACGGCGAGCGCGGCCACGACATAGGGCGTCGCATAGCTCGTGCCGCTCACGGTCGCGGCGCCGGCGGGTCCGGCCACGAGGAGATCGACGCCGGGCGCGGCGATGTCGACATGCGGGCCCTGGTTGGCCGACCGGTAGAGGCGCCGACGCGCGTCGACGGCCGTCACCGCGATCACCTCGCCATAGCCGGCCGGGTAGCGCGCCTCGCCGCGCAGCCCGTCATTGCCGACCGCGGCGACGAGACTCGCGCCGCGCCGGGCCGCGGCCTCGACCGCCAGCCGCAGGAGCGGGTTCGCGTCGCCGGCGAAACTGAGGCCGACCACGCGGACGCCCTCCTCCGCCACCAGCCAATCGAGCGCCCGCGCGACCGACACCGCGTCGACCGCCGGGCCGTCCGCGGCGGCGAAGAACGCGTCGGCGACCCACAGCGTCTCGACATCGAGGAGCGGCGGGCGCCCGCCGGTCTCGCCGACGAGGAGGCTCGCGACCGCCGCGCCATGGGCGGGATCGACCGGGGCGGGGCCAGCGATCGCAAGACGCCGCTGCCGGATCTCGACGCCGCGAAACGCCGGCAGGCGGGCGTCGACGCCGGTGTCGACGACGCCGACGCGCACCGAGACCGCGCAGCCGCCGCGGTCGAGGCCGACGACGCCGATCGGATAGAGCGCCGCGCGGCCTTCGGACGGCGCGTAGACATGGTTCGGCGTGAAGACCGTCCCGGGCGCGAGCCTGCGCGCTTCGGCGAGGGCGTCGCCGAGGCTGAGCCGGTTCGGCGGCGCGAGCCGCGTGACGGTGTCGCCGACGAGCTCGAGAAACTCCTCGGAAAGGACGCGGAAGCCGCGCTCGGTCAGCAGCGCGCGACCGGCCGCGTTGAGGCCGACGGCGACGATCTCGTCCGCGACGAAGCGCTCACCCGCGCTCCCGTCGATCAGAGGGGCGCGGTCGCCGCCAGACCCGGAGCGCGCGTCGCGGTCGTCGTCGTCGTCGTCATCATCGTCGTCGTCGTCATCGTCGTCGCCGCCATCGTCGCCGCCGCCGCCGTCGTCGTCGTCCTCGGCCAACGCGACCTCCACGGCGACGAAGGCGGGCGCGACCGTCAGCATGGCGATCAACGCGGACCGGCAGGAGAACCCGACGAGCAGAAGAAGCGCGGCGATCAGTTCTCGTCGCATGCCAGCCTCGCGCAGAGAGCGGGACGGCGGGCCGAGCCCGCCGTCGGTCGCCGTCGCTCGGCGACCCGCCGTCGCTTAGTCGTCGCGGGGCGCCGAGCCGTAGAGGAAGCGGCGCGCGCGCGCTTCCAGACTGTCGTCTTCATCGTCGTCGTCGTTGTCGACTTCGTCGTCGTCATCGTCGTCGCCGCCATTGTCGTCGTCGTCGTCGCCGCCGTTGTCGTCGTCGTCGTCGTCGCCGCCGTTGTCGTCGTCGTCGCCATCGTCGCCGTCATCGTCGTCGTCGCCGCCGTCGTCGTCGTCGCCGCCGTCGTCGTCGTCGCCGCCGTCGTCCGCCCAGGCGAACGATCCCTTGGTCACGGTGGGCTCGAGGACCGCGCCGGCGACGCCGAGCGTCAGCGCGCAGACGCACGCCACGCTCGACATCAAGAAGCGCTTGCGCCGCCGCCGGCTAGGGCTCGCCTCGTCAGCCGGCTCGACGCCGTCGTCCCGATCAAGAAACGTCATCGCAGACTCCCATTCTCTCGAGTTGCAGTGTCAAGAAAACGCTGGGCGCGGCCGCTTATTCCGCGGCGGATCGGAAATTCCGAGATTGTCCGACGGCGCGGAATAACGCCCGCGCGCAAACGTTGTCGTTGCGGTCGACGGCGAAGCTAGGGGCGCGATGCGCGAGCGAGAGGCGATCAAGCGCGAGCTGGCGACGCTGTCGCCGCGGCTGCGGCGGTTCTGCCGGGCGCTCGCGCAATCACCGGTCGACGGCGACGACCTCGCGCAGAGCGCGCTTCTCAAGGCTCTGGCGCGCCTCGATCAGTTTCGGCGCGACGACCGGCTCGACGCGTGGCTCTTCAAGATCGCGCATCGGACCTGGCTTGATCAGAAGCGCGCCGAGAGTCGGCGTCCGACCGCGCCGCCGGACGCGCTCGAGGCGCTCGGCGACGGCGGGCTCGGGGCCCGGCGCGCAGAGGACAGGTTGGATCTCGCGCGTCTTCGCGCCGCCATGGCGGGCTTGCCGGAGGAGCAGCGGGCGGCGCTCGCGCTCGTCGCGATCGAGGGGTTGTCGTATCAGGAGGCGGCCGACGCGCTCGAGACGCCGATCGGCACCGTGATGAGCCGCGTCGCGCGGGCGCGCAAGAAGCTGCTGAAGACCACCCGCGCGCCAAACGAGGAGACAGCGCCATGACCGGCGGGAGCAGCGAGGACGACGCGATGTTCGAACGCCTCTCGGCCTATGTCGACGGCGCGCTCGACCCGGACGCGCGCGCCGAGATCGACGCTCTCGCGGCGCGCGACCGCGCTGTCGCCGAGCGGACGGAAGAGATCCGCGCCCTCGACGCGATGCTGAAGGCCGCGCATCCTGCGCCGTCGGGCGACGCCGCCCATCGGCGTCTCGAGGCGCTGATCCGCGCGGCGCCGACTCCCCTCGGCTCGGCGGCTCGCGACCTGCGGCGTCGGCGAGCGACGCTCTCCGCCGTCGCTGCGGGCGCCGCCGCCGCGGCCGTCGCCGCGGCGCTGCTGGTCTTCGGCCGGGAAGCGCCGGAGCCGGCCGGCGCCGGCGCGCGCCACATCGCGCTCGGCGCCGTCGCGCCCGACGCGCCGCTGGCGAAGGCGCTCTCGACGTCGGCCTATGGCGCGACCGTCGCCGACGGCGTCGTGAAGTGGCAGCCGCGCGGCCTCTTCGTCGACGCCGCCGGACGGATCTGCCGAGAGTTCCAGGCCTACGAGACGCCGGAGGCGCTCGAACTCGGTCTCGCCTGCCGCGAGAACGGCGGCTGGCGCGTCGAGTTCGCGGCGCTCGCCCCGTCCGAACGCGGCGCGGCGGCGGCCGAGCCCGACCCGTTCCTGACCCCGGCCGACGGACCCGGCCTCGACGCGCTCGGCGTTTACATCCGCAGCATCGGCGGCGGCGCGCAGCTCTCCGCCGACGAAGAGGCCGAGCTCCTCGAGCGCTGGCGGACGGACGCCGCGGAGCGGCCGTAAAAAATCGCTCGGACAGGCTTGATCTGCGAATTTGCCCGCGCCAATTATGTTAATGTGAATAACATTCACATCACTCAGCGCGGGCGCTCGCCCGCATTCGGTCACCTCGCGGGCGGTCGGCCCGCTCAGAAAAGGGAGCGCATGGACGCCCATGCGACAAGGGCAATGACGTCGAACAGCATCTCCGAAGGGTCGCGCTGGTCCGGCGTGCGCGACTGGTTCAGGCGAGCGGAGGCGACGCTCGACGACTACGGTCCGGCCGCCTGGATCGGCGCGATGATCCTCGGTTTCATCGTGTTCGTTCCGCTCGGCCTGGTTCTTCTCGGATATATGATATGGAGTGGCAGAATGGGATGTAGAGGACGCGGGCGCCGCAGCGCCTTCCGCGGACGCAGCTTCGCCGCCGGATCGACCGGCAACCGAGCCTTCGACGACTATCGCGACGAGACGCTCAAGCGGCTCGAGGAAGAGCGCGAGGCGTTCAACGACTTCATGACGCGGCTGCGCAAGGCCAAGGATCAGGCCGAGTTCGACCAGTTCATGACCGAGCGCCGCAACAACGCCGGCCAGCCGGGCGATCAGACCGGCGGATTCGGCGGCGTCGGCGCCTAGAGCAGGATCTGCAACGCCGGTGACGCCGTCATCCCGGGATGACGCCGTCATCCCGGAAAGCCGCAGGCTTATCCG
>CAZPTD010000132.1:0-10716 GCA_964588915.1 uncultured Neomegalonema sp. | reverse complement strand
ATCCCGGCTCTGCGCGCTTCGCGCTTGGCCGGGATGACAAGGGCGAGGTTGGCTCAATCAGAACCGATCAGACGATAGCCGCTCTCACCGCCGCCAAGACCGTGACCAGCGCGCCGAGAGAACGGCTCGCCTCTCGATCCTCAATCACGAAAGGACAGGCGGCCGCGCGAGCCGAGCCCGATCTCGCGCGCCGGCGCCGACAATGCGGCCGCGAGCTCCGGTTCGGCGTCGATCAACGCGCCGCCGCCCGGGAAACGCTCGGGATGAAGCCGGCCGCTTTCCCATAAGGCGACGCCGTCCAAGCGGACGGTCGGATCGACGATGTTGAGCGAGATCTCGCCCGGCGCATGGCGGCCGCAGGTGTGGAAATGCAGGAGGCGCGGATTGCCGAAGGCGCCGTTGCTCCAGCGGTCGAAATCGGCCGACGGCGCCATGGGATACGACAGGCCCGGATGGATGCCGCCGTGAAACGAATGGATGTAGTCGCGCTCGAGGCCGAAGAGCCGCGCGACATGGTCGTAATGCGCTTCGGCGCGGGCCGCGTCGCGGGCGTCGCCGGCGAAGCCGGTGATCCAGTGACCGTCGAACCGGACCTCGAGCACGTCCGAAATCTCGCAGGCCGGCGGCTCGTAGGCCTGACTTCCGGTCGCGCAGAGAAACCCGACCTGCGCCACCTTTCCGGAGTAGCCGTCGGGCGGCACGGGCGTATAGACCGACAGCGGGAATCGGCGGACGGTCGTCTCGCCGCCCTCTTCGGGAAACCGGGCGGCCGGTCCGCGGAAATCCGTTCCGGCCGGGCAGGTGACGCGCACCTCCTCGGCGGCCGCGAAGGCCGCGTTGACGACGTCTTTCAGCGCCGTCATCGCCCGGTGCGGTATGCGCCCGAAGGGCGAGGAGAGCATCGCGCGATCGAGCGCATAGCACATGATCGCGCGGCCGCCGGCCATGCTCGGTCGGAACCGGAGCTGGTCGCCGAGCCGCGCGAGAAAGAGCACGCGGTCGACCGCGTCCATCGCCGCGGCGAGCTCGGGCGACGGATCCGTCACCACCGGGTTGAACGGCGTCTCGCGGATCGTCGCCTCGACGCCGAGACGCGCGGCCTCGGCGGCGACCGCGGCGGCGAGCTCCGGGTCGTAATAGCCGCCCGCAGGCTCGGCGATGATCAGCAGGCCGTCGCCCGCGGTCATGCCGCCGCATCCGACCAGAAGGTTGCGGACGCCGACGGCCAGCGCGTCGTCGGCGCCGGTCACGAGGCGTCCTCGCCCTCGCCCGCGTAGTATCCGACGACATCGCCCTCGGTGGTGACGCCGAGCCCGTTGAGCAGGCGGTTGACGTAGTTGAAGTAGCCGACGATTTGGTTCGCTTCGAGGATCCGACCGTCGTCGAGCCCCGCCGCGCGCAGCGCGATCACGTCGGCCTCGATCATCTCGGCCGGCCGCAACGTCAGCTTCTCCGCGTAAACCAGCAGCGCCAGCTCGGCGCCGTCGAAGGCGTCCTCCGGGCGCCGCGCCGCCATCGCCGCCTCGATCGCGTCCGCCCGCGCGTCGTCGCCGATCAAGTGGCGGGCGTTCTTCCAATGGTTCGCATAGGAATAGCCGCAGCGGTTCAAGACGGAGACGTATGAGGAGATCACCTCCTGCAGCCATGTCGGCAGTTTGTTGCCGTCGTCGTGCAGACACGCGCGGTAGAGGACGACATGTCCGCGCATCGTGCTCGGCCGCAAGGAGTGAACGCGCATGACGTTGTCGACGGTGCCGTGCGGCGTTCGGGCGAAATCCAGCTCTCGCTCGAGCGCCGCGTCAGCCTCGTCGTCGGGGATCATGCGGATCCAGGCAGCCATCGTCTCGGTTCTCCGCCCATCGCGCGGCCAACGTCGCGGACACGCCGAGATTGCTAGGCAATCGCGACCATTTTGTCTATATGATAACGCCGCAATGCGGCCGGTGACGGCGTTCCCTCCGCTCCGTCCGCCGACAGCGCAGCAAAGCACGCCATGCGGAATACGCCACTCTACCAGATCGTGAAGGAGACCCTGCGCGAGAAGATCGACACCGGCCAACTCGTGACCGGCGCGCGGATCGCGAGCGAAGAGACGCTGGCCGACGAGTTCGGATGCTCGCGCCTGACCGTGCACCGGGCGCTGCGCGAGCTGGCCGACGAAGGCCTGCTGGTGCGCAATCGCCGCGCCGGGACGCAGGTGGCCGAGCGGGACGCGGCCGGCGTCCTGATCCGCGTGCCGCGGATCCGGGACGAGGTCGAGGCGTTGGGTCTCGCCTATCGCTACGAGCTCCTGGAGCGTCGGCGCGCGGCGCCCGCTCGGGCCGTCTCGCGCTTGCTCCGCGCGCGCGAGGGAAGGCGCATGCTGCTGGTCGTCTCGCGACACTGGGCCGGCGACAGGGTCTTTCAGCATGAATGCCGGTGGATCAATCTCGATGTCGCCGAGGGCGCGGAGGAGATCGACTTCTCGGACGTCAGCGCCAATGACTGGCTTCTGAAGAACGTCGCCTATAGCTGCGTCGACCACGAGATCTCGGCCCTCTGCGCGGACGACGAGGCGGCGGCGGTCCTGGGCGTCGCGAAAGGGGCGGCGCTGCTCCGGGTGCGCCGCTTGACCCATCTGGCCGCGAAGCGGGTCACCTACGCCGTGCTGCTCCATCCGGGCGACCTGCTGACGCTGCGTTCGGAGACGCGCGCCTACTCGCTGAACGCGTCGTAGGCCTCCAGCGCCTTGGCGCTGTAGGCGACGCCCGGACCGCCGGCCATGTAGGCGCACATCGCCGACGCGTCGCAGAATTCTTCCCGCGGCGCGCCGAGCCGAACCAGCGCGCGCGCATGAAAGCCGACGCAGCTGTCGCAGCGCGTCGCGATCGCGATGCCGAGCGCGATGTATTCCTTGGTCTTCAGGTCGAGCCGTCCCTCCGATTTCGCCGCCGCGCCGAGGGCTTCGAAGGCGGCGTAGGCGTCGGGGATCTCGCGCCGCAGCCGTTCCAGGCGCTCGGCGGTCTCTTTCATGAACTCGTTCCAGGGCATGACGCGAACCTTTAAAGCCTGTGGATGCTTGCCGCGCGATCTCGGACGAACTCTGGCTCACGCGGCAAGCAGCCACAGGCCGGAGCGTTGATGACGGCGGAGATCGTGATGCAAGCTCCTCCGGCGCGCGGACGGAAAGGCGATGCGGAATGCGGCTCGACCACATGACCTGGCCCGAGGTGGAGGCCTACCGCGCCCGCGACGACAGGGCGGTCGTTGCGGCGGGGTCGACCGAACAGCACGGACCGATCGGGCTGATCGGGACCGACGCGCTCTGCGCCGCCGCCGTCGCCGAGGCCGCCGCCGCGCGGGCCGGCGTGATCGTCGCTCCGCCGCTCGCCTACGCGCCGGCGCCGTTCAACACGGCGTTTCCGGGAACGATTTCGATCTCCGCCGAGCTCTTCACGTCGCTCGCGCGCGCGGTGCTGTCCGAGCTCGCGCGTCAGGGCTTCACCGAGATCCACGTCGTCAACGGCCACGGCGCCAATCTCGAGCCGTTGGCGAGGGCGGCCGACAGCGTCGCGGGCGCAAGGATCACGGTCGAGAGCTGGTGGGCGCATGACGAGGTTCGGCGGCTGCGCGACGCGCTCTACGGCGACTGGGAGGGCCTGCACGCGACGCCGTCCGAAGTCGCCGTGACGCAGCATCTCACCGGCGTCGCGCATGTCGGCGCCGAGGAGCCGCCGCGGCGCCTCTCGGCCGAGTACGTCCGCGCGCATGCGGGCGACCGCCACGGCCCGCCCGAGGCGCACCGCGCCGCCTTTCCGGACGGCCGCGTCGGATCGCACTCCGCCTTGGCCACGCCCGAGGACGGCGCGCGGCTCTTCGAGGCCGCCGTGGCCGCGGTCGCCGCTCGACTGGACGCGGCTCGCCATCGCTAGCGCCTCTCGTCCGAGCCCATCTTGCGTTCGAGCCAGCGCACGCCGAACGAGATGACGAGGACGAGCACCAGATATTCGAGCACGAGGAACGTATAGATTTCGAGCGGGCGGTACTCGGTCACCGCGAGCTCGTTGGCGCGCCGCGTCAGCTCCTGCATGCCGATCACGCTGGCGAAGGCCGACATCTTGACGATGTAGATGAACTGGTTGGCCAAGGGCGGCAGGATGCGCCGGATCGCCTGCGGCAGGACGACATGGCGCATCGTCTGAGCGTAGGTCAGACCGACCGTCTTCGCCGCTTCGGTCTGTCCTTTCGGGATCGATTGGATCCCGGCGCGATAGATCTCCGCGGTGAAGGCGCTGTCGGAAATGGCGAGCGTGATCACCGCTCCCCAAAACGGATCGACGTTGATCTGAACGCCGAGCGACCGCAGGACCACCGGCATCCCGTAGAACACCCAGAGCAGCAGCGGCAGGAGCGGAATCGACCGGACGAACTCGACATAGACCCGGCTCGGCAGCCGAATGAGCCAGTGCGAGGACAATCCCGGCAGCGCGATCACCAGACCGAGCAGGATCGACAGCCCCGCCGCGATCAGCGACATCAGGATCGTCGCCCAGAACCCGCCGAGCAGGAACTGGATGTTGGTCGACCCGTTGATGGTGCTCGGGTCGATCACGTGCCAGCCCCAGGTGCCCGGCGGCGCGCCGCAGCCGGACAGGAGCAGGAGCAGCGCCGCGACCGGCAGGAGCCTGGAGAGCGTTCTCGTCATGGGCGCCCCTTCAATGCCGCAGGATCTGGCTGAGGAATTGGCGGCAGCGTTGCGATTTCGGGGACGCGAAGAAGTCGGCCGTCGGCCCGGTCTCGACGATCTCGCCGTCGTCCATGAACACCATGCGGTCGGCCGCCTTGCTGGCGAAGCCCATCTCGTGCGTGACGACCAGCATCGTCATGCCGCTGGTCGCGAGGTCGGTGATCACGTCGAGGACGCCGGCGATCATTTCCGGGTCGAGCGCGGAGGTCGGCTCGTCGAAGAGCATGATCTTCGGATCCATGCACAAGCTCCGCGCGATCGCCACGCGCTGCTGCTGGCCGCCCGACAGGTTTCGCGGATACTTCTTCGCTTGCTCGGGAATGCGCACCCGCTCGAGAAGCGTCATCGCCTTCGCTTCGGCCTCCTTGCGCGACAGTCCGCGCGCTTTCATCGGCCCGAGCGTGATGTTCTCCATCACCGTCAGATGCGGAAAGAGATTGAACTGCTGGAAAACCATGCCGACGTCGGAGCGGATCTTCTCGACCGACTCCCGGCTGTCGGTCAGCTCGATCCCGTCGACCCGGATCGAGCCCTCCTGATGGGCCTCGAGCCGGTTGATGCACCGCACCAGCGTCGACTTGCCCGATCCCGCCGGCCCGCAGATGACGATCTTCTCGCCGAAGTCCGCCCGCAGGTTCACGCCCTTGAGCACCTGAAAATCGCCGAACCACTTGCCGAGGTTCTTGATCTCGATCGCCGCCGTCGCCATGCGTCGCCTCGCGGTTGTTTCAATTTCATCTATACAATAAAAAAGTTTTTCGCCACGGTGTTGATTGGCGCAAGCCTAAAGCGGTCCGACAGGGGCCGCGCGACTCCAGAAACGGTGGTTCAGATGTATGTCCTGAAGAATATTGCGGCCGCGGCGCTCGTGTTGCTGGCGGTCGCGGCGCCGGCAGAGGCGCAGTCCAGACTCGACCGGATCCTCGAAGAAGGCGTTCTGAGGGTCGGCGTGACCGGCGACTGGAACCCGATGAGCGTGCGAGACCCCGCCACCAACGAGTATCGCGGCTTCGACATCGACGTGATGACGCAGCTGGCGGCCGATCTCGAGGTCGAGCTCGAATTCGTCCCGACGACCTGGCCGACCTTGGTGAACGGCATCGTCGCGGGCAACTACGACATCACCGGCTCGGCTTCGATCAGCGCGGCGCGCCTGCGCGCGGCCGGCTTCTCGCAAAGCTACATCCAAGTCGAGATCTTCCCGTTCACGACCTCCGACAAGATCGATCGCTTCGACGGCTGGGACTCGATCAACCAACCCGATGTGCGCGTGGCCGCGACGCTCGGCACCACCTTCGAGCGCTATGTCCGCGAGTGGTTCCCGAACGCCGAGATCGTCATCGTCGACGCGCCGGTTCTCGGCCACCAAGAGGTGCTGGCCGGCCGCGCCGACGTCTTCGTGACGTCGAATATCGAGGGCGCGACATTGATCGCCGAGTTCCCCAACGTCGCCCAGATTCCCGTCGACGGCTCGCGCGCGCCCTCGCCGATCGCGATGCTGCTGCCGCGCGACGACCAGGTCTGGATCAATTACGTGAACAGCTGGATCACGATACAGGAGACGCGCGGCTTCTTCGAAGAGGTCGCGGCCCGCTACGGGCTCTGATCTCTGCGGCCTCGCGCGTCGGCGCGGCCGCGCCGACGCGACGATCGCACAACACGACGATCGCTCAACACAAAGACGGGTCCGCCAATGTTCTTCGCCGGATTGGTGCGCAACGCGTGGTACGTCGCCGGGCTGAGCGACGAGTTCGGGCGCATGTTGGCGCCGCGGCGGCTGCTCGGCGACGGCGTCGTGATCTACCGCCGCGAAGACGGCGGTCCGGTCGCGCTCGAGGACGCGTGCCCGCACCGCAAGCTGCCGCTGTCGATGGGACAGCTCGACGGCGACCATGTGGTTTGCGGCTATCACGGGCTCACCTTCGACCGCGCCGGCGCCTGCGTCGCCGCTCCGACCCAGCCGAACGCCATCCCCAAGCGCGCGCATGTGCGCAGCTATCCGGTCGAGGATTGCTACGGTTTTCTTTGGATCTGGATGGGATCGGGCGCGCCGACGCCGCTTTTCGAGATCCCGCATTGGGACGCGCCCGGTTGGGGCGCGACGGCGCGCGGGCGGATGGAGATCGCCTGCAACTACCTTTGGGTGGTCGACAACCTGCTCGACCCCAGTCATGTCGCCTGGGTCCATCAAAGCTCCTTCGCCGGCGCCGGCGCCGACGACACGCCGCTCGAGATCGAGGAGCTTCCGGACGGCGTGATCGTCTCGCGCTGGATCATGAACCAGCCCGCGCCGCCCTATTACCGCGACATCTTCGGCCTCACCGGCGCCGTGGACCGCAAGCAGCATTACGAATGCCGGCTGCCCTCGATCGCGATCAACCGCTCGGTCTACACGCCCGCCGGCGCCGGCGGGCGCGACGCGGAGCCGTCGCCGGAGACGTTGATCAACAACTCGTACAACTTCATGACGCCGATCGACGCCGACCGCACGCTCTACTTTTGGGTTCAGCACCGCAATCAGCGCGCGGACGACGCGGAGGTGTCGTCGCGCATGTTCGAGGGCGCGACGGCGGCGTTTCTCGAGGACAAGGCGGTCCTCGAGGCCGTGCATGCGGGCATGGCCGACGCCCAGGCGCCGGCGATCAATCTCGGGCTCGACGCCGGGGCGATGCGTTTCCGCCGCCTGGTCGAACGCCGCGCCCGCGCCGAAGCGGCGACCGAGAAATCGTGACGCATCGGCGCCCGCCGCGTTCGGTCGGCGGAAGCGGCCGCAAGCGTCTCCGAGGACAGGCGCCGCTCCGGTCCTCCAATTCTGTTCGCTGGGCCCTGTAAGAAGGCTTGCGAGCGTCCGCAGGTTCAGTCTCCGGCCGCTTGCCGGGCGCGACGCGAAGGCGGTCGGAGGCGCGCGCGCGCCGCCGCGATCATCGCTTGGCCGAGCGCCAGGCCGCCGTCATTGGCGGGCGTCGCGGAGGGACTCAGCACGCGCAGCTCGCCGGCGGCCAGTCGGCGCGTCACGCCGTCGAGCAGGAGCCGGTTCTGAAAGACGCCGCCCGTGAGGCAGACGGTCGAGACGCCGCGATCCCGCGCGAGTCGCGCGGCGGTCGTCGCGGTCGCCTCGGCGACGGTCTCGTGAAAACGGCGCGCGACGACCGCGGGCGCGACGCGCGCGAGCAGATCCTCCATCAGCCCGCGCCAGAGCGGCGTCCAGTCGACGACGCGGCCGTCCTCGGCGAGATCGAAGCCGTAGGCGCCGTCCGCGTCGGGCGCTCGGGCGGCCAACGCCTCGAGCTCGATCGCCGCCTGGCCTTCGTAGCCGATGCGCTCCGGCCGAACCCCGATCGCGGCCGCCGCGGCGTCGAAGAGCCGACCCGCCGACGTCGCCATCGGCGCGTTGACGCCCCGCGCCGCCATGCGGTCGAGCGTCGCGAGCGGCTTCTCCCGCAGGCGTTTCACGATCTCCGTGTCGGCGTAGCGCGCCGCCGCCGCCGACCAGCCGAGGCAGGCGGACAGGAAGGCGTAGGCGTTGCGCCAAGGCTCGCGCATCGCCTGGGCGCCGCCGAGGAGCGGCGCCGGCTGGAAATGCGCCAGCCGCTCGCAGCGGACATAGTCCGCCAGCAGGAACTCGCCGCCCCAGAGCGCGCCGTCCGCGCCGAGCCCGAGCCCGTCGAGCGCCACGCCGAGCGCCGGATCATGGTCGCGCGGCAGGAGATGCTCGGCCATGCAGGCGGCGACATGGGCGTGGTGGTGCTGAACCGGCTCGAGCCGGAGGCCTTCGCGCTCGGCGAGCGCGGCGCCGGCTCGGGTCGAGAGATAGTCCGGGTGCAGGTCGACCGCGACGATCTCCGGATCGAAGGCGAAGAGGCGGCGGTAGAGCGCGAGGTTCCGCCGATAGTCGGCGTTGGCGGCGGCGCTCTCGAGGTCGCCGATATGCTGGGAGAGGACGGCGCCGCTCGCGCCGAGGAGACAGAAGGTCGCCTTCAACGCGCCGCCCATGGCGAGAACGCGGGGCGGGTTCTCGAATCCCTTCGGCAGGGGCAGCGGCGCCGGCGCGAAGCCGCGCGCCCGGCGCAGCGTCCGCGGCGCGCCGGCGGCGAACCGCATCACCGAATCGTCGAGCCGGTTCACGATCTCGCGGTCATGGGTCAGCCAAGCGTCGGCGACGCCCGCAAGACGCGTCCGCGCCTCCTCGTTCGCCACGCATTGCGGCTCGTCGCTGCGGTTGCCGGAGGTGAGGACCAGAACGCGCCCGACGGCGCGCGTCAGAAGATGGTGCAGCGGCGCATAGGGCAGCATGAAGCCGAGGCTCGCTTGGCCGGGCGCGACGCTCGGCGCCAGCGCCGCACCGCGGCGGTCGAGCACGACGATCGGCGCCGCGGCGCTCCGCAGGAGCTCGGCCTCGGCCCGAGAGACCGCGGCGAAGCGCTCGATCGTCGCCGGATCCGGCGCCATCAGCGCGAACGGCTTGTCGTCTCGGCGCTTTCGTCGGCGCAGCTCCGCCACGACGGCCTCGTCGGCGGCGTCGCAGGCAAGATGGAAGCCGCCGATCCCCTTGACCGCGAGGATGCGGCCGGCGCGGAGCATCGCCGCGGCCGCGCCGATCGGATCCGTCGCCTCGATCGTCTCGCCGGCCCGGTTCTCGAGCCAGATCCGCGGACCGCACGCCGGACAGGCGTTCGGCTGCGCGTGAAACCGGCGGTCGGCGGGATCGGCGTATTCGCGTCGGCAATCCGGGCACATCGGGAAGTCGGCCATGCTGGTCCGCGCCCGATCATAGGGAACGGCGCGGACGATCGACAGGCGCGGGCCGCAATGGGTGCAGTTCGCGAAGGGATAGGCGGCGCGCCGATCCGCCTCGTCGAGAATCTCGGCGAGGCAGGCCGGGCAGGTCGCGGCGTCGGGCGTCACGCCGGTGAGCGCCGGCCCGTCCGCGCTCTCGGCGATCTCGAAGCCCGCCGGCGGCTGAGACGGCTCGAGCGGCGTCTCTTCGATCGCGTCGATCCGGGCGAGCGGCGGCGGATCGGCGGTCAGCCGCGCGCGGAAGGCGTCGAGCGCGGCGCGCGGCGCCCATGCGCGCACCAGCACGCCCTCGGCGTCGTTCAGCACCGCGCCGCGGAGGCCGAGATCGCGGGCGAGGCGCCAGACGGTCGGGCGGAAGCCGACGCCCTGAACGAGGCCGCGGACCCGAATGGCGACGCCGACGATTTCGAGCCCGGGCGTCGTCATCAGGCTCTCGGGCCGCCGGGCCAGGGCCTTCGGACGTCGCCCTCGACGACGAGAACCGTCTGAGGGGCGCTTGCGGCGCGGTTCTCCGTCGCGAACCGGCGCCGGGCGAGGAGCAAGAGGCGCATCAGCAGATCCTCGGCAACTGCTCGCCCGCCAGCCAGTCGACGACGCGCTCGCCGCCGAGCCGCGTCTCCATCTCGACGAAGCCGTGCGGATCCTCGACCACCTCGCCGATGATCGCCGCCTCGGCGCCGAGCGGATGCGCCCGCAACGCCGCCAGCGCGGCGTCGGCGTCGGCGGCGGGCGCGATCGCGATCATCTTGCCTTCGTTCGCGACGTAGAGCGGATCGAGGCCGAGCAGCTCGCAGGCGCCGGCGACCTGCGGCGCGAGCGGGATCGCGCGCTCGCGCAGGCGCATGCCGACGCCCGACTGTCGCGCGATCTCGTTCAGCGCCGAGGCGAGGCCGCCGCGGGTCGGATCGCGCAGAACGCGCGTGCCGGGAACCGCCTCGATCAGCGCCGCGACGAGGCCGTGAAGCGCGGCGCTGTCCGACAGGATCTCGGTCTCGAAGTCGAGGTTCTCGCGCTTCGAGAGCACGGCGACGCCGTGCTCGCCGATCCCGCCATTGATCAGGATCGCGTCGCCCGGCCGGGCGCGGTCGCCGGAGACCTCGACGCCCTCGGGAACGACGCCGACGCAGGTGGTGGTGATGAAGACGCCGTCGCCCTTGCCGCGCTCGACGACCTTGGTGTCGCCGCTCACGACG
>CAZPTD010000131.1:0-10759 GCA_964588915.1 uncultured Neomegalonema sp. | reverse complement strand
GATGTCGAAGGAGCCGGCGTGGGTCGCGCCGTCGGCGCCGACAAGCCCGGCGCGGTAGATGGCGAAGCGCACCGGCAGCTTCTGCAGCGCGACGTCGTGGACGATCTGGTCGTAGCCGCGCTGCAGGAACGTCGAGTAGATCGCGGCGAAGGGCGCCATGCCGTCGGCGGCGAGGCCGGCGCAGAAGGTGACGCCGTGCTGCTCCGCGATGCCGACGTCGAAGAACCGGTCGGGATGGGCCTTCCGAAAGCGGTCGAGCCCGGTGCCGCTCGGCATCGCGGCGGTGACGGCGACGATCCGCTCGTCGCGGTCCGCCTCGGCGATCAGCGCGTCGGCGAAGACCTGGGTGTAGGACGGCGCCTTCGGCGTCGACTTCGACTGCGCGCCGGTGACCGGATCGAACTTCGCGACGGCGTGGCCGCGATCGGCCGAGCCCTCGGCCGGCGCGTAGCCGCGGCCCTTCTCGGTGCGGCAATGGACGACGATCGGGCCCGGCTCGGCCGACTTGCACGCCTCGAAGGCGGCGAGGAGCGCGGCCATGTCGTGACCGTCGACCGGGCCGACATAGCGGAAGCCGAGCGCCTCGAAGAGGCTGCGGCCGGACGCCTTGGAGCCGTCCGCCTGTCGGAGCGCGCGCGGCGTCTCGAACGGCCGCCCGCCCGACAGCGCGCCGAGATGATCCCGGATCGCGCCGACCGCCGGCGCGATCGACATGCCGTTCTCGTTCAGCACCACGATCAATCGCTTGCCGAGCGCGCCGGCGTTGCTGATCGCCTCGTAGGCCATGCCGGCCGACAGCGCGCCGTCGCCGATGACCGCGACCACGTCGCGCGCCTCGCCCTTCAAGGCCGCGGCGACGGCGAAGCCGAGGCCGGCGGAGATCGAGGTCGAGGAATGCGCGGCGCCGAACGGGTCGTAGACGCTCTCGCTGCGCTTGGTGAAGCCGGAGAGGCCGCCACCTGTGCGAATCGTGCGGATCCGGTCGCGCCTTCCGGTCAGGATCTTGTGCGGATAGGCCTGGTGGCTGACGTCCCAGATGAGCTTCGCGTCCGGCGTCTCGAACGACGCGTGCAGCGCCACGGTGATCTCCACGACGCCGAGCCCGGCGCCGAAATGACCGCCGGTCTCGGAGGCCGCCGCGACCGTCTCGGCTCTGAGCTCGTCCGCAAGCTGCTCGAGCTCGGCGTAGGTCATGCCGCGCAGATCCGCCGGATCGCGCACGCGGTCGAGGAGCGGCGTGCGCGGCGCCTGCGGCGCGGCCTTGCGGCGGCGGGCGGCGAGACGGGCGGCGTCGGACATGGCCGAATCTCCTGATCGGGTCTCCAGACTCGGCGCGACGATCATGCGCGCCACATGTCAACATGAATTGACATTCGGCGCGAGTCGAGAGGCGTTCCGCCGGCCGAAGATCGCAATTGCCAATTTTCCCTGACGGGCTTAGCGTCAACTTATGTTTACGCTCGACTCCGCGGAGCCCGCCGCGGCATCCATTCGCGACCGACGGCCCCACGCCGTGGTGATCGGCAGCGGCTTCGGCGGCCTCGCCGCCGCCGTTCGGCTCGGCGCGCGCGGCTATCGGGTCACGGTGCTCGAGCGGCTCGATCGACCGGGCGGCCGCGCCGCCGTCTTCGCCCAAGACGGCTTCACCTTCGACGCCGGGCCGACCATCGTCACCGCGCCCTTTCTCTTCGAGGAGCTCTGGGCGCTCTGCGGCCGGCGCTTCGCCGACGACATCGACCTGCGGCTGCTCTCGCCCTTCTACACGCTGCGCTTCGACGACGGCGAGACGCTCAGCTGCTCGGCGGACCCGGAGGCGATGCGCGCCGAGATCGCGCGGCTCTCGCCCGGCGACGTCGCCGGCTACGACCGCTACATGGCGCTCTCCGAAGAGATGTATCGCTGCGGCTTCGAGGGCATGAGCGCGGTCCCGTTCGAGAGCGCCTGGGACATGGCGCGGCGGCTGCCGGATCTCCTGCGCCTGCGCGCCCATCGCAGCGTCTATTCGGCCGCCTCGCGCTTCTTCCGCGACGAGCGGCTCCGGCTCGCCTTCAGCTTCCATCCGCTCTTCGTCGGCGGCAATCCGATGACCGCGACCTGCTTCTATTCGATGATCTCGCATCTCGAGCGGCGCTGGGGCGTCGGCTACGCGATGGGCGGCGTCGGGCGGCTGGTGGCCGGGCTCGTCGATCTCGTCGAAGGGCAGGGCGGCGCGGTGAGCTGCGGCGCCGAGGTCGCGGAGATCGTCGTCGAGCGCGGCGCCGCGACCGGCGTGCGGCTCGCTTCGGGCGAGCGGATCGACGCCGATCTCGTCGTCTCGAACGCCGACGCCGCGGACACCTATCGCCGGCTCCTGCCGGGCGCGGCGCGCCGGCGCTGGACCGATCGCCGGATCGCGCGCGCGCGCCATTCGATGAGCCTCTTCGTCTGGCATTTCGGCACGCGCCGGCGCTACGACGCCGTCGGGCATCACACGATCGTTCTCGGCCCGCGCTATCGCGCGCTTCTCGGCGACATCTTCGGCGCCAAGCGGCTCGCGGATGATTTCAGCCTCTATCTCCACCGGCCGACCGCGACCGATCCGTCGCTGGCGCCCGAGGGCTGCGACGCCTTCTACGCGCTCTCGCCGGTGCCCAATCTCGACGCCGGCGTCGACTGGCGCGCGGCGGCGGAGCCCTATCGGCGCAAGATCGCGGAGCGGCTCTCCGAGACCGTGCTGCCCGGGCTCGAAGACGCTGTCGTCACCTCGCGCCTGACGACGCCGCTCGACTTCCGCGATCGGCTGCGCTCGGAGCGCGGCGCCGCCTTCGGCATGGAGCCGATCCTCACGCAGATGGCCTGGTTCCGGCCGCACAACCGCAGCGAAGAGGTCAAGGGCCTCTATCTCGTCGGCGCCGGCACGCATCCGGGCGCCGGCCTGCCGGGCGTGCTCAGCTCCGCCAAGGTGCTCGACAAGGTGATCCCAGATGCAGCAGCCGTCGTTTGAGCGCGCGCCGAAGCGCCTCGCCAGCGCCGACGACCATGCGCGCTGCCGCGAAGCGATCCGCACGGGCTCGCGCTCCTTCTTCGCCGCGTCGCTCCTGATGCCGCGCGCGGCGCGGGCGCCGGCCTACGCGCTCTACGCCTTCTGCCGCCTCTCCGACGACGCGGTCGACCGCGCCGGGCTCGATCTCGGTCCGCGCGACGCCGTGGCGCGGCTGCGCGAGCGGCTCGACCGCGCCTATGCCGGCCGGCCGGCCGACGCGCCGGCGGACCGGGCTTTCGCCGACCTCGTCGCCGATTGCGCGATCCCGCGCGCCCTGCCGGACGCGCTTCTCGAGGGTCTCGAATGGGACGCCGAGGGGCGGCGTTACGAGACGCTGAGCGACTTGAGAGCCTATGCGGCGCGGGTCGCCGGCGCGGTGGGCGCGATGATGACGCTGATGATGGGCGTCCGCGATCCGGTCGCGCTGGCGCGGGCGACGGATCTCGGCGTCGCCATGCAGCTCACCAACATCGCGCGGGACGTCGGCGAGGACGCGCGCGACGGACGCGTCTATCTGCCGCTCTCCTGGCTCCGCGAGGCGGGCGTCGATCCGGACGCGTTTCTCGCCGCGCCTCGGGCGGAGCCGGGCGTGCGCGCGACGGTTGCGCGGCTTCTCGACGCCGCCGACGCGCTCTATCGGCGCGCCGAGACCGGCGTCGCTTCGCTGCCCTTCGGCTGCCGGCCGGCGATCATGGCGGCGCGGCTCATCTACGCCGAGATCGGCGAGGAAGTCGCGCGCCGCGGCTGCGATTCGATTGCGGCGCGCGCGGTGGTGAGCCGCGGACGCAAGGCGCGGCTGGCTTTCGCCGCCCTCGGCGCCGCCGCCGGCCGGGCCGCGCCGGATCCGACGTCGCCTCTTGAAGAAACGCGCTATCTCGTAGAGGAAGCGTCGCGCGCGCCGGCGCCGCGCGTCGCGCCGCGTCGGCCGCTCATCGAGCGCATGGACGCGCGGATCGGCCGCGTGCTCGAGATGTGGGAGCGGCTCGACGCGTTGGAGCGCGGCGACCGCCGAGCCGTTGGCGACGGACACGGTCAGGAGAGCCCATGAGCGACGACTATTTCGCCCTTGTCGGCTTCATCGCCGCCTGCGTCGGCGCGGCGCTTTCCGGCGCGATCTTCCGCCCCGGCGACTGGTACGAGCGCATCCGCAAGCCGAGCTGGCGTCCGCCCAACTGGCTGTTCGGGCCGGCCTGGACGATCCTCTACGGCATGATCGCCTTCTCGGGATGGCTGGTCTGGCGCGAGGCCGGCTGGGCCGGCGCGACGATCCCGCTCACGATCTATTTCGTCCAGCTCGCGCTCAACGCGCTCTGGTCGGCGCTCTTCTTCGGGCTGAGGCGGCCCGGCCTGGCGCTCTTCGAGATGGCGCTGCTCTGGATCGGGATCCTCGCGACGATCGTGACGTTCTGGCCGATCCGGCAGGACGCGGCGCTGTTGCTCGTTCCCTATCTCGCCTGGGTCAGCTTCGCCTTCGCGCTCAACCTCTCGATCTGGCGGCTGAACGCCGGTCGGGAATCGGTCTCGGCGTGAGCGCGCGGCGATGGATCCGACCGTTCTCATCATCGTCGAGGGGCTGCTCGTCGCCGGTCTCGTGATCGGCTTCTGCGTCTGGCAGATCCGCGACGCGAAGCGGGCGCTGCGCAAGAGCCGGGAGCGCGAGCGCTTGCGACAAGACGACAATTGAGGTCCGTCGCCGATGGCGCTGTTGCTGATCGAGATCCTGTTCTCCGCCGCCGCGATCGGTTTTTGCGTCTGGCAGATCCGGCAGGTCCGCCGCCTTCGCCGCGCGCGCGAGGCCGAGGAGCGCTCAGGCGCGCCGTCGCGGCATCCGGAAGGGTAGCAGCCGCTTGACCCAGGCGGCCGCGAAGCGGTCGCCGTCGAAGGTTTCGTGCATCATCCGGACGGGCGCGCCGAAGAGCCGCGTGGCGAGCTCCGCCCGCGCGTAGAAGGGCGCGTCCTCGAGCCGCCGCGTCTCCTCGGGCGACGCGCCGAGATCGGCCGGCGCCCGGCGCCGAACGCGCCAAAGCGTGCGCGGCAGCGCCGCGCGCGGCGGCGCCTCCAGCCTCTCGACGCCGCGTCCGTCGAACCGCAGCGCCAGCGACAGCTCGGAGCCGTCGCGCCGCTCGGCGTCGTAGAAGATCGTCGTCTCCGCGCCCGCGGCCGCCCGCGCCCAGTCCCAGCGGCGAAAGCCGGCTTCGAGCGGCTCCTCGCCCCAATTCATGTCGAAATAGCCGTCGCCCCGCCAGCGGAAGTCCGGCCGCTCGAACGCCGCTTCGACGCGCGCGACCGGCGCGACCGGCCGCCACCAATGCCGGCCGGCGGCGTCGAGCCGATAGGCGACGTCGTTCAGCGCAAGCGGCGCGACGCGCACGGTTCCGCGGAGCGGCCCGAGATGCGGCACCGCGGTCTCGGCGATCGAGACGACGAGCGCCGCGCCGTCCCAGCGAAGCGCGCTCGGCCCGATCGCGATCCCGTCGTCGCGCAGGCCGAGGCCGCGCCGTCCGCGCTCGGTCATCGCCCAGCGGCTCCAGCCGTCGCCGTAGAGCGCGACGTTGAGCGCGACATGGTCGCAGGGATCGCGCCGCCCGCGCGAAGCGTAATAGGGCGAGAAGACGCTGCCGACGAAGCCGATCAGCGTCAGTCCGACCCGGCCGTCGTCCGAGAAAGCGTCGACATACCACCAGAGATAGCCGCCGGGCGGCGGCGGCGCTCGGAAGCGTAGTCCGAGATCGCTTGCGCCGCCGCCAGGCGCCCCGAGAGCGTCGCCATCGGCACGCCCGGCCCGGGATGCGCGCTGCCGCTCGCCAGATAGAGGCCCGGAATCCGGGTCTTCGAGCCCGCGCGCCGGAACGCCGCCGAGAAGCCGTGCGTCGCCGGCCCGTAGAGCGCGCCGCCCGTCGCCGGATAGCGCTCCGCGAAGTCCGCCGGCGTCATTCTCGCGATGTTGGTCCCGTTCCGCCGAACCCGGAGGCCGCAGCGGTCGAGAAGCGCGAAGGTCGTCGTCTCGCATCGGTCGAGCTCCTTCTCGGAGAGCGGCGCGACGTCGCCGTCGGCGGGCGCGTTCATCAGGATCTGCAGCCGCTCCGGCCCCGAGGCGGCGCCGCCCGGCCCGCGATCCTGCCCGCAGACATAGATCGACGGCGCCTCGGGCGGCCGGCGGTCGCGGAAGATGTCCGCGAACTCCCGCGCGAAGTCGCGCGAGAAGAACACGTTGTGCCGCTCGAGCGGAAAGCCGTCGGTCTCGGCGCGCGCCGTCCAGACGATCGCAGAGAGCGAGCGCCGCTCCCTCGGCGTCGCCGGCGCCGCGTCGGCGGCGGACGCTCCCAAGGCGCCGGCGCCGAGGGCCGCGACGTCGCCGGCGGCGACCACCGCGTCCGCCGCGACGCGTTCGCCGGAGGCGAGGAGGACGCCGGCGGCGCGGCCGCGCTCGACCAGGATCTCGGCGACCGGCGCGCCGCAGCGGATGGTCGCGCCGCGCCGCTCCGCAAGCCGCGCGAGAGAACCGGCGACGGCGCGCATGCCGCCCTCGACGCTCCAGACGCCGGACTGCTCGACATGGGCGACAAGGGCGAGCACCGCGGGCGCCTCGAAAGGCGACGCGCCGCAATAGGTCGCGTAGCGGCCGAAAAGCTGGCGCAGCCTCGGGTCCTCGAAATGCGCGCCGAGCGCGCGCCAAAGCGGACGCGGCGGCGCCAGGCGCAGGAGCGCCAGCGACCTCGCGAGGCCGAGCCGACCGACGAGGCCGACCGGATGCGGCCGCGGCGCCGTCATGAAGCGGCGCTCGAGCATGCCGTAGATGCGCCGCGCGCGCGCGCAGAAGTCCGTAAACCCGCGCGCCTCCGCCGCGCCGGCGAAGGCGCCGATCGCGTCGGCCGAGCGCGCCGGGTCCGCGAAAAGGTCGAGCCGAGCGGATGACGGCGCGCCGACGGCGCCATCGGGATCCCAGGCGTGGCGGGCCAGGATGTCGAGCGGATTGAGGGCGAGCTCGTCGTCGAGCCGCGCGCCGGCTGCGTCGAAGAGCTCGTCGAAGACCCAGCGCATCGTGAACACCGTCGGGCCGGCGTCGATCTCGGCGCCGTCGACGACGACCCCGCGGAGCTTGCCGCCCGGCGCCGGCGCGGCCTCGAGCGCGACGACCTCGGCGCCGGCGCGCGCAAGATCGATCGACGCGGAAAGGCCGGCGACGCCGGCGCCGATCACGACGACGCGCATTGTTTCATCCGCCGAGCTCCCTCTGTCGCGCGGCGCATCGTTCGCCGCACTCCGACGTTGACAGCTCTGCACCGAGTGTCCAGTCTGATTTACACTATGTGCGACACTATAGACTGACACTCGTGGATCAACGAGCCAGGGAGGCTGCAATGAAAGACGGAGCGCCGCATCTCGAGAGCGTGCCGCGACGCCGCGGCGGAGCCGATGTCGGCGCCCGAATCGAAGCCTCACTCGCCGCCGCCGTGGCGCGCTCTGCGGCGGGCGACGCGCCGCCGCTTCTCGCCGCGGCGATCCGCGACGCGGTCTTTCCGGGCGGCGCCCGCGTGCGCCCGCGGCTCTGCGTCTCCGTGGCCCGCGCCTGCGGCGACGACGACCCGGACGCCGCCGACGCCGCCGCCGCCGCGCTCGAGCTCCTGCATTGCGCCTCGCTCGCCCATGACGACCTGCCCTGCTTCGACGACGCGGAGACGCGCCGCGGCAAGCCCTCGCTCCATTGCGCGTTCGGCGAGCCGGTGGCCTTGCTCGCCGGCGACGCGCTGATCGTGCTCGCCTTCGAGACGCTCGCGCTCGGGGCCGCGCGCTCGCCTTCCCGGCTCGCCGCGCTCACGCGCATGGTCGCCGCCGCGGTCGGCGCGCCGCGCGGCATCGTCGCCGGCCAGGCCTGGGAGAGCGAGCCCGAGGGCGCGATCGAGGTCGACGCCTATCACCGCGCGAAGACCGGGGCGCTTTTCGTCGGCGCGGTCTCCTGCGGCGCGCTCGCCGCGGGCGCCGATCCGGCGCCGTGGCGCGGGCTCGGCGAGCGGCTCGGCGAGGCCTATCAGGTCGCCGACGACATCCTCGACGCGACCGCGGGCGAGGCGGAGACCGGCAAGCCGGTCGGCCGCGACGCGGCGCTCGACCGGCCGAGCGCGGTCGCCGAGCTCGGGCTGGACGGCGCCGTCTCGCGTCTCAAGCTCCTGGTCGGCGAGGCCGTCGACTCGGTTCCGGACTGCGTCGGCGCCGATGAGCTGCGCGCGCTCGTCGCCGCGCAAGCCAAGCGCCTGACGCCGCAGCGCGCCGGGCGGCCGGCGGCTTGATCTCGATCGGCGAGCCGCCGCTCCGGCCGCGCGCGCTCGCGCGGCTCCGCGAGCGCGGGCTCGATCTTCGCGACCGGCTGCTTGCGAGCCCGCGCTTCCATCGCGTCGCGGCGGCGTTTCCGCTGACGCGTCCGGCCGCGCGCGGCCGAGCCCGGGCGCTCTTCGATCTCTGCGCCGGCTTCGTCTATTCGCAGACGCTGCAGGCCTCGGTCCGCTCCGGGCTCATCGAGGCGCTCGCCGACGGTCCGCAGACGGTGGACGCGCTGGCGCGGCGCCTCGGCCTCTCGGTGGACGCGGTCGAGCGCCTGCTCGACGCCGCCGCCGCGCTCGATCTGGCGGCGAGGCGGACGCAATCGGCGGAGGGCGCGGCGCGCTACGGGCTCGGCGCGCTCGGCGCCGCGCTCCGCGGCGCGCCCGGCGTCGCCGAGATGATCGAACATCACGCGCTCCTCTACGACGATCTGCGCGACCCGCTCGCTCTCCTGCGCGGCGACCGCGCCGCGACTGAGCTCGGACGCTACTGGCGCTACGCGTCCGCCGATCGGCCGGCGGCGCTGTCGGACGCGGAGGTCGCCGACTACTCGGCGCTGATGACGGCGAGCCAGCCCTTCGTCGCCGAGGAGACGCTCGGCGCCTATCCGATCCGCCGTCATCGCCGACTGCTCGACATCGGCGGCGGCGAAGGCGCGTTCCTCGTCGCCGCCGCGCGGCGGGCGCCTAGGCTCGAACTCATGCTCTTCGACCTGCCCTCCGTCGCCGAGCGCGCCCGCGCCCGATTCGCGGAGGCCGGGCTCGGCGACCGCGCGCGCGTCTTCGGCGGCAGCTTCTTCGACGATCCGCTGCCCGAGGGCGCCGACGTCGTCTCGTTGATTCGGGTGATCTACGACCACGACGACGCGGCGGCGCTGAAGATCTTGAAGGCGGCGCGCCGCGCCCTGCCGCCGGAAGGAGCGCTGCTCCTCGCCGAGCCGATGCTCGACACGCCCGGCGCCCAGCCGGTCGGCGCCGCCTATTTCGGCTTTTATTTGCTGGCGATGGGCAAAGGCCGTCCGCGCCGGCCGTCCGAACTCTTCGCCCTGCTCGCCGAGGCCGGCTTCGAGCGCGCGCGCCTCGTTCCGACGCGGCGGCCGATCCTGACGCGTCTCGTCGTCGCCACGGCGCCGAAGAAACCGCGCGTGACGCCGGATGTGTAAATATTAATTGACACTGAGGCGCGTCCATCTACCGTGACACGACAGGACAGCGGCGGTGTAAGACGCAAACCGCGCACGCCCCGCGACCTCGAACGGTGAGCACCGGGAGGACCGACATGGAGGCGACCGCCGTCATCTTGCACGCGCCCGAGCGGCTCAGCGTCGCCGAGCTCGCGCTCTCGGAGCCGGGCGAGGAGGACGTCGTCGTCGATGTGGATTGGAGCGGCGTCAGCACGGGCACCGAGCGCCTGTTCTGGTCGGGCCGCATGCCGAACTTCCCAGGAATGGGTTATCCGCTGGTGCCCGGCTACGAAGCAGTCGGGCGCGTCGTCGAGGCCGGACGGGCCGCCGACCTCAGCGTCGGCGACCGCGTCTTCGTGCCCGGCGCGAGCTGCTATGGCGACGTGCGCGGCCTCTTCGGCGGCTCGGCGTCGCGGCTCGTGACCGCCTCGACGCGGGCGGTGCCGATCGACGGTCGGATGGGCGAGGAGGGCGCGCTTCTCGCGCTGGCCGCGACCGCCTATCACGCGATGGCCGGCTCGATCGGCGTCAAGCCGAGCCTGATCGTCGGCCACGGCGTGCTCGGCCGGCTCTTGGCCCGGTTGACGGTTTTGATCGGCGGCGCGCCGCCGGTCGTTTGGGAGCGCGCGCCCGAGCGCATGGGCGGCGCCGTCGGCTACGAAGTCGTCCATCCCGATGAGGACGAGCGGCGCGACTACGCCGCGATCTACGACGTCAGCGGCGACGCCGGCCTCCTCGATCAGCTGATCGCGCGCCTCGCGCCCGGCGGCGAGATCGTGCTCGCCGGCTTTTACGCCGATCCGCTCCGCTTCGCTTTCCCGCCCGCCTTCATGCGCGAGGCGCGGATCCGCGTCGCCGCGGAGTGGCGCGAGCCCGACGTCTACGCCGTCCGCGGCCTGATCGACGCCGGCAAGCTCAGCCTCGACGGGTTGATCACCCATCGCGAATCGGCGCGCGGCGCCGACGCGGCCTACCGAACGGCGTTCGACGACGCCGCCTGTCTCAAAATGGTCCTGGATTGGAGAGCCTGCTGATGACCGCCTATGACGACGGAAGCGCCGGCGCCACCGAACAGCGCCATCTGCGCGACGAAGCCGCGATCGAGCCGGATCCGATTCCGACGACGCCGCCGACCAAGGCCACGCAGATCATCGCCATCTACGGCAAGGGCGGCATCGGCAAGAGCTTCACGCTCGCCAATCTGAGCTACATGATGGCGCAGCAGGGCAAGAAGG
>CAZPTD010000130.1:0-10795 GCA_964588915.1 uncultured Neomegalonema sp. | reverse complement strand
CCTTGAAGCCGCCGGTGCCCCAGCCGCAATTGACGTAGACGCCCTCGACCGGCGTCTTGCCGATGATCGGGCTGCGGTCGCCGGTCATGTCGACGACGCCGCCCCATTGGCGCAGCATCTTGAGACGGCTGATGATCGGGAAGGTCTCGACGAGCGCGGTCGTCGTCTCTTCGATCGCGGGCCAGGAGCCGCGCTGGCTGTAATTGAGATAGTGGTCGGCGCCGCCGCCGATCACGAGTTCGCCCTTGTCCGACTGGCTGAGATAGCCGTGCACCGTGTTCGCCATGACGACGATGTCGATCACCGGCTTGATCGGCTCCGACACGAACGCTTGGAGCGCGACCGACTCGATCGGCAGGCGGAAGCCGCACATGTCGGCGAGCCGCGAGCTGTGGCCCGCGACGACGATCCCGAGCTTGCCGCAGCGGATCGCGCCCTTCGTCGTGCGGACGCCGATCACGCGGCCCTCGCTGACGTCGACGCCCTCGACGGCGCAGTTCTGGATGATGTCGACGCCGAGGCCGTTGGCCGCGCGGGCGAGGCCCCACGCGACGGCGTCGTGGCGCGCGGTTCCGCCGCGCGGCTGCCAGAGGCCGCCGAGGATCGGATACCGCGCCTTCGGATCGTCGTTGATGATCGGGCAGAGTTGCTTGACGCGCTTCGGATCGACCCATTCGGTGTGGACGCCGTTCAGCCGCGTCGCGTGCTGGGTGCGCTTGAGGCCGCGGAGCTCGTGCTCGGTCTGCGCGAGCATCAGCACGCCGCGCGGGCTGAACATCAGATTGAAGTTGAGGTCCTGGCTCAGCGTCTCGAACAGGCCGCGCGACAGCTCGTAGAGCGCGAGCGATTCGTCGCGCAGATAGTTCGAACGGATGATCGTGGTGTTGCGGCCGGTGTTGCCGCCGCCGATCCAGCCCTTCTCGAGCACGGCGACGTTCGAGACGCCGTGGTTCTTGGCCAGATAATACGCGGTCGCGAGACCATGGCCGCCGCCGCCGACGATGACGACGTCATAGGCGTCCTTCGGCTCGGGCTCGCGCCAGGCGCGCTCCCAATAGCGATGCCGCGTCGCGGCGTTCTTCGCGAGCGCAAAGACGGAATAGCGGCTCATCGGCGGTCCCTTCCTTCGCGGCGGCCGGCTGTCGCGACGCGATCTCGATCCTCGGATGCGGCGTCGCGCGTCGGCCCCCGCTACAGAGTTGCAAGCCGCGCGCCAGCGGTCAAATCCGCGAACGGCGCCTCGGCCGCCGATTGAGACACGACGCGGCGCGCGATCGGCGGCGCCGACGCGTCAAACCGCCGCGCGACAGCCCGTTTTCGCATCGATTGGCGTGGTGAGATCTCGATCCGCTCGCGCTTGCGCCGCTCCTTGTCGGTCGGTCTCCCGCCGACGGCGGCGCGCCCGGACCCCTCGCTGGTCCGTTCGGCGCGGTTCGGCCGAGCCGTCGCGCGCGCCCCGCCTCGAGGTTTCGACGCGCGCGCGACTGACTCGGCCTACAGCGTTCGGAGCGCCGGCTGTGAACCAGCGGAACACCAGCTGGTTCAGCGAGGAGGAGAGAGCGGCTGTCGGCGCTCCGAACACCTAATCGTTAGCAGGCATCGGAGGCCCAGGAAAGCCGATAAACGCGCCAAAAACTATGAATCGCAAATTATCCACCGAAAAATCGCCGGCCTGGGAATAGAATCGTCGGAATGCAACCTCATGAAGTCATATCCGCGTCACGTTAATGTCGCAAGATCCGCACGCGGCCTCGCGCGCCGCACGATTCGCGCTTGCCAATTTGCAACGGTCGCACGAGAAGCCTGGTCCGCGTCGGCCGCACCGGCGTCGGGCGTAGGGAGCGACCCCGCGCAGATCGGTCCGACCGGCGCGCCATTGGCGGCGCGGCCCACGCGGAGACGCGGCCCACGAAGAGACGGCAGCCCATGGAGGCACGGCCCATGCCCAGACGCCCGCTGATCGCCGGCAATTGGAAGATGAACGGCGCGCGCGCGTCGCTCGGCGCGCTCGCGACCATCATCGAAGGGCTGCGCGCCCGCGGAGCCGCCGTCGCCGGCGTCGATTGCGCGATCTGTCCGCCGGCGACGCTGCTGATGAGCGCCGCCGACCGAGCGGCGGGATCGACGGTGGCTCTCGGCGGCCAGGACGCCCATTACGCCGTTTCGGGCGCGCATACCGGCGACGTTTCGGCGGAAATGCTGGCCGACGCCGGCGCGCAGCTCGTCGTCCTCGGCCATTCCGAGCGCCGGGCCGACCATGGCGAAACGGACGCGCTCGTCCATTCGAAGGTCGCGGCCGCGTGGCGCGCCGGCTTGACGGCGATCCTCTGCGTCGGAGAGTCCGAGGACGAGCGCGACGCCGGAAAGGCTGTCGAGGTCGTTCTCGCGCAGCTCGCCGGCGGCCTGCCGGACGGCGCCGACGCGGAGCGGCTCGTCGTGGCGTACGAGCCGGTTTGGGCGATCGGCACCGGCAAGGTCGCCAGCGTCGCCGACATCGAAGCGATGCACGCAGCGATCCGCGCCGCGCTCGTCTCGCGGCTCGGCGCGGCCGGCGAGGACGTCCGCATTCTCTATGGCGGCTCGGTGAAGCCGGCCAACGCCGCCGAGATCCTCGCCGCCGAGAATGTCGACGGCGCCTTGGTCGGCGGCGCCAGCCTCAAGGCCGAGGACTTCTTGGCGATCGTCGACGCCGCCGCCTGAGCCGCGCCCGGATCTGATCGCCGCCAGGCGCTACTTGGCCAAGTGGGTCGACGCGATCGCGCGGTCGCGGCCCTCCTCTCGCAGAGTCAGCAGCCCCTGATCGAACCTCAGCAGCAGCGGCCGGCCGCGCTCATTGTCGCGCATGACGACGACATGGAGCGATTCGATGGTGGCGAGCCGGCGCGCCTCGACCACGTCGTCTTCGATGCCGAGCTCCTCGATGACGCGCTCCGAGGTCTCGGCATTGATGGCGACAACGTCGAGTTCACCCGACATCAGCCGACGGAAGCATTCGGTCGGACTGGCGGCCGCGACTCTCTGAAACACGTCGCGCGACAGCCCTCGCACGTCGAGGTCGTGGGTGAAGTAGCCGCGAGGCCGACAAATCTTGAGGCCGGTCAGATCCGCCTCGGTCTGGATCCGTTCAGCGTCCCCCACGCGCACGAAGTAGGAGATGACCACCTGGTGGAGAGGCTCGGAGAACAGCAGCTCGTTGCAGCGCCGGCGGCCCTCCTCGCCGAGTTCGTCAATGCGGTCGCAATCCGGTTTGAACCACGGGAACGCCATGTCGTAGGCGCCGTCGGCCAGCAAGATCCACAGATGCGCCGACCAATCGCCGATGAAGTCGATCCGGTAGCTGAGCCGGCCAGAGCCGCCGAGCGCCTCATCGACGAGATGAACGCTCCAGCCGCCGCCGCCCGGCAGCCCTTCGTCGACATAGGGCGCGTAGTCGAGACCGGTCAGAATACGAATGTCGGGTCCGCGCTCGGATGTCGGCGGCACGTATCCGCCGCTATCCTGCGTGGGCGGCGCGCCGCCCGCCGACCCGACTGGGCACGGAATAAAGAGCTGAAGCCCGGTCGGGATCAGGTTGGGATCGAGCAGCTTGCCGGTGTTGTAGTCGACGATGTCCTGATAGGTGATGCGCTCGCCGACGGAGCCCGAGGCCGCCTGCGCGATCTTGCTGAGATTGTCGCCATCGCGCGTGGTGTAGAACTCGTCGCAGCCGATCTCCTGCGCGCCGCCATGACCTGCGCAAAGGGCGGCGAAAGCCGCGCCGAGCGCAGCGCGCTTGAATGCCCGCATGTCTCTTCCCCTCTCTTTCTGCGTCGCCCGCGATCGCGCGCATCGGCGCGAGCGCCAGCTAGTACCGGGTCCAGCCCCGTTCCGTGTCGTCGGCGTTCGGCGAAGCGTCGGCGGCTGGCTGCGCCGCGCCGCCCTCCGCCTCCGTAGCGCCGCCCAGAATGTGCGCGACGCTCTCGCGATAGTCCGCGCCGCCATGCGCGATCGCCGCGCCGCAGAGTCCGACGATGATCCAGATACGCCAAGCGAGGCCGCGCGCGCTCGGCGAGTAGCCGAGAACAAAAGCGAGGACGAAAAGCGTCCCGAGCACGCCCATGCCGACCAAACTGTAAAAAATCATCCGATTGACGAGGTAGACGCCAAGATTGCCGATGCGCTCGATCGCCCAGGTTTGCTCGGCCAGCCAGGCCGAGATTCCGAGCGGCGCGTAATACGCGACGTAAAAATCCGTGCTGTAGGCGTCCTCGATGTCGCCGCCGGCATTGGCGGCGCGTACAAAGAGCGCCGTCTCGATCTGGGAGAAGACGAAGAAGACGACGCCTACGCCGAGCAGGAACGCCGCGAACCAGACCGGCCGCGCCCGCGTCAGGCGCAACCGGCGCCCTCGGCGCATCGTCGACAGAAAGGACAGCAGTAGGAAGGCGAGCAGCGTCAAGAACAGCGCGTCGATCTCGTTGATTTCGGGAAGGCTGAGCAGCGCGGCGAGCACCGTGACCGCGAAATCGCGCACGACCGTCCAGAAGTCGGCGACATGCCTGTAGATGGCGAGAAGATCGAAGATCGTGCCGGCCGCCGCGATACACGTCGCGACGCCGCCAAGCACGCCTCCTACTCCGACCGCCTGCGCGACGGCCCCGCCGCCGCCCAAGACGCCCGCGCGGTGACCACGCTCAGCGCGCTTTGGCCGCTGATCGGACGCAGCATTCATATCGGCGTCCCCCTTCGTCGAGGGAGCCTACTGTTAACGCAGCGTCAATGGCAAGGCGGACGGCCGGTTAAATTCCCGATTCCGCTGCGGAAGACGGCTCGGCGCGCCGGCCGAGCGCATGGCGTCGGCCGGTCTTTCCGGCGTCGGAGCGACGCGCGCCGCCGCCTGAGCCGCGCGGCCGGCTACTTCTTGGCCTTCGCCAGCGCCGCCGCCTGTCCGGCCCAGTCGTCGCGTTTCCAGCGCCCGCGGAACGTGCCGAGCTTCTCGTCGAGCTTCTCGAAGTCGGCCGGCTTCATCGCCGCCAGCTCGTCGAACCGCCGCACGCCGAGTTCGCCCAGAAGCGCCGCGAGCTTCTCGCCGACGCCCTTGATCGCGGTGAGATCGTCCGGCGGGCCCGCCTTTTCGGCCGGCGGCGTCGGCGCGGCGCGGCGCGGCGGCTTCGCGGCCCGAGCGAGCTTCGCCGCCTCCGCGGCGGCCTTGGTCGGCTCGGGCTTCCGCGGCGCCGGCGCCGCCTCGACGGGCTTCTCGGCGCTCGGCTGCGGCGCGGGATCCGCCTTGCCGTCCTCGGCGCCGCCGTCGACGACGCGCAGGCGCGGCTTGCGCTTCTCGGACGCCGGCGCCGTCGCCGTAATCTCGCCGGTCGCCGCCGGAGCGGTTTCGATCCGCCGGCCGACCACCCTGCGATTGAGCGCCGCCCGCTCGCGCTGCGCCTGGCTGCTGAGCGCGAGCGCGCTTTCGCCGCCGGCCTCGTCCGCCGCCATCCGCGTGAAGGGCGTCTCCATGTCCGCGAACGCCCAGCGCAGCCCGAAGAACGGCGCCGCCGGCGTGTAGCTCAGCCATGTCTCGATCGGATTCTGCGGCGCCCGACCGGACGCCAGCGACCAAAAGCCGATCGGCCAGAGCTCGGCCCCGAACGGCGCCGGCGCCGCTTCCTCCGCCGCCGCCTTCTCGCCGCCCGTCGGCGCGAGCGGCCAGTTGTTGAACGGCCAGCCGCTCGACGCCGACGCGTCGCTCGACCACATGCCGAGCCAGGCCTCCATCCAAGGCTGCAACGGCGCGACGGCCCAGGCGCCGACGCTCTCGTCTCTCTTTTCGATTTTCGATCCATTCGCCATAGTGACACCCGAATTCGTCTTGCCCGCATTCGCCGCGCGCGGGCGCCTCGACAAGGCGCCGCGCCGCGCTGCGCCGTCCCGACGCCTATGCCGCACTGCACCTAAAAGCATTCGGCACGCGACAAATCGAGAAAAAAGAGGCTCGGAACCCTCAGATGGCCCGATTCTGTCCGTTTCGCCCGCCGGCCGCCGCGACGAGACGCGCTCTGCAAGCCGCGCGCCGTCCGCCCGGCGCGGCCGAGGCGCCGTGCGCGAATCACACCTCGCGGCGCGTTAACCGCTCGTCAACCCCCTTTGCGGCATAGTCCTAAGCAATCCTAAACCGCGCGACCCGCGCCAGCGGCGGCGCGCCGCCCCGCCCCGCCGGCGCGGCGACAACAGGCGGAGCATCTCGCGGGAGGTCCGGACAGATGTCCAAAATGAGCGTGCGCGCGCTGACGGGTATCGCGCTCGGCGTGATCATCACGGCCGGTCTCTGGGCCGCCTTCGCCGCCGGTCATCGCGACCGTGTCGATGCGGCGCTGCAGCATGCTTCGGCCGAGGCGAGCGTGACGCTGCAGCGCGCGCTTCTCGAGATCGATCTCGCCGGCGCGGAGGCGCGCGACGCGCTTCTCGTCCCGAGCGCGTTCGACGCGGTCGCGTCGCGCTTCGAAGGCGCCGCGCGGGACGCCGCTCGGCGGGACGGCGCCGGGCCCGGACTGCGCCTGATCGGCGTCGCCGAGCTGAGGCTCCGAGCGGACGGCTGGACGCCGCGCGGCGCGCGCATCGCCGAGGCCGGCGCCGAGAACGCCGGCGTCGCGACCGAAGCGCTCCGCATCGGCGCGATCCGCGCCGCCGAGCTCACGCCGCCGCCCGACCGCGCAACCGGCCGCGTGCCGCCGCCGCTCCTGCTCGCGGTCGGCGAGGATCGTCCGCGCCTCTGGATCGTTTGGCGCGAAGACGCCGCCGGCGCCGCCTTCGCGGCGCTCGTCGAGCTGCCGATGGACGTCGCGTCGCTCGGACTGCGCGGCTTCGACGGGATCGCGATCGGACCGCTGCGGCTCGACGGGCGCGACGCGCCGGCCGCTGCGACGGATCGTCTCGGCGCTCGGATCGTCGTCAGCCTCGGCGGCGCCTCCGCCGAGATTCCCGTGTCCGCCGATCCGCCGGGCGTCTTCGCCCTCGACCGCGCCGTGACGGGCCCGATGAGCGTGTTCGCCGCGCTGATCTTCGGCGCGCTCTTCGTCCTCGCCCGCTCGCAGCGCCGCCGCGACGACGAGGTCGGCCGGCGCCAGCGCGCGATCATCGAGAGCATCGCCGCGAAACAGACGGCGCTCGACGAAAGCGAGGCGCGTTTCCGCCATCTCGCCGAGTCGACCAACGTCATCCCCTGGCGCGCGGATCTCGACGCCAACCGCTTCACCTATGTCGGCCCGCAGATCGAGGGCCTCACCGGCCATCCGGCCTCTACCTGGCGCGCGGAGGGCTTCTGGCTGCAGCATGTCTACGCCAAGGACCGCCAGCGCGTGCGCCAGGAGGCGGCGGAAAAGGCGCGCGAGGGCGGCTATTTCACGCTCGAATACCGGATCCGCGACGCTAAAGGCGAGCTTCTGCACATCAGCAACATGCTCTCGGTCGCCAAGACGGCGCGCGAGGAAGGCGGCCACGCTCTGACGGCGCAAGGCTTCATGCTCGACGTCACCGCGCGCATCCGCGCCGAGGAGGAGCTTCAGCGCGCCCATGACGCCGCCGAGCGCGCCAACAACTTCAAATCCGCCTTCCTCGCGACGATGAGCCACGAGCTCAGGACGCCGCTCAACGCGGTCATCGGCTTCTCCGAGATCATGAAGGACGAGCTCTTCGGACCGCTCGATCCGCAATACAAGGACTACGCCGCGAGCGTGCACGCCTCGGGCAAGCATCTGCTCAAGCTCATCAACGACATTCTCGATCTCTCGAAGATCGAGGCCGGCCGGTTCGAGCTGCATGAAGAGCCGACCGACGTCGTCGAGCTGCTCGAGGAGTGCAAGAACCTGATGCAGCAGCGAATCGCCAACGCCGGGCTCGAGACGCGGCTCGAGATCGATCCGGCGACGCCGACGGTGCTGATCGACGAGCGCCGGATCAAGCAGGTGATCCTCAACCTCCTCTCGAACGCGATCAAGTTCACGCCCGAAGGCGGCGAGGTGGCGCTCGTCGCCCGCCGTCGGCCGGGCCAGGGCGTCGCGATCTCGGTGCGCGACAGCGGCATCGGCATGGCGGAGGAGGAGATCCCGCGCGCGCTCGAGAATTTCGGACAGATCGACGGCGAGCTCAGCCGGCGTCACGACGGCACCGGCCTCGGCCTGCCGATCGCCCGCTCGCTCACCCAGCTCCATGGCGGCGATCTGAAGATCGAATCCGCGCTCGGCGTCGGCACCGAGATCTTCGTCCTCCTGCCCGAGAGCCGGATCGTCGGCCCGAGCGTCGCCGCCGCGCCAGGGTGACGCGCGCCGCCTGCGCCTAGCGCTTGTTCAGACGGCGCGGCTCCCTTAACGTCCGCGGCGGCTGGTCGGGGAAGGTAAGAGGCGCGCCAAATGACACTCTCCGCTGCGAGCTCCACCACCGCGGTTCGGCTTCGCGACGAACGACGGCGCGCGCCGACGCGCGGCGGGGCCGGACGCGGCGTCGACGGCGAGGACAATGGCGAAGCGGCGCTCGACGACGCGCAGGAGATGCGCCCGAGCGGCGCCGTCGCGCGCATCTTCGGCGCGCAGGCGCTCGGGGCCGGCGCGCTCGCCCTCTTCGCGCCGCTCGCCATCATCCTCCTCTCGGCGACCGAGACCGCCAGCTGGACGTATCTGATCGCCGTCGCCTCGGTCGCGCCGCTCGTCGGCGTCGCGGCGATCGCGGTCGTCCGGCCGACAGCGCCGCGCTGGTTCGCCGCCGCGCTCGCGCCGCTCGCGGTCGGCGCCGCCTGGTTCGCCTGGGCCACGAGCGCCGCGCTGCCGGCGCCGGCCTCTCCGGCGGCGCCCTGGGTCTTCGCCGCCGTCGCCGGCGTCGCGCTGATGGGCGGACGGGTCGGCGCGCTCGTCGCGGCGCTGCTCGCGGTCGGCCTCGGCGCCGTCTTCGTCGTCCTCGATCCGCCGCAACAGAATCTGCAGTATCTCGCCCAAGGCGAGAATCTCGAGGCGTATCGCAAGCTCGTCGCCGTCCTCTCCTGGACGCTGGCGCTCTTCTGCCTGGCGATGACCGCCTGGACCGCGATCAGCGCGTGGGCGCAAGCCCTGCCGCCGCTGCGCCGGCCGACGATCGCCGCGCGCCGCGCGCTCAGCCATCTCGCCGACGACGCCGCCGTCGCCGCGCTGCGCGTCTCGCGCGCCGGCGTCGTCATCCAGGCGGTCGGCGCGCCCGAGCGCGCGCTCGACCTGCCGCGCGGCGATCTGAGAGGCATCGACGTCAAGACGCTCGCCCATCCGGATGACTTGCCGCAGGTGATGGCGATGCTCGACGCCGCGCACAAGGCGGCCGAGCGCGCCGCGTCGGCCTCGGAGGAGAGCGCGGCGCAAGAGCCGCTCAAGCTGCCCAATCCGCGCGCTTCGGCGCCCAAGAGCGCGACGGTGCGCCTGCGCTCGCGGTCGGGCGCCTTCGAATGGGTCGAGGCGTCGGCCGCGCCGGCGGCGGCCTATCCGGATCCGCCGCATGTCGCCGCCGACGCGCGCGACGCGGTCCTGATCGTGCGCTCGCGCTGGCGCGCCTCCGACGCGATCGCCTCCGAGGCGCATAGCGCCGACGCGGCCTTCCTCGCCCAGGTCAACAGCCAGCTCAGAAGCTCGATAAAATCGATCCACGGCTACACCGAGATCCTGACCAACGAGATCTTCGGGCCGCTCGGCTCGGAGCGCTATCGCGACTACGCCAAGCTCGCCCATGAGGACGCGTCGAAGATGCTCGGCCTCGTCGACGAACTGCTCGATCTGGCCGAGATCGAGGCCGGGCGTTTCGTCGCCAGCGCCGAGCTGATCGATCCGGTGCCGCTGATCGACGGCGCGGTGCGCAATCTTTCGCAGACCGCCGAGCGGCTCGGCGTGGCGCTCGCGCCGGAGTTTCCGCCGAACGCGCCCTATATCCGCGTCGACCGCCGCGCGCTGCGCCGCGCCTTGGCCGGCCTCGGCCTCGACGGGCTGCGCCGCGCCGAGATCGGCGATCAGGTGGCGCTCAAGATCGACGTCGAGGAGGGCGCGGTCCGGTTCTGTGTCGTGGTGACGCGGCCCGCCCGCCCGGCGGCGGCGTCCGGCGCGCCGCGCCTGGCGCCGCCGGCGCATCCGTCCGGGTCGGCGTCGATCGGCGCGCCCCCGACGCCCGAGGAGGAGGCGGAGCGGGAGTCGCTGCGCGCCGCTGCGCGCCTCAGCCGCCTCGTCGCGCGGAGCCTGGTGGAGCGGATGAACGGCGCCATCTTCATCGCGCCGGATAGCGAGCGGGCGGCGCCCGGCCGACCCCTCATCGCGTCGGAGGCGATCTTCGAGACGCCGCGCGGCGTCTCGGCCGACAACAAGGCGAAGAACGACCAGAGGTTCCTGGTCAAGGCCGCCGCCGCCGTCGGCTTCGCGCCGGACGACGAGGAGGCCCAGGCCGCCGCCGAGCGCGCCCGCGCCGCGGAGGCGGACGCCGCCGAGCGCGTCAACCGCCCGCTCTTCGCCACCGATGGCGGCGACGGCGCGGTCGAGACGCAGGAGCCGGCGCCCGGCGCGGCGAAATCGGATGCGGAGACCGGCTAGCGCCCTGGATCTGAAAGTCGCTTCACGATCGCGGCCGAGGGCGTTGCGAATTTCAGATCTTTAAAGGGCGCGAGAATCAATACGTTGCTCGTGCGGCTCCGGTTTCGAAACGCGCTCCGCCGCTTGCGGATGAATGTGGCGAGTCTCGAGACCGCCGGACTATCGTCTGATCGGTTCTGATGGAGCCGACCTCGCCCTTGTCATCCCGGATAAGCGCGAAGCGCGCAGAGCCG
>CAZPTD010000129.1:0-10874 GCA_964588915.1 uncultured Neomegalonema sp. | reverse complement strand
GTCGCCTCGGCCTGCCAATCGGCCAGCTCGCCGGGGTCACGTCGATGGCGAGGTTTTCCTGGATCTCGTCGATGATCTCGAAGATGTCGCGGCTCTCGCGGTCCATCTTGTTGCAGAAGGTGAGGATCGGCATGTCGCGGAGCCGGCAGACCTCGAAGAGCTTGCGGGGCTGGCGCTCGACGCCCTTGGCGCCGTCGACCACCATCACCGCCGCGTCGACCGCGGTCAGCGTGCGGTAGGTGTCCTCGGAGAAATCCTCGTGGCCGGGCGTGTCGACGAGGTTGAAGAGCCGGCCCTCCCATTCGAAGGTCATCGCGGTCGCCGAGACGGAGATGCCGCGCTCGCGCTCCATCTTCATGAAGTCCGAACGCGTGCGCCGCGCCTCGCCCTTGGCGCGCACCTGGCCGGCCTGCTGGATCGCGCCGCCGAAGAGCAGGAGCTTTTCGGTGAGCGTGGTCTTGCCGGCGTCCGGATGCGAGATGATCGCAAAGGTCCGCCGCCGCGCGATCTCCGGCGGCAGGGCGGCCTCGCCGGTGTTGTGCCCCGAGGGGAAGGTCGTGTCGGTCATGGGCGGCGGTATAGCGGCGGGCGTAGGCCGCGGAAAGAGGCGGCGCGCGCCGCTCAGCTCAATTCCAGCTCGGGCAAAAACAGTCGCCGCGTCGCGCCGTCTCCCGTCCGCAGAGTCAACTCCAACGCGTAGTCTGACCCCGCCGCGAGCGACAGCGCCGCCGCCGCCGAGAGCCGATCGAGCGCCGAGCTCGGCGCGACGCTTGCGGGCAGCGTGAGCCGCGACGACGCGAGCGTCGACAGGCCGGCGGCGCTCTGCAGCGCGCCGCGGCGCTCCGCCGGCCAGTCGATCGGCGGCGACGTCGCGGGCGAGCGGAAGAGCATCGGTTGGCGCGGATCGTCGCTCGCGACGGCGACCGGGATCGAGACGCCGTCGGGCAGGTAGGGCGGCCGGAACGGCCACGTCTCGATATCGGGCGGCGCGTCGCCGCGCCAGGCGATCCCGAAGGGGCAGGCGCCGTTCCGGCGCCACAGGGAACGCTCGAAGAGCCCGGTTCGGCGGATCGCAGGGCTCCGAGCCGCCTCGGGATCGTCGACCCAAAGCAGCTCGAGATAGAAATTCTCGACCGCGTAGCAGGCGTTCGCCGTGCCCTGGCCGACATGCCGCCGTCGATAGGTCTCGACGAGCCCGAGCGCCTCCAAGCGCGCGATCTCGGGCCCGTCCTGAGCGATCATCATGAAGACGTGATCGAGCTCCATCCGTGTCGGCTTACCCGCCCTTCATCATCGCGTCGAGCCGCGCCTGCATCTCGGCCTCGGTGAGCCGCTCGACCTCCTGACTGATGATCCAGAGATGGCCGAACGGGTCGCGCAGCCGGCCTGATCGATGGCCGTAGAACTGATCGGCGAGCGGGATCACCACCTCGGCGCCGGCCGCCGTCGCCGCGGCGAAGACGGCGTCGGCGTCGCTCGTCGTCAAGCTCATCCGCACCGTCGTGTCGCCGAGGCTCAGCGGCGACGGGTTCCCGAAATCGGGGTTCTCCTCGCTCAGCATGAAGACGGCGCCGCCGATATCCAGCTCCGCATGGGCGATCCCGCCATCGGGCGTCCGCAGGGTCGGCGGAACGAGCTTGGCGCCGAACGCCTTCTCGTAGAATTCGATCGCGGCGTTCGCGTCGCGCACGGAGATATAGGCGTTGAGCCGCAGCTTCTCGGTCCTCTCGGTCATCCATCGTCTCCTGCTCCTTCGTCAATGTTCATGTTTTGATCCAGTTATTAAGGCGAAATTGTGGCGTGACCGCCCGAATTCCGGCGCGGGCCTGCGCCGCGCGCGCGGCCGTTGCGGCTTCTCCGCGCGGCGGCGTCGCCGTCGGCGCGAGACGGCATAGGTCACGACCGGAAAGCGGCTCGCGCGGCGGAGGAGGGCGGCGCGGCGCGGCGCGAAGAGATCGGAGAGACGAGATGGCCGAACGACCGAGCATGACGGCGCTGCCCGAGGGCTACAATGCGCTCGTCGTCGGCGCATCGGGCGCGATCGGCGGCGCCGTCGCCGCCGCGCTCGAGGCCGATCCGCGGGCGGGCCGCGTCGAGCGCATGAGCCGCAGCGCCGAAGACTTCGCCGGCGCGACCGACGAGCAGGGGCTCGCCGCGACCGCGGCGCGGCTGAAGGAGACCGCGGGCGCGCTCCATCTCGTCTTCGTCGCCACCGGCGGCCTCGTGATCGGCGATCATCGACCGGAGAAGACCTTGGACGATCTCGCGCCGGACCGGCTCGCGGCGCAATTCGCGCTCAACGCCGTCCTGCCGGCGCTCGTCCTCAAGCATTTCCATGCGCTCTCGCCGCGCAAGGAGCGCTCTTTCTTCGCCGCGCTCTCCGCTCGGGTCGGATCGATCGGCGACAACCGCCTCGGCGGCTGGTACGGCTATCGAGCGGCGAAGGCGGCGCTCAATCAGCTGCTCCACGGCGCCGCGATCGAGATCGCGCGGCGGCGGCCGGAGGCGGTGGTGGCGGCGCTCCATCCGGGCACGGTGGAGAGCCCGCTCTCGCGGCCTTTCAGACCGGAAGGCGCGGCGCGGCCGGAGGTCATGACGCCGGAGGAGAGCGCCGGCCGGCTGCTCGCGGTGCTGAACGGCCTGACGCCGGCGCGGTCGGGCGGCTTTTGGGATTGGAGGGGCGAGGAGATTGCCTGGTGAGGCCGAGCGATGACGCCGCCTGAAGGTTACGCGATCCGCAAGGCGACGCGCGAGGACGCGATGGCGTGCCCCGCGATCGAGAAGGCCGGCGCCCGAATGTTCCGCGACAGCCCCTTTCCCGAGATCGCCGACGAGCCGATCCCGCAGCCGACGCGGTTCGTGGCGGCGGCGTCGGAAGGGCTGCTCCTCGTCGCCGCCGGTCCGGGCGGACCGGTCGGCTTCGCGCGGTTCGAGAGCGATCCGCCGGATCTGCAGCTGGCGGAATTCGACGTCGATCCCGAGCATCAGGGGCGAGGCGTCGGCGCGGCGCTGCTCGCGGCGGGCGACGCCCTCGGCGCGGCGCTCGGTCTCGAACGGATGACGCTGACCACGTTTCGCGACCTGCCCTGGAACCGGCCCTACTACGAGCGGCGCGGCTTTCGCGAGATATCGCTCGACGAGGGCGGACCGGGCCTGCGCGCCGAGGCCGCCGAGCAAGCCTCCTACGGATGGGGTCCGGCGCTGCGCCTCGCGATGGCGCGGCCGATCCGCTCGCGCTCGCGCGAGGAGACGTGAGCGGCGGCCACGGCGAAAGCGGGGTAGGCCGACGCGGCAAGATCGATCGGAGGTTCGCCATGCTCAAGAGTCGCTTTCTCGCCGCCTGCTTCCTGCTTTGCTCGGCCTGCTTCGCCGCCGCCGAGCCGACTGTCGGCCAGCGCGAGGGCTGGGTCGTGATCGAGACGGAGAAATCTTTCGCCGATCTGACGGCCGCGCTCGACGACGCGATCAAGGCCGAAGAGATGTTGAAGGTGACGCAGGCGAGCGCCTCGGCCGGCGCGCGCGGCGCCGGGATCACCATTCCCGGCAACAAGGTGGTCGGCGTCTACCGCAACGACTTCGCGCGTCGGATGCTCGAGGCGAGCGTCGCCTCCGGCATCGAGGCGCCGATCCGCTTCTACGTCACCGAGGAGCCGGACGGGACGGCGACGCTCTCCTATCGGACGCCGACGACGGTGTTCACGCCCTATTTCGACGAGGGCGGCGAGGCGCTGACGACGCTCGCGGCCGAGCTCGACGCGGTCTTCGCGGCGATCGCGGCGCGCGCGACCGAGTAACCGCTTCCGGGGCCGTCGCGCTTGTCCTATGCCTCGATCCGACGCGAGAAGACGCAACGGATCGGAGGAAACATGGATCTCGGGATCACAGGCAAGCGCGCCATCGTCTGCGCCTCGTCGAAGGGGCTCGGCAAGGCGTCGGCGATGAAGCTCGCCGAGGCCGGCGCGCATGTGACGCTGAACGCGCGCACGCAGTACGCGCTCTATCGGACGGCCGACGAGATCCGCGCCGCGACCGGTGTCGTGGTGATGTCGGTCGCGGCCGACGTGACGACCGACGAGGGCCGGGCGGCGCTGCTCGCCGCGGAGCCCGAGCCCGACATCCTGGTCAACAACGCCGGCGGGCCGCCCGCCGGCCTCTGGTCGGACTGGGGCAAGGAGGAATGGCTCGCCGCGATCAACGGCAACATGCTGACGCCGATCCTGCTGACGACGGCGGTTCTGCCCGGCATGATCGCCAAGGGCTGGGGCCGCATCGTCAACATCACCTCCGGGTCGGTGAAATCGCCGATACCGCAGCTAGGGCTCTCCAACGGCGCGCGCGCCGGCCTCACCGGCTTCGTCGGCGGAACCGCGCGGCAGGTGGCGCGGCATGGCGTGATCATCAACAACCTTCTGCCCGGCAGCCATGAGACCGACCGCGTCGACGGGTTGATGGCGAATATCGCGCGGCAGGAGAACATCACGCCCGAAGAGGCGAAGCGCAACGCCCACGCCAAGAACCCGACCGGCCGATTCGGAACGCCGGAGGAATTCGGCGCGGTCTGCGCGTTTCTCTGCAGCCGATATGTCGGCTACATGGTCGGCCAGAACGTGCTGCTCGACGGCGGCGCCTTCAACAGCACGATGGCGTGATCTTGCGCCCGGAAAACCGTCCAGCGGACGGTTTTCAGCAAGATCACGCCAGAGGCTGATTGCGCCCGGAAAACCGTCCGGCGCGCGCGATCGCCGCGCCGGATCAGCCGAAGCGGCCGGCGAGATAGGCCTTCGCCTCTGCGTGGCGCGGCGTCAGCAGGACGTCGCGAGCCGGACCGAACTCCAGCATCTCGCCGAGCTTGAAGAAGGCGACGAAGTCCGAGACGCGGGCGGCCTGCTCCATGTTGTGGGTGATGATCACGATCGTCACGCGGCCGCGCAGGCTGTCGATCAGCTCCTCGACGCGCTCGGTCGAGATCGGATCGAGCGAGCCGCAGGGTTCGTCCATCAGCATCACCTCCGGCCGCGGCGAGAGCGCGCGGGCGATGCAGAGGCGCTGCTGCTGGCCGCCGGAAAGGTCGGTCCCGGGCTCCTTCAGCCGATCCCTGAGCTCGTCCCAGAGACCGGCGGCGCGGAGCATCTCCTCGACATGCGCGTCCATCTCCGCTCCGCTGCGGACGAGGCCGTGCAGCCGCGCCGGATAGGCGATGTTGTTGTAGACCGAGCTCGGGAACGGATTCGGCTTCTGCGCCACCCAACCGAAGCGCCGGCGGAAGAGCGGCGGGTCGATGTCCTCGTCATAGACCTCGACCGTCTCGTCCGGGCCCGACATGGTGATCGAGCCTTCGATCCGATGGCCCGGAACCTCGTCCTGCATGCGGTTGAGGCATTTCAGCAGCGTCGACTTGCCGCAACCCGACGGTCCGATAAAGGCGGTCACCGCGCCCTCGCGGATGTCGAAGTTCACCGATCTCAGCGCATGCGCGTCGCCATACCAAAAATCGAGGTTGCGGATCGCGATCTTCGCCGGCGCGTCCGCGACGTCCGAGCTCTGGCGAAACGCGCGTTCGTCCAGGTGACCGCCGAAATGCTCATCGAGCTTGGCGGCGGCCAGTTTCGACGCGGTCTCGCAGGGCGAGCGCCGCGGCGCGTCGGAAACGCTCATGGAAGTCGCAACGCCGAGCATGTCGGACAGCCCTCTTCTCGTACGCGCCGCGCCGCTCGCGGAGCGTGAGCGGAAACTGGAGCGCGGGCGCTCGATTCGCTTTGACGCGCGTCAATTTACTCAGCCGCAGCAACTCTTTCGCCCGGGCGGCTCCACGCCTTCCGTCACCGCGAAAGGATCGAGCGGCGCGGCGGCTCCGCTCTCGGCCGCGTCCGCGGCGGCGGCGAAGGCGAAGAAGCGGCCGAACCGGCTCGTTCGAAGAAGGGCGGCCGTCGCGGCGTCGACGCGCTGCGCGGCGCCTCTCTCGAAGCGCGTCGCGAGATCGAAGTCGAAGCGGTCGTCGCTCTCCGCGTCGACCGCGTCCGCGCCGCCGAGATACGTCGCGGCGGCTGCGCCCTTCGCCGCTTCGGCGCGGTCCGGCGCCGCGAAGAGCCGCACCGACGCCGAGACGAAACGCGTTTCGCCGACCGCGGCGCGGATCTCGTCGCTGTAATGGCCGATCGGGGCGGCGGCGACGAGGCGCGGCGGCGCGAAGCCGGCCGCCTCGGCGAGCGCCGGGAAGTCAGACCAGACGAGCGCGCCGCCGAGGCATTCGCCGTAGAGCGCGGGATCGCGCCGCGCGGCGTCCGGCAACGGACGGTCGGCGTAGACGTCCGCGAAGTAGAACTCGCCGCCCGGCCTCAGCAGCCGCTGGACGCCCTCGAGGACGGCGCGCTTGTCCGTCGCGAGATTGACGACGCAGTTGGACACGACGACGTCGAAGCTCGCCGGCTCGAGCCCGATCGCGCCGAGATCCTCCAGATAGCCGCGATGAAACGAGACGTTGCTTTTCGCGTAGCCGAAGCGCGCGCGATGCCAATCGCGCCGGCGCTCGGCGACCTCGAGCTGCTTCTCGGTCATGTCGACGCCGACGACGCGCCCGTTTTCGCCGACGAGTTGGCTGAGCACGTAGACGTCGCGGCCGGCGCCGCAGCCGAGATCGAGCGCCGAGGCGCCCGCGAGCGCCTCGGGCGCGATGAGGCCACAGCCGAAATAGCGCGACCGCGTCTCTTCGTGGAGGTTGTCGATCAGCCGCGCGAGGCGCGGCGGCGGCGCGGCCGAGGTCGCGCAGGCCGACGTCTTGAGATCCTCGGAGACGGACAGCGTCTCGCCGTAATAGTCCTGAACGGCCAAGCGCAGGTTCTCGGCGTCGGCGATCTCGGGGCGGGCGTTCTCGGCTCTGGGGGACATGTCGATGCTCCTTCGCGCGGTCGCCGCGAGGGTGAGGGCGCGGTCCGGGCGGATCAAACGCGCCGCGGTCACATTTTCGCGCGGCGGCGCGCCGTCGCGCGGGCGCCGGCTCGGGTTGCATTCGGCGCGGTTTGCCGGCTAGTCTATTTCCGACAAAAACGCTAAGCATTCCGAAGGCCGTCCGTCGCTCTTATATCGACAGCACGGCCGCGGCGCCGTAGCGTGCGAATGGGAAGGACGGCGCGACTCGAGAGGCGCGCAAGAACGGGGCGGATCGCCTGGTGAAGCTAGAATTGAAAGGCGTCAGCCGCCGCTTCGGAGCGATCGACGCCGTCGCCAATCTCGATATCGATGTCGCCGCGGGCGAGGTGGTGAGCCTGCTCGGCCCGTCCGGCTGCGGCAAGTCGACGACGCTGCGAATCGCCGCCGGCGTCGAGCGGCAGGACGCCGGCTCGGTTTCGATCGACGGCCGGGTGGTCTCGGACGCGCATGTCCACGCGCCGCCGGAGCGGCGCGGCGTCGGGCTGATGTTCCAGGAGTTCGCGCTCTTTCCGCATCTGACCGCGGCCGAGAACGTCGCCTTCGGCCTCCGAGGCGGCGATCGCGGCGCCCGCGCCGAGACGGAGCTCGCGCGCGTCGGGCTCGCGGGCCGCGGCGCGTGCTATCCGCACGAGCTCTCGGGCGGCGAGCAGCAGCGCGTGGCGCTGGCTCGGGCGATCGCGCCGAAGCCGAGCGTGATGCTGATGGACGAGCCCTTCTCGTCGCTCGACCATCGCCTGCGCGACCAGCTGCGCGACGAGACGCTCGGCATTCTGAAGGCGGAAGGCTCGGCCGTTCTTTTCGTCACGCACGATCCGGAAGAGGCGATGCGCATGAGCGATCGGATCGCGCTCATGCGCGACGGCCGGATCATCCAGATCGGCGCGCCCTATCACGTCTACAATCATCCGGTGGATCGGCGCGCGGCGGCGTTCTTTTCCGAGATCAACATCGTCCACAGCGTCGTCCGGAACCAGCAAGCGGACACGCCGTTCGGCCTCTTCCTGACGCCGGGCCTCGCCGACGGCGCGGATGTGGAGATCATCATCCGGCCGCAGCATCTCCAGGTCGATCTCGACGAGGCGCCGGAGCCGAGCGCGTCGACCGGCGCGGCGGCGCGCGGCGTGGTCGAGCGCGCGCGCTTCATGGGCGCGCATTCGCTCGTCGAGGCGCGGATGGACCATGACGACGAGATTCTGTCGGCGACGATTCCGGGCGCGTTCCTGCCGCCGCCGGGCGAGCCCTTGTGGCTCTCGCTTCGGCGCGATCGTTGCTTCGTGTTTCCTTGCGCGGTTCAGAGCCGGCTCGAATGGCCGTATCTCTCGCCGCGGCCGGAGGGCGAGGACGCCGTCGTCGGCTACGCCGAGCCGGCGCCGGTCGGCGTCGGCGCGTCGGTCTGGGCGCGGCGGCCGAGACGGCCGGACGGCTCCGGCGTCCGCGGCGATTGAGAAGGGCCGAGCGGCGGGCCGGCGGCGCGCGCGTTCGTCGCGCCCGACGATCCAATTGCGCGCCGTCCGTGATCCCTGCATAAGACGGATGTGAGAAGGGGCGGGCGACGCGCGCAGGGCGCGGCTCTTGATCCGCGCGCGTCGCCGTCTTCTATTGAATGAAAGATCGGCGGCGCCGATCGCGTTGGAGGCTTCCAAATGGAGATGGCACTCGTGGGACAATTCGGCTTTTGGCAGATCCTCGTCATCATCGTGCTCGTGGTTCTGCTGTTCGGCCGCGGCAAGATCTCGCAGCTGATGGGCGACGCGGCGAAAGGCATCAACGCCTTCAAGCGCGGCATGCGCGACAGCGAGAACGACGAGGAGTCGCAGCGCGCGATCAACGAGGGCGGCCCGACGGTCGAGGCGCGCCCGACCGAGGCGCGCAGCGGAAGCGCCAACGCCAACGCCGAGCAGCGCGGCAACAGCTGATCCCGGGCTTTAACGGCTAGAGGACGGCAGCAGGAGAGCCTCGCATGCTCGATATTGGCGGCTGGGAGCTTTTCGTCATCCTGGCCCTGGCGCTTATCGTCGTCGGTCCGAAGGACCTGCCGGTGTTGGTGCGCAAGATAGGGACCTGGGTCGGAAAGGCGCGGTCGATGGCGCGCGATTTTCAATCCGGCATGAACGAAGCGGCGCGCGAGATCGAACTCGACGAGCTCAAGAAATCCGCCGACGTCAGCAGCGTCGTTCGCGAAGAGTCGCGGAAAATCGACTCCGAGGTGCGCCGAGCGACCGACGTCAACCGTCCGAGCAACGGCGCGGGCGGCGGCGCGGCGGCGCGGCCGACGACGGCGTCGCAGGCGCCGCGGACGCCGAACGCGATGCGCGCCGCCGGGCTCGAACGCAAAGCGCCCGAGACGGCCGCGAGCGCGAACGCCGGCTCTGCGCCGGCGCCGTCCGGACCGCAGATCGAGCGCCGCGCCCGCGACGCGCGAGACGCCGAAGACGACGCGATGCTGGCCGATTTCGAGCGCGGCGCCCGCGGCGGCCGCGACGGGTAGACGGCCGGCCGCGATCGGCGGCGACGTGGTTCAGCGTGGCCGCTCTGGCCGTTTGAGGATGTGTCGGAATGGCGCGAAGCATTGACGACGAGACGCGAATCGAGAACACGCAGGCGCCGCTGATCGAGCATCTGGCGGAGCTGCGAACGCGGCTCATTCGCGCGGTTCTCGGCCTGGCGCTGGCGATCATCGTCTGCTTCATCTTCGCCGACGAGATTTTTCAATTCCTGGCGATCCCGCTCTCGGACGAGCTGGCCGCGCGCGGCGAAAGCCGCCGCTTTATCGTTACGGCGGTGCAGGAGAAGTTCCTGACCGATCTCAAGATCGCCGTCTATTCCGGCCTGTACTTCGCCTTTCCGATCATCGCGGCGCAGCTTTGGCGCTTCGTCGCGCCGGGCCTATATCAGCAGGAGAAGCGGGCGTTTTGGCCGTTTTTGGTCGCGACGCCGGTTCTTTTCGGTCTGGGCGGCGCGCTCGTCTACTTCATCGTCTCGCCGCTCGCCTTCGACTTCTTCCTCGACTACACCGACAACGCCTCGGAGGCCGGCGCCGCCGACATCGGTTTCGAGTTCAAGGTCAGCGAGTATCTCTCGATCGTGATGCTGTTGATCTTCGCCTTCGGCCTGGCGTTCCAGCTGCCGGTGCTGCTGACGCTGCTCGCGCGCGCCGGCATCGCGTCCTCGGAGGGCCTCGCGCGCGGACGCAAATACGCCGTGGTCGGCATCGCCGTGGGCGCGGCGGCGCTGACGCCGCCCGACCCGGTCAGCCAGCTCGGGCTCGGCGTGCCGCTCTATCTCCTCTACGAGATTTCGATTCTGCTCGCGAAGGGCGTCGAGAAGAAGCGCGAGCAGCGTCTGCGCGAGGACGGCTACTTTGACGACGACGCGCCCTGAGCCGCGGCGCGCCGCCAGATGAGCGACCACAAGCGCCTCCTGGCGGCGGTCGAACGCATCGCCTCCGCGCTCGAGCGGCTCGCGCCGCCGCCCGCCGAGCCGGTCGACTTCGCCGCGGCGAGCGCCTTCATCTGGCGGCCCGGCCGCGCCTCCGCCTTCGGCGCGCCGCCCTTGGATCGGCTCGACCCGGTCGAGAAGGTCGCCCGCGTCGATCTCGACCTCCTGATCGGCGTCGACCGCGCGCGCGACCAGCTCCTCGAGAACACGCGCCGCTTCGCCGCCGGTCTGCCGGCGAACAACGCGCTCCTCTGGGGCGCGCGCGGCATGGGCAAATCCTCGCTGGTCAAGGCCGTGCACGCGGCGGTCAACGCCGAGCGCGGCGACGACGCGCCGCTCGTGCTGGTCGAGATCCTCCGCGAAGACCTGCCGACGCTCGACCGGTTGCTGGCGATCCTCCGCGCCGCGCCGACGCGCCGCGTCCTGCTCTTCTGCGACGATCTGTCCTTTGAGAGCGACGATGCGCATTACAAGGCGCTAAAGGCGGCGCTCGACGGCGGGGTCGAAGG
>CAZPTD010000128.1:0-10878 GCA_964588915.1 uncultured Neomegalonema sp. | reverse complement strand
AGGTTGCGGGCGTCCTGATGGCTGAAGAGGTTCTCGCCGGTGGCGAGCGGCGGCGCGTAGGCCTCGGCGAGCCGCGCCTGAAGCGCGTAGTCCAAAGGGTCGCCGGCCTCCTCGAACCAGAAGAGGCCGAAAGGCGCGAGCGCCTCGCCATAGGCGAGCGCCGTCTCGAGATCGAAGCGGCCGTTGGCGTCGACCGCGAGGCGCGATCCGTCGCCGACCACCTCGAGCGCCGCCTCGATCCGCGCGAGGTCGTCGGCGAGCGGCGCCGCGCCGATCTTCATCTTCACGACCTCGTAGCCGAGATCGAGATAGCGGCGGAGCTCGTCCTGGAGCTGCGCGCGATCCTTGCCCGGATAGTAGTAGCCGCCGGCGGCGTAGACCCAGACGCTCTCATCGGCCGCGCCGCCGCGATAGCGGTCCGCGAGCAGCCGCCAGAGCGGGACGCCGGCGATCTTCGCGACCGCGTCCCAGACCGCCATGTCGATCGTTCCGACGGCGACCGAGCGCTCGCCATGGCCGCCCGGCTTCTCGTTGGTCATGAGCGCGGCCCAGATCGCGAAGGGATCGAGATTGTCGTTCGCCTCGTCGATCAGCGTCGCCGGATCGGCCTCGAGCACGCGGGCGATGAAGCGGTCGCGCATGAGCGCGCCCTGGCCGTAGCGGCCGTTCGAGTTGAAGCCGTAGCCGACGATCGGCGCGCCGTCGCGGATCACGTCCGTGACCAGCGCGACCACGGAGCAGGTCATCTTCGAGAAGTCGATATAGGCGTTGGCGATCGGCGAGGCGATCGAGACGGTCTTCTCGCGGATGTCGGTGATGCGCATCGCTGCACCTCTTCGACTGATGCGGGCCGCCGCCTTCCTCGCCGCTCGCCGCGGCGCGGTAAAGCGAAAAGAGCACGCAGGGCCGAAACGCCGCGTCGCGGCCGCTTCGTCTCGTTTCGGCCGCGCTTCTGGGGTATGCGAGAGCCGTTGGCTATCGATCGGACGGGAGAAACGACATGATGCCGCGGGTTCGATCCTATCTCCGGCGCGGCGCGGCGCCGGCCGTCATCGGCGCGCTCGCCGCCGTTTCGGCCGGGTCCGGCGCGGCGGCGCAGCCCTATTCCGGCGAGGATTTTCTCGCGGCCCTCTCGGGCGGCGCCGTTTGGTGCGTCGACTATCGGCTCGAGGACCGCAGCTGCGCCTTCGTGCTCACGCTCTTCGGCGCCGGCGACGCGTCGTCGGCCTACGAGGTCGAGTTCGAGGGCGTGGCGCTCACCGCTTACGAGGACGGCGGCTTCGCGAAGGTGGTCCAGCGGTTTCGCTACGAGGTGGTCAACGATCAGGTCTGCCTGCGCGGCGACGAGGTCGCGGCGGAGGACATCGAGTTTTACGATCCGGCGACCGACGCGCCCTATGTCGCCGCCGCCGACGCGCGCGTTCCGTCGTCGGTGGAGAGCGGGCTGCGCGGCGTCGTCGTCGACGATTGGGCGGCGCGGGGCCTGTCCTGCTGGTCCTATCGCATCGAGGAGCGGGCGGCCGACCTGCCGGGGCCGGAGCTGGTCATGACGCGCTTCTCGCTTCGAGAGCCGGCCGAGGACGTCGGCTTCGGCGTCTTCTTCGCCGCCGACGATCTCGAGCGGCTGCGGTTGAGGCCGTGAGGCGGATGGAGGGCGACCGGCGTTCGGGGCGGCGAGATCTCGGGTTTTTTCCTGAAAACGCCGGGTTTCGCTCGACGCGCTCGAACAAAATGGGTACGAATGGCCGCCAATCGCCCGGCGCGCGAGGATCCGCCCTGCATGATGTCGGCGTATTTGTGGAAAAGTCTTGATAAATCGGAGTGCTCATGGTGGAGTGGTCCCGAATCGAATTTAGGGGCGTGCCGTATGTGGTGTCGGAGCTTCCGCCTTGGCGGTCTCGAGATTTGCCTGAGCCGCGCCGAGGCGCCGTTTTCGGATCGGCCGCGGCTCTTCCTTGCGGCGTTGCCGGAGCTCTATCTCCATTGGCGCCGGTTCGAGCTGGTCTGCTCGGCCTGGCGGCGCTGCGAGCGGCGGATGGCGCGGACGCGTCTCGCCCGCCCCGTCGAATGGCGCGCGCGCCCGGCGGAGGAGGCGGCGCGCAGGCGGGCGGCGCGGCTCGAGGGAGACGCTCGACGTCTCGCGGAGGCGCTGCGCGGCGGGGCGGAGGCCGGCAGGCGGGGGGCTCGGCATGGACGGGTTGACCCCGAAAGAACAGCGCGTCGCGCGGCGGTTGCTGGCCGCGATCCAGGAGTTTCGTCGGATCGATCCGGACATGCAGCTGCCGATGGCGGCCGCGCTCTTGATCGTGACGCTTAAGGACGGGGTCAGCCGGACCGAGGTGATGGACGATCTCAACGTCGCCGGCTCGACGGCGACGCGGAATCTCGCCGGGCTGATGGCGAAGCGCCGCGGCAAGCTGGTGTCGCAGCGCGTGAACCCGGACGAGCGGCGCTGGCGCATGCATTCGCTCACGCCCGAGGGCCGCGAACTGATCCGACGCCTGGCCGACATTCTCGAGCCCGATCCCGCCGGCGGCGGGGCGGTCGACGAGCGCTGCGAGGACGCGGTCGACGAGCGTCCTCGGGTCGCGCGCCGGCGAGGACGAGGCTAGTGTCCTGGATCTGAAATGCGCTTCATCATCGCGGCCGAGGGCGTCGCGAATTTCAGATCCCTAAAGGGCGCTCGAATCAATAAGTCGCTCGTGCGGTTTCGGGTTCGAGATTCGCTCCGGCGCTTGCGGATGAATGTGGCGCATTTCGAGGCCGCCACACTAGCGCCGGATCGGCAGCGTCCGCACACGATACGAGAGCGAGAGCGCCCGGCCGAGGACGGGATCCTCGAGCCGGGCGCGGAACCAGGGCGTCGGGCGCACGCCGCCCGACGCCGGCAAGGCGCCGCAAAAGAGGAGCGCGCCGGCGCCGAGCCGGCTCGCGCCGCCGCTTCCCGCGTCGAGCTCCGGCGCGCCGTCGATGAGCGCCGAAGGCGGCAGCAGGCCGTCGAGCGTTCCCGACTGATAGGGCGTCCAGGTCTCGCCGTCGTCGCTCGCCTCCGAGACGATGCGCAAGCCGTCGAGGCGGTCGGCGACCGCGTCGAAGGGCCAGACGGCGCCGGCGAGCGGCTTGGCGACGACCGCTTTCGAGCGCGCGACGCAGGTCGCCTCGAGGTCGCGGTCGGTGTGGTCCGAGCCGAGCCCGATCCAAAGCCGGGCGCCGTCGTCGAGCAGGACGGCTTCGGCCTCGCCGCCGGTCTGACCGCCGAGCGCGTCGAGCGTGTCGATCCGCGCGGCGAGCGCCGGCGGCGCCTCGTAATAGACCGGCGTCGTCGAGGGGCCGGGCACTCCGATCTCGGCGAGCTCGGCGATGTGCTCGGCGATCTTCTCGGGGTCGCGGCCGGTCCATCCGGCGATGATCAGCCGGCGCGGCGCGATCTCGACCGCATCGCCTTCCGGCGTCTCGAAGCGCAGCATGACGCGATCTCCTCTCGTTGAACGCAATCGGATCGGCCGCACCCCGGCTTAAGCGACGAGCGGCGAAGAGCCGCGAGGAGCCGGGCCGCTCATCGAGGCGTTTCGCCTCTCTTCGCGACCGCCTCTCGTCAGTCGCGACCGAGGCTCGGCAGCCAAAGCGCGATCTCCGGGAAGGCGAGAAGCATGAACGCCATGAGCAGCATGACGAGCGCGAAAGGCGCCGCGCCGGTCATCACCTGTCCGAGCCCGCCCGGGACGCCGGCGGCGCGCCGCGCGCCCTGCACGACGAAGAGGTTGAGCCCGACCGGCGGCGTGATCAACGCCATCTCGACCAGAAGCACCAGCATCACGCCGAACCAGATCGAGTCGTAGCCGAGCTGTCCGGTGACGAAAGGATGGATGATCGGGATCGTGGCGACCATCAGCGACAGCGTCTCGATGAAGAATCCCAAAACGATATAGAGCAGGATGATCAGGAGCATCGTCCCGAGCTTGTCGAGCGCGAGCGTCTCCAAGAGCGCCTCGAGCTCGCGATTGAGCCCGGCGCCGCCGAGCGCGTAGTTGAGATAGCTCGCCGCGACGATGATGAAGGCGATCATGCCGGTCACCTTGATCGTGCCGAGCAGCGCCGCCTTCAGAGCCGAGACGCTGAGGCCGCGATAGAACGCCGCGATCACCGCCGCCATCGCCACGCCGACCGCGGCCGCCTCGGTCGGCGTCGCCCAGCCGAGATAGATCGAGCCGATGACGGCGAGAAAGAGCACGACGATCGGCGCCAGATCGCCGAGCGCGCGCATCCGCGTCGGCCAGTCGGCGCTTTTCGACGGACCGCCGAGCCGCGGCCGCCAGAGGCAGAGGCCGGCGGTCGTCGCCATGAACATCAGCGCCAGCAGAAGCCCGGGCAGGAGGCCGGCGAGAAAGAGCGCCGGTATCGAGGTGTTGGTCAGAAAACCGTAGACGATGAGGTTGATCGAGGGCGGGATCATGATCCCGAGCGTGCCGCCGGCGGCGATCGCGCCGCTGAAGAGCCGCGGGTCGTAGCCGAGACGCGCGCCCTGCGGCGTCGCGACGGTGGCGACGGTCGCGGCGGTCGCCACCGACGAGCCCGAGGTCGCCGAGAAGAAGGTCGCCGTCGCGATGTTGGCGTGGATGAGGCCGCCCGGCAGCCAGGAGAGCCAGGCGTCGAGCGCGCGATAGGTGCGCGCGGCGACGCCGGAGCGCACCAGAAGCTCGCCGAGAAGAATAAAGAACGGGATCGGCAGCAGCAGGCTCTCGTCGCTCGCCGACCAGATCTGACGGCCGAGCCCGTTGATCAGCCGCCAGTCGTTGTAGATGTCGTCGACGCCGAAGGCGAGGAGATACATCACCAGTCCGACCGGCGCCGAGGCGAGGAGCAGAATGAAGAGCCAGATCGTGACGCGGGTGATCATCGCTCGGCCGCCTCCGCGTCGTCCGCGCCGACGGTCGCCTCTTCCGCTTCCGGTCCGGCGATCTCGGCCGCGCCGGCCCAGTCGCGCAGCGCCGCCGCCCAGAGCGTGAGCGCGAGCAGGATCAGGGCGGCGAGCGCGAACCAGCACCAGCCGGCGAACCAGACCGATTGCGGGATCCAGAGCGGCGTCTCGAGCGGCGTGTTCGCCGTCGGCGTCGGCTCGCGCTCGAGCGAGCGGCTGAGCACGCGGGCGTAGCCGAAATAGGCGATCGTGACCGAGACCGCGAGCAGCCCGCCGAGCGACGCCGCGTCGAGCAGCGTCTGCAGCGGCCGCGGCAGCCGCCGATGCGCGAGATCGATCCGGATATGCGCCTTCTCGATCAGCGCGTAGGCGCCGCCCCAGGAGGCGAGCGCGGCCATCACGTAGCCCGAGATTTCGTCGGTGCCGCCGAGCACGCCGAAGGCGACGTTGCGCATCACGATCTCGGCGATGATGAGCAGGCCGGCGAGAAGGAGAACGACGCCGCCGACGAGGCCGATGGCGCGATTGACGCCGCGCAGGCCGGCGGCGATGCGCCGGGGCGCGCTCGGGCGGTCGATGACGGGGTCGAAATCGCTCATCAGCGCGCTCCGGCGTCAGGCGTTAGGGGATCTGGACGCCGGTCGCCGCGCCGACGCTCGCGTTCCAGCGCTCTTTCCAGGCGTCGCCGGCGCGCTCGGCCCAATCGGGCAGCACCGTCTCGACCAGCACGCGCCGCGCCGTTTCGCGGTCGGCGTCGGAGGCGGCGGCCAAGGTCATCGAGGCCGGATCGCCGAGCGGGCAGTCGCCCGAGCCGGTGAGGCAGGCGAGGTCGATCTCGAGCGAGGCGCCGGCGCTGTCCCAGGCGGGCGTCTCGAACTCGTCGCGGATCGTCGCGAGGATCAGCTCCTGCGTCTCCGACGAGAGCGACTCCCAGCGGTCGAGGTTCATCGCGGTGACGACCGGATCCCAGCCGCCGAGCGGCAGCGCGATCACGGTGTCGGTCACCTCGTGCCAGCCGGCGCTGTAGCCCGAGCCCGAGCCGGTGATCGCGCAGTCGATCGTGCCCTGCTGGAGCGCGCCCGGCACTTCGGCGAAGCCGACATTGACGCCCTCGGCGCCGAGGGCCTCGAGGAAGTTGGTGGTCATCCGGCCCGAGCCGCGGACCTTGAGCCCGGCGAGGTCGGCGAGGCCCGAGATCTCGCCCTTGCAGAAGATGATCTGCGGCGGATAGGGCGCGATCGCGAGAAGCTTGGCGTTGAAGCGGTCGCGCATGATGTCCTCGACCATCGGCCGGGCGGCGTCGACGGCGGCGCGGGCGGTCTCGACGTCGGTCGCGATCAGCGGCACGTCGAGGCCTTCCAATTCCGGCGCCTCGGAGACGGTGTAGTCGGCGACCGTCATGCCGACGTCGAAGACGCCGTCGCCGAGCAGGCTGAAGACGTCGCCGCCGGCGACGCCCATCTGGTTGAAGGTCGTCATCTCGACCGCGATCTCGCCGCCCGAGGCGGCGGGCAGCGTCTCGGTCCAGAACGGCGCCTCGTATTGCTGATAGAGCGGCAGGCTCGACCAGCTGCCGACGACGGAGAGGGTCTCTTGCGCCGCCGCCGGCGCGGCGAGGAGGGCGCCGGCGAGCGCCGAAGCGGCGACGCCGCGGAGCCGGCGCGAGATCCGATCAGTCTTCATTACGTTTCTCCTTTGGCGTTTCGGAACGGCTTGTCGCGTTCAGATCGTCAGTTGGGCGGCGCCGACGCCGCCCGGGCCGGTCCGGGCGAGAGCCCGTCCTTTCAAGGCGCCGCGGACGGCTTCGACTCCCATTCCGGCAAGCCCGGATCCGCCGCGTCGAGCTCGGCCACCAGCATGTGGCCGGGCTCGTGGGTGATCGCGATCTCGAGCCGGGCGGCGCCGAGCGCGAGCCGCGGCGTGACGCCGCAAGCCCAGAACGCGCAGACCTCGCCCTCCTCGATCACGGGCGGATCGCCGAAATCGGGCGTCTCGATCTCGCGGATCCCGATCTCGGCCGGATCGCCGATATGGACCGGCGCGCCATGCGCGGTCGGATAGCCGAGGCAAATCTCGCGGACCTCGTCCGCGCGCTCCGGCGGGATCGGCCGCATCGAGACGACCGTCGGGCCCGAGAAGGGCGGGACCGGGATCGTCTCGATATCGGAGACGTACATCGGCACGTTGCGGCCGAGCCGCATATGGCGCACCTCGACGCCGGCGCGCGCCATCGCGTCCTCGAACGAGAAGGAGCAGCCCAGCGCGAAGGAGACGAAATCCTCGCGCCAGATCGCTTCGAGGTCGGCGACCTTCTCCGCCGGCTCGCCGTCGCGGATCACGCGGTAGAAGGGCGCGTCGCGGGCGATGTCGAGGTCTTCGGCTAGGGTCGGAAACGCGCGCGAGCCGGGTTCCGATCGGGCGAGGAGCGGACAGGGCCTCGGATTGCTCGCGCAGAACGTCCGGAACGCGTCGGCGACGTCCGCGGGCAGGATGGCGAGATTGACCTGCAGCGCGCCGGGCGCGACGCCCGAGGTCTGCTTGCGCCATCGTCCCGCGCGGATCTCTCGGCGCAGCGCGCGCGCGGACGCGGCGATCGCCTCTTTCGATCGATGGGTCATCGACGTTCTTTCCCGGATCGCGCCCAACCTGTGGCGATTGGGCGCACAAAATTGCGTCCTGGTCAACTGACTAAAAAACGGACAGTATGTTCATCTGAAGAGAACACCTGCGTGGATCGGCGGGCGGAAAGGCGAGAGGCGGCGATGTTCGGATTGCGGGATGCGGAAATCGTCCGGGTCGTCGCTTCATGCGGCGGCTTCCGGGCCGCGGCGAGCCGGCTCGGCGTCGCGCCCTCGGCGATCTCGGCGCGCGTCGCTCAGCTCGAGCGCGCCCTTGGCGTCGCCTTGTTCGACCGCTCGCGCAAGGGCGCGCGGCTGACGCCCGAGGGACGCCGCTTTTTCGAGCAGACGACGCGGCTCGTCGGCCTGCGCGACGCGATCGCCGCCGATCTCTCCGCGGCCGAGGGGCTGAGCGGCGCGTTGCGGATCGGCGTCTCCGAGACCATCGTGCACACGCGGCTGCCGGATCTGTTGCGCCATCTCGCCGAGGCGGCGCCGCGCGTCCGGCTCGAGCTCTCGGTCGACGTCTCCGAGGTCACCAGCCGGCTGTTGATGGAGGACGCGCTCGACGTCGCCATCCTGATGCGGCAATGGGCGCCGAGGGGCGCGGTTTCGGAGGAGATCGACACGGTCGAGATCGGCTGGTTCGCGGCGCCGTCGTTGCTCGGGCTCGAGACGGCGCCGGACGGTCCGGTCGCGCTCGGTCTCGCCAAGGCGGCCGAGCTCGCGGTCGTCACCTTCTCGAAAGGCACGCCGCCGGCGCGCGAGGTGGCGCGCGTCTTCGCCGATCCGCGCCTCGCCGGGCCGGTCATCCACGGCTCGAGCACGCTGGCGACCATCCTGCGCCTCGCCCGCGACGGGCTCGGCGTCGCGACCTTGCCGATCTCCTTCGCGGCCGAGGATCTCGCCGCCGGCCGGCTGGCGCGGGTCGATCTCGGGCCCGAGGCGCGGCTTTCGCCGCTCGTCTTCGATCTTTGCTATCTGGCGCCCTCGATCGCGCCCTTTGCGAAGATCCTGTGCGCCGGCGCGCGCGGAAGGAGCGCCGAGCGCGGCCGCTCCGGTTGACATCCCGCGGTCAATCTGCGACTTCGCCGCTAGGAGAGGCCTGCCTGTCGGCTAGATGCTTGTTCTTGAAGCAGTTTTTCTGAAACAGGTTTCCGAGCGCTAGACGCGACGGCCGATCGGCGGATTTGCGCCGGTCGGGCAAGGGCATTAGTAAGGTCCAGAATCGACGCCGCAGCCGCCAGCGACGCGTCTCGCCGATACGAAGTTTGAGGAAATGCAAGTTACGGAAACCAAGTCGGAAGGACTGAAGCGCGCCTATGCCGCGAAAGCGACCGCCGCGGAGATCGAGGCGCGGATCGACGCCAAACTCGAAGAGGTCCGACCGACGGCGCAGCTCAAGGGCTTCCGCAAGGGCAAGGCGCCGCTCTCGCTGCTGAAGAAGATGTTCGGCAAGAGCATGCTCGGCGAGGCGATGCAGGAGATGGTCGACGAGGCGGTCAAATCGCATCTCGAAGAGAACGACCATCGCCCGGCGCAGCGGCCCGAGATCAAGATCGTCAACGAGACCTTCGAAGAGGGCGACGATCTCGACGTCGAGTTTTCCTACGAGCTTCTGCCCGACATTCCCGAGCTCGCGTTCGGCGAGATCAAGCTCGAGCGGCTGACGGTCGAGGTCGCGGACGAGGACGTCGACAAGGCGCTCAACAACCTCGCCGAGAACGCGAAATCCTTCGAGGACGCCAAGGACGGCGCCGCCGAGGAGGGCGCCCAGGCGGTCATCGATTTCATCGGCCGGATCGACGGCGAGGCGTTCGAGGGCGGCGCGGCGGACGACTTTCCGCTCGTGCTCGGATCGAACCAATTCATTCCGGGCTTCGAAGAGCAGCTCGTCGGCGCGAGCGCGGGCGAGGAGCGCGAGGTGAAGGTCGCGTTTCCGGAGAACTACGGCGCCGAGACGCTGGCCGGCAAAGAGGCCGTGTTCTCGGTGACGGTCAAGGAGGTGCGGTCGCCGAAGGTCGCGGAGATCGACGACGGTCTCGCCGAGCGCTACGGCGCCGAGAGCCTCGAGGCGATGAAGAACCAGATCCGCGATCAGATCGCCAACGAGTATCGGAGCGCCGCGCGGAGCCATCTCAAGCGCAAGCTCCTCGACGCTTTGAGCGAACGCCTCGATTTCGAGCTGCCGGAGATGATGCTGGAGCAGGAGGCGAAGCAGATCGCCGATCAGCTCTGGCACGACGATCATCCCGAGGTCGAAGGCCACGATCACGACGAGATCGAAGCGACCGACGAGCATCGCCGGCTCGCCTCGCGCCGCGTTCGGCTCGGGCTTCTCTTCTCGGATGTCGGCGAGAAGGCCTCGATCGAGGTGACGGAGGCCGAGCTCAACCAGGCCGCCGTCGCGGCGGCGCGGCGCTATCCGGGCCGCGAGAAGGAGTTTTTCGACGCGGTTCAGAAGAGCCCGCAGCTCCGTCAGCAATTCGCCGCGCCGATCTACGAGGACAAGGTCGTCGACTACATCATCGAGCTCGCGGACGTCAGCGAGAAGCCGGTGACCGCCGACGAGCTGCGCGCCGCGCTGGCCGAGCTCGACGACGACGACAAGCCGGCCGAGGCCGCGAGCGCCGCGGTCGAGGAGCAGCCGGCCTGACGGCGGCCGCCGCGACGCGTCGCCGCGTTTTCGCATGGTCGCGGCGCCGAGGCGGTCGCGGCGCCGAGGCGGTCGCGGCGCCGTTGCGCGACGAGGCTCTTTCATCTTTTCTTAAGAAGACTATGTCCGACATGCTGAGCCGGTCGCGACGTCTCTGCGCGCGCCCGGCCGCCGAGCGCGCCGCCACTCGCGACGGTCCGCCGCCAACCTCTGAGGAGCCGAGCAGCCTCTATGACCACGCGCTTTCCGACGCCGCCTTTCCCGCAGTCGCCGTTCTTTCAATCGCCGACGGCCGGAGCGGCGCAGCCCTCGAGCTTCATCATCCCGACCGTCGAGGAGACGACGGCGCGCGGATCGATCCGCTACGACATCTTCTCGCGCCTTCTCAAAGAACGAATCGTCTTCGTCGCCGGGCCGATCCATGACGAGATGGCGACGATCATCGTCGCCCAGCTGCTCTTCCTCGAGGCGGAGCATCCGTCGAAAGAGATCTCGATGTACATCAACAGCCCGGGCGGCGTCGTCACCGCGGGCATGTCGATCTACGACACGATGCAGTACATCCGCTCGCCGGTGGCGACGCTCTGTATCGGCCAGGCGGCGAGCATGGGCTCGCTGCTCTTGGCCGGCGGCCAGCCCGGCATGCGCTACGCGCTGCCGAACGCGCGGGTCATGGTGCACCAGCC
>CAZPTD010000127.1:0-10959 GCA_964588915.1 uncultured Neomegalonema sp. | reverse complement strand
GCCCGTCGGGCAGGCTTGCACGCACTCGCCGCAGGCGACGCAGGTGGAGGCGCCCATCGGGTCGGCCATGTCGAAGACGATCAGCGAGTCGGCGCCGCGGCCGGCCATGCCGATGACGTCGTTGACCTGCACCTCGCGGCAGGCGCGGACGCAGAGATTGCAATGGATGCAGGCGTCGAGATTGACGCGCATCGCGACATGGCTCGCGTCGAGCAGCGGCACATGCGCCGGATCTTTCGCCGGGAAGCGGCTCTCGGCGACGCCGGTCTCGTCCGCCCAGCGCCAAAACCCGGAGGAGGCGTCATGCGCCTTCTCGCGCGCCGGCTGATCGGCGAGCAGAAGCTCGATGACCGCCTTGCGCGCGCGACTCGCGCGGTCGGACTGGGTGCTGACGACCATGCCGGCGGCCGGCTGGCGGATGCAGGACGCGGCCAAGGTCCGCTCGCCGTCGATCTCGACCATGCAGGCCCGACAATTGCCGTCGGGCGCATAGCCGGGCTCGCCCGAATGGCAAAGATGCGGCAGCTCGCGCCCGAGCCGCTTCGAGACGTCCCAGATGCTCTCGCCCGGCCCGGCCTCGACCTCGCGCCCGTCGAGCGTGAAGGTCACCGTCTCTCGCGATACGCCGTCCGCCATGGCTCCGCCTTTCGTCTTCTCACGCTCTGCGAGCGCCGATGCGCCGCGCGTAGGATGCGGCTTCCGCATTGCTGTGCAATAACGACCTTCGGGCGGCTTCGCCAGAAACGACGTCCATGAGGAGACCGACGCCATGATCACGGTCGAACGCGCGACGATGGACGATGCGGCGGCCGCCGCGCGCATTCTGCGCGCCTCGATCATCGAGCTCTGCGTCGCCGATCACGCGGGCGATCCGAAGCGGATCGCCGAATGGACGGCGAACAAGACGCCGGAGAACGTCGCCGCCTGGATCGCGGCGCCCGAGGGCGTCGTCCTCCTCGCCAAGCGCGACGGCGCGCCGGCCGGCGTCGGCGCGACGGATGGCGGCGGCGCCGTCCTGCTCAACTATGTCGCGCCCGAGCATGTCGGACATGGCGTCGGCGGCGCGCTCCTGCGCGCGCTCGAGGCCGCGCTCGCCGCCGACGGCGCCGCGCTCGGAAGGCTCGCGAGCACCAAGACCGCCTTCGCCTTCTACGAGCGTCATGGCTGGCGTCCGGCCGCCGCGCCGCGTTGCGCGCTCGGGCCGCAGATCGACGGTCTCGCCTGCAATCAGATGGAGAAGGAGCTTCGCGCCCAGGGCTAAAGCGGCGGCCGCGCTACCGCCGCGGCGCGAAGAGGCCGAGCAGCGTGAAGGCGAGCATGCCGGCGCCGATCGCGCTCACGAGCCAGATCAGCGCGACCATGATGACGTCGATCGGCCCGCCGACATCGACAACGGCCGAGCCGGTGACGGCGAAGACGAAATAGACGCCGCCGACGCCGGCGACGACGCCGATGATCTCGCAAAGCAGCACGGCGCGGCTGCTCACCGGTCGACGAATCAAGACATAGACGAACGCGATGAGAACGAGAACCGCGACGGCGGCCATCGCCCAAAACACCGCTTGGCCGAACATCTCCTCCAAGACAGCGATCAGCGTGTTGAACGAAAGCTGGTCCATGTTCGAGTCCTTCTCAGCATCGAGCGGAAATCACGCCTCGCCGCGCAGCATCGCGTAATAGGTGGGCTTGAGCCCGATGGTCTTGATCACCCAAGTGATCCAAAGTTCTTCGAAGGGCGAGATCACGCCCGGAAACGACCTGGCCAAATTGTTGTCGTAGTCGAACTCGACCAGCATCGCCCGGCCGATCTTGGTGATGAGCGGACACGACGTGTAGCCGTTATAGGCCGCGCTCGACGTCTCGCCGGAGATGTCCGCAACGAGATGGTCGACGGCGACCGGCGTCTGCCATTTGGCGCTCGCCGCCGTCTTGCCCTTGGGCGCGCCGGCGACGTCGCCGATCGCGAAGACGTTCGGGTAGCGCCGGTGGCGCATCGTATGCCGGTCGACCTCGATCCAGCCGCCCGCGGCGAACGAGCCGTCACGCCAAGGCAGCGGGCTCTCGCGCACGGCGCTCGGCGCCCGCATCGGCGGGACGAGGTTGATGAAGTCGTAGTCGATCTCCTGCGGACCGCTCGGCGTGTCGAAGGTCGCGCGCTTGGCGCCGAGATCGATCGCGCGGAGCACATGGTTCTCGACGGTGGCGAATGCGCGCGTCTCGAAGAGCATGCGAATCTTCTCGTTGAAGATCGGCACGCCGAAGAACGTCTCGTTATGCTTGGCGTAGATCAGCTCCGACTTGCCGCGGGTCGCTTTGCGCCGGGCGTAGTCGTCGGTGATGAAGGCGTATTTGAGCGGCGCGCCGGCGCATTTCATCGCGGTCGCCGGCCGATGGAACAGGCCGACGCCGCCCGCGTCGGTGAAGGTCGACATCGCGCGCCAGGTCGCCTCGGCCGCCTCCGGGCTCGCATAGACGCTGCCGAGTCCGTCCTGGCCGATCCGGCTCGTCTCCATACCCTCCACCGCGTCGTAGTCGAGCGAGAGTCCGGTCGCGACGACGAGAAAATCATAAGGAACGCGCCGCGAGCCCGAGGTGAGGACGAGGTTCGCCTCCGGGTCGAACTCGGCGACCTCTTCGTCGATCCATTCGACGTCGCCGGGGATCCAATCCGCCGTCTCGGTGATCGCATAGGAGGCGTCATGAAGCCCGGCCGCGATCAGCGTGAAGCCCGGTTGATAGAGATGCCGCCGCCGCGCGTCGATGACGGTGATCCGCGCGCCGTCGAGCCGCCGCGACAGCCGCGCGGCCGCCGCGAGACCGGCCGCGCCGGCGCCGGCGACCACGATCCGAGCGTTGGTCTGGACCGGCGCCGCCGAAACCGTGTTGAGCGCCGCGACGCCGGCGCCGCCATAAAGAAGCCATTTCAGCGTCGACCGGCGCGTCAAGCCGTTCTTCCGCGGCTCCCTTTCTTCGAAGGACATCTCTACCCCCTTTTCCGCTTCGGAGACCCTGTCGCCGCCGCGCCCCGTCGGCGCGCGGCCCTAGGCGATCGGCTGCGGATCGGCGCGCCGGCTCCGCGCGCCGAAATGCTTGGCGTTGAGCCGGAAGACGAGCGCGATCGTCGCGATCTGAAACGCCAGCGCGATCGCCGTCACCGCCCAATAGGCAGCGCCGAACTTCTCGATCAGCCCGACCGCCACGAGGCCCTTGTTGACGAAGAACTGCAGCATCACCGAGAGCGCCACGCCCGGACAGACGAGCGCGTAGGAGCCGGCCGAGCGCTCGTCGCCGAAGACGAAGCGCCGGAAATAGCCGACGCGAGCCAGCACCAGCGCGCCGAAGAGCAGGAAGGCGAGTTGCAGCGACAGGAACGTGGTCAGAAGTCCGAAGGCGTCGGCCGGCGCCGGATGGGCTTCGAAATGCGCGCCGAGACCATGCGCCTGCCGCATCAGCGCGATGCCGACGACGGTCAAGATCGGCACGACGATCCAGAGGCTCGGCGCGCCCTCGTCGCTGGCGCCGTTCTCCATCATCGCGCGGACGCCGAGCATCAGCTTGATCGCGCCGAGAACGACCGCCGACACGATGAAGAAGCTGGACAGGATGAAAGAGAGGCCGGACGTGAGCGGCGTCGCGCTCATCGCCGCCGGCGCGGCCAGGCCGACGCCGATCATGGCCAGCGCGAAGGCCGGCAGGAGCTGGCCGAAGCTGTTGTTCTTGGCGCAGTCGAAGCCGCCCGTCGTCAACACGCGGCCCCAGAAGCGACCGAGCAGGCGCAGCGCCCAGACGCCGATGGCGAGAAACGCGATCAATGCGGCCGGAAACAGCCATTCGACGATCGACCAGAGGCCCGGGACGAAAACGAGGCCGAGGATAAAGCCGACATTGACCGCCATCGCGACCGCGAGCGGCGCGGCGAGGAGCTGGGTTTCGTTGTTGCTCGAGCGCAGCGCCGCGTCGCGACCGGCGCGGGTCCAGCGCGCCAACGCGCTGAAATTCCAGGCGAGGAGCCGCAGCATGATCGCCGCGAAGACGACGATCCCGATCCACGCGATCGCGATCGCGCCTTTCATCGCCGGCCCGCCCGCCTGGAACGCCGCCCAGATGTCTTCGAAGACCGGAACCGGCTGAGCCGGGTGGCCGACCCAAAACAGCAGCCACATGAAGAACGTGACAACGAGCCCGCCCGAACCGAGGGCGGAAAGGAAGTACAGAGGAGAATACTCTCGGGCATTCTCTTGCACGGCGTCTGCACGCATTGCGTTATTCTCCCACCTCACGCCAATCGTCGCCTGCGCGGAGCGCTTATCGATCGAGCGAGCTTGGGAGACCATACGTTCTCTTTGCGGCCGCCGTCTTGATTTCAGTCAATCCCCGAGACGTCGCGGCCCGACGCGCCGGTCCGGTCGACCGACCCGGTCGTCTTGGCGTTTCATCAACCATCTCGGCGATAGAGTGCCGCGACGCGCGCCGAAAAGCGCCATCGCACGCAAGGCGCCCGGCCCTTGACCGGCGCGGATCGATCCACCGGCTGTCGACAGCCGCTCGCTCGAAGGAACACCCCGCATGAGCAGCAGGCGCGCCCCGTCGACGCCCGAAGCGGACGTCCTCGAAGAAACCGCCGCCCTCGGCCGCGCGGTCGAGCTCGCAGGCCGGATGCGCACGGTCGCCAACAGCGCGGCGATGCAGGCGCTTTGGGCGATTGTCGTCGAAGAGAGCGACCGCGTTGCGGCGAAGCGGGCGCGCGCGCGGTTCAGCGAAGACGTCCAGGCGTTCGCCGCCTATCTCGACGCGCTCACGGCGGGCGACGACGCGCTCGGCGTGCCGGCGGCGCTCGCTCGGCGGCTCGGCGAGACGACGCTCGCCGAGCCGAAGATCCAAAGCGCGCTCGGCGGCTTCGTCGAGCGCGCGCGATCGATGGGCGACGCGTCCGACGACGAGGCCACGGACGTCGACGCGGCGCGGCGTCTCGTCGAGATGGCGTCGGGGCCGGTCGCCGCCGCGCTCGAGACGGTCCTCGGCGCGCTGAGCGGCCTGTTGGCGGACAGCACGCGCGACCGCGACAAGCAGGCCGCGGCGACGCGCAAGCTCACCGAGGAGACGGTCGAGAACCTCAAGGACCTGACCGTCCGGATCCAGCTCATCGCCGTCAACGCCTCGGTCGAGGCGGCTCGGGTCGGCCAGGCCGGGGCCGGATTCGGCGTGATCGCGCACGAGATCACCACGCTCGCGAAGAACGCGCAGTCGGCGATCGATCAGATCAGCAAGGGCCTCGCCGGCGCCCGCGCCTAAGACACATCCTCGATCAACCGATCCGGATGCGCCTCGGCCCAGTCGACCAAGGCGGCGGCGATCTCCTCGTCGCCGGCGCTGACGATGTTCGCCCGCCTGAGCGTCGCGCCCTTCGCGAGGACCAGCTTCACGCAGGCGAGATGATCGCGGCGCGCCCGCGCCGGGCAGTTCTCCGCCCCGTGCAGAACGGTGTCGAGCAGATTGCCGCCATAGTCGTTGACGTGCTCCAAATCCGGATCGAGCGTCAGCAGCCACTCCAATTCCGGCGCATGGCCCTCCCAGCCGGCGACATGCGCCGAGGTCAGGCCCATCTCCTCCTTCCACTCCGGATCGATTCCGATGGCGTGGAGCCGCTGGATATGCGCGAGAACGCCGGGAAAGCCGAGCACGCGCGTCATGATCCGGCGCGTCTCGTCGTCGAGCTTGTCCGGATCGACGCGCCCCGACGCCGCGCCGTCGGCGGCCGCGGCCAACAGCGCCTCGGTCTCGTCGAGCTCGGTCGCCTGCCCGGCGCGCTCCAACACCGAAGCAACCGCGCGATTGCCGCGCATCCGCGCAAAGGCGTAGGCCGTATGACCGTTATAGGGCGGCCGACCATCGGCCCCTCGGGCGATCAAGAGCTCCGCCATCTCCGCGGAGCACATCCGCCGCGCCGCCTGATGCAGCCCGGGAATGACGATGTTCGGCAGCCCCGACGGATGCTGCGCGACGCCCTCGTTCGGATCGGCGCCGGCGTCGAGCAGAAGCCGGACCGCCTCGACATCGTCGAAGTCCATCGCCCGCGGCAGCGCGTTCGTCCCGGCCGATACGGCGCCGTGCTTCAGAAGAAGCTTGAGCCCGTCGTGATGGCCGAGCTCGGTCGAGTGATAGAGCGACTCGTTGTCATTCGGATCGGCGCCCTTCTCCAGCAGCCAGGTCGCCAGCGCCATGTTGTCGGCGTGGCCGAGCGCGCCGTAGAGCGCCGACAGCCGGTGCGGCGAGTCGGGTCCGGCCGGATAGGAGTCGTTCACGTCGGCGCCGGCGGCGACGAGCGCCTCGGCGATCGCGATCATGTCGCCGCGCTTCTCGGGCGCGGCGTGGATGCGCTTCGAGAAGGCGAGATGCAGGAGCGGCGAGCGCACGCCGATCGAACGCGTCGCCGCCTCGGCGCCGCTCGCCAACGCCGCTTCGACCGCAGCGCGATCGTAGAGCGCGATCTGGAGCCCCAGATTGGCTTTCGGCAGGTCCGGATCGGCGGCGAGCAGCGTGTCGACGACCCAATGCTGGCCGAGATAGAGCGCGTATTTGAGCCGCTCGGCCCGCGCGTCGCGGTCCATCGCGGCGATTTCGGACGCGGATTTGAGCTTCGGCCAACTCTGATGGCCTTGCTCGCGCGCGATCACATGGAGCGCGTCCGCATGCTTGAGCGCGGCGGCGTCGGGCAGCACGGCCCGCGCCCGCGCAATCGCCGCGTCGTCGCCGGCCGCGAAGGCGCGCTTCAGGGACTTCGCCTGGCGGCGCAGATAGTCGAGAGAATGGTTCATCGGATCACTCGTCTTCGCCCGCCGGTCCGCCAACCGGGCATGAGTTCACCGATGCGTCAGTCATCAGCTTGCGAGGCGCTGAAACAGCTTTCCGCGGACCAGGGCGCCGCCTCGAACGGCCTTACGAGGCTAGCAAGGAGAGGCGCCCTGCGCAATCCGCCGTTTCGACCGGCCGCCGGCCGCCCCGCGCCGCGCCGCGACCCTATCGGCCAGCGTACTTGTCCTCTCTGAGCAGGAAAAGCGTCATGACCGCCAAGCTCGCCGCCCGCTTCGCTTCGGTGTCCGCGGGATCGAGGAAATGCGGAACGGCGTGATTGAGGCGATCAGCCGCCCGTCCGCCGCGACACAGCGGCGCGGGCGGCCGACCCCGCGTTGCTGAGCAAGATCAGCGTCAGGACGGTCATCGTCGCGGCCCGCTTGGCCTCCGAGTCCGCCTGAACGAGATCGATCGGCGCGACATGGTCGACCCGTCCGTTCTCGTCCCAAGCCGGAATCGCCTCGGTCTCGGTCACCAGCGCGCCGTCGGCCCCGCGCATCACGCCTTCGCCGCTTCCGGCGTCGTGAAGCGAGTCGCGGCGCGCTCGAACGATGACGGCGGATCGAGGCGATAGGGGTCCGTCCGAGCGCGACATGACCGCGCGGCCCGACGCGCCGTCGCTACGGCGCCGCCTCCAGAAAGGCGCTCAACGCCGCGGCGACGCGCTCGGGCGCCTCGAGCTGCGGCAGATGGCCGACGCCGGAGAGGGTCTCGAAGCCCGCCTGCGGCATAAGCGCATGGAGCGCGCGGCCGCGCTCGAGCGGGATCCACGGGTCGTCCGCGCCCCAGATGATCCGGACCGGGCAGCGAACGGCGCCGAACATCGGCTCGACGTCGGCGGTGTAGCGCTCATCGGCCTCTGCGAATTGCCGGTAGAAGCTGCCGACGCCCTTCTCGGTCAGCCACGGCGCGACCAGCGCCTCGACGTCCTCTTCCGCGATCGGATGCGCGAGCGCGCCGCGGATATAGGCCTCGACGACCGCGCGATGGATATGCGGCGGCAGCCCCATGAACGCGTCCACATGCCGGCCGACATGATCGAAGAATTCCGAGCCCCAGGGCCGCATCGCGACGACGTTCATCAGGACGTAGCGTTCGTAGTCGCAGCCATGGAGCAGATGCGCGCGGAGTGTGACCGCGCCGCCGAAATCATGGGCGACGACGCGCGGGCGGTCGAGCCGCCAATGCGCGAGCGTCTCGGCGAAGACCTCGCCCTGGACGTCGAGCGAGGTCCTCTGATCTTCGCGCATCTCCGAGCGGCCGTAGCCCGGCATGTCGAACCAGTAGACGCGATGCGTCTCGGCGAGCGCCGGAATGACGCGGCTCCAGGAATAGGACGACCACGGCCAGCCATGGGCGAGGACGAGCGCCGGACCGTCGCCGGCGGCGCCCGCCGCGACGCGTCCGGCGCGCGTCTCGATCGTGTCTGTCGTACGCCAGGTCATCAGATGTCCGCGCCGCCGCCGCTTCGATCGCAGGTCGGCCTGCGTTCGCGTGCCGCGAAAACCTAGCGGCGGCGGCGCGCCGTGTCAGCCCTCGGCCGTCCGCCGCCGGTCCGATCGCCGCAACAACGGCAGGACGAACATCGCCAGGAAGCCGAGATTCAGCGCCACATTGAGCGGCGCGGCCGCGGCGACCGACGCGACGCCGTCGACGACGAACCAAGCCGCGGCGCTGACGAGAATGATCGTGCGCGCCGTCTCGGGATCCCGCGGCGCGACCCGCGCGACGACGAGCCAGATCATCGCCGCCCATCCGACCATGACGCCGCCGCCGACCGCCGCCAATAGGCGCGCTTCGGGTCCTGCAAGCGTGATCGGCTCGCTCGACGCGGCCACAAGGCCAATGAGGAGTTCGGCGGGAGCGGCGAGCGCCGGATGGGCGGCGATCGCGAAGAGAAGGCCGACGGCGGCGACGAACGCCGCGGCGGCTTTCAGGATCATCATCGTCGAAGAGTTGAACATTGCGCGTCCTCCGTTGACTTAAACGCGCCGTCACATGCCGCCGCGGCGGGCGGCGCGACAATTACGTCGGAGGTAAGTGAACGCCGACGCCGGAGCGCGCTAAGATGGCGGTCGCGCAATACGGAGACGGCGTCATGACCTCGCAATTCGGCTCCCTGCTCAAGGAATGGCGCGGTCGTCGCCGCGTCAGCCAGCTCGATCTCGCCCTCGCCGCCGACGTCTCGGCGCGCCATGTCGCCTTTCTCGAGACCGGGCGATCACGCCCGACCCGAGCGATGGTCATTCGCCTCTCGGAAGCCTTGGACGTGCCGCGACCCGAGCGCAACGCTCTGCTCGGCGCCGCCGGCCTCGCGCCAGCCTATCGCCGCCGACCGCTCGACGACGCCGAGATGGCGCCCTTCCGCGCCGCGATCGCCTGGACGCTCGAGCGCCACGCGCCCTATCCGGCGATGGCCATCGACCGACGTTGGAACATCGAAGACCTCAATCCTACGGCGGCGGCGATGCTGACGCCGCTCGGCCTGGGACGCGGCGCGAGCATGCTCGAGGCGTTCGCCGGCTCCGACGCGCTGCGCGGCGCGATCGTGAACTGGGACGAGACGGCGCGGCACATCCTCGCGCGGCTCCGAAGCGAGAGCGCGGCGCTCGGCGGCGACGCCGTGCTCGACGACGGCGCGCGGCGGATCGAGCGCTCGCTCGGCGCCGAGGCGGCCTCGCGCGACGATCCCTTGCCGCCCGCCGTCCCGACGCAGTTTCGCGTCGGCGAGACGACGCTCTCCTTCTTCTCGACCATCGCGCAATTCGGCTCCGCCGAAGACATCGCCTTGTCGGATCTCCGAATCGAGCTCATGTTCCCGGCGGACACGCCGACGCGCGCCTTTCTCGAGGCCTTCGCCGGCGCGGCCTCGGCCGGCTGACGCAACGGAGACGCCGATGTCGCTGACGCGCAAAGACTATCATCCCGATCACGTCTTCATGGACATTCCCTATCCCGCGCCTGGCCTCTTCGACGGGCTCGACGCCGACGCCGACGGCGACGCGCGCACCGGTCACGCCTGGAGCGGCGCGCATCGTTTCGCGGAGATGCTGGCGCGGCGCTTCCCGACGCCGCCCGAAGGCGCGATCTGGGGCTGCGACGTGATGGAGCGCGAGTTCTTCTACGGCGAATGGCCGGAGGGCGACTACGAATGCTACGCCTATGTCACGGTCGGCGTGCTGTTCCGACCGGACGACGCCGAGGCCCGCGCCTTCGCCGAACGCGTCCGCGCCGAAGCGCCGACGACATGGGACGAGGCCTGACGCCGCCGATGATCAAGACCGAGAATTTCGAGCAGGTCGAGATCGCGGACCGTGACGCGCTCTGGCGCTGGCTCGACGCCAACCACGCCCGGGAAGAAAGCGTCTGGCTCGTCACCTACAAGCGCCATGTCGACGGAAAATTCGTCTCGCGCGAAGAGGTTCTCGACGCGCTCGTCGCCTATGGCTGGATCGACGGGATCCGCCGCAAGCTCGACGACGCGCGCACCATGCAGCTCGTCGGCAAGCGGCGGACGCAGTATTGGGCGAAGAGCTACAAGGACCGCGCCGAGCGGCTCGAAGCGGAGGGGCGGATGCGCGCCGCAGGCCGCGCGTCCGTCGAAGCGGGCAAGAGGAGCGGGCTCTGGAGCTTCATGGACGACGTCGACGCGCTGACGGCGCCGGAGGATCTCGCGGCGGCGCTGGCCAAGGCGCCGCCGGCGGCCGAACGCTTCGCGGCGATGGCGCCGAGCTACCGACGCAACGTGCTCCGTTGGATCAAGATCGCCAAGACGTCCGAGACCCGGGCGAAGCGGATCGCGGAGGCGGCGGCCGCGAGCGCCGCGGGCGAGAAGCTGCCGCAGATGTGAGGGTCGGCGCGGCGGCGCGGCCGACGCCGGCGCGCCGGCGCGGCGCTCGAACGCGTCGAGATCGAGACCGGCGCGCTTGCAGCTGCGCCAAGAACGGCGATAGCGCGCCGGGTCCAAGCGGCGCGGGAAGCGTCCGCAGGCCCTATCGTCTGATCGGTTCTGATGGAGCCGACCTCGCCCTCGTCATGCCGGCCAAGCGCGAAGAGCCGGGATCCAGGGCCGAGGGGCTGAGCGTGCGGCGAACCGGCTCTGGATCC